>JAOUKO010000393.1 GCA_029882525.1 Candidatus Aminicenantota bacterium | reverse complement strand
GACATTGAGAGAATTTTCACCCCAATGTCTTTCTCTTCTCTCGGGATATTCCGTCCCGATATTCAGGGTGTTGCCTTCCTTCTCGACGATGATTTCGACCTTTGCCGCATTCTCCTTTGCTCTGGAGAGGGTAGAGGCGCTGGAAACCTTGGTGGCATCGATCTTCACCTCACCTTTATCCCAGGTTTTCACCTCTACACTGCCAGATACGTTTTCTATGGTAACCTCACCATCCTTAGCCAGGCTGACTGTCTTGGAAAACTTCTCCTCATACTTCTCCTTGGCTGCTCCCAGAATGGGAGCCACGCCGACGAAAAATAACAGGCATGCCAGTACGGCCATCCATTTCGCTGTTTTCTTTGCCCCCATCTTAAACCTCCTTTTTTTATTCATTTAAATGATCCTGTTCTCTTTTTTCTGGGAAGGCGGCCTCCCAACCTCCATCATTTCCTGGAGGAAATCCACCTTTTCCCTGTAAGCAGCCAGCAGAAAACTCCTGGCATCCATGTTTTCCGGTTCCTGGAGAACGGTCTGCCGGCAGGCGATTATGGAAGCATCGATGATCATCAGGTTCTTCCTGAAAACCTCGGCTATCTCAAGAGTCATGCTTTCCTCCTGGGCAGAGACCGCCTCCCAAAGAGCTTTGATCGCTTTTTTATAATGACGCTCAGCCTCATCCAGTTTAGCCAGAATGTAGCTCTTCGGGTCTTTTTTGCCCAGAATATCCACCCCGCCCTTGAACTTCAGGCCTAGCATCACAGCGCCTGTAACAAACGCCAGTACCAGGGCAGCGCTCAAGGCGTACTTGAGCCTGGGCGGGAAGAAAATGAGCCGGAACCTCGCTCTTTTCTCCGGCTGGAAGGCAAGGACTTTCTGTTCCTCGGGTATCAACCTGGCTTTTAGCTTGTGCCATGTTTGTTGAGAAGGAACCACTTCCTCCAACTCCCTGGAACCGGCGGCAATCTGCTGCAGATCCTCTAAAACCTTCCTGCAATCCGGGCATTTTTGGAGATGTCTCTCAAGGCGAACATCCTGACGGTCGTTCAATCCTTTGTCTATATAATCAGAGATCAATCTTTTGGCTTTTGCGCATTTCATCTCTCTTCTCCCTATATCACCTTTTTCTCCTTAAGGCGTTCGCGGATCCTCATCCGCGCCTTGAAGAGCTGTGACTTGGATGTGCCCACCGAACACCCCAGCATCGGGGCGATCTCCTCGTGCTTGAAGCCCTGCACGTCATGGAGCAGGAAAACGGTCCTCATCCTCCCCGGCAGGCTCTGTATGGCATCATCCAGCGCTTTTTTTAGGAATCTATCGCTTGATTGTCCAGTGTCTCCACCGACTCCTGTCTTCACACCGTTCAAGGCCACGGTCCGTTGAACCTGGCCCCTGGTCTCGCGCAGATAACCAAAACAGGTATTGACTGCGATCCGGTACATCCAGCCGACAAAAGTCTCTGTTTTGCGAAGCTCATGGAGTTTGGTGAATATCTTGATAAAGACATCCTGTAGCAGGTCCTCGGCGACCTCTCTGTTTGAGGTGTAGCGATAGATCAGGTTGAACAAAGGCCGGTTGAACCGATCATAAATGGCCTCCATGGCCTCGGCCTCTCCGGCGCAGCTTCGCTTAATCAGACCTTCCAGGAGATATACATCCTGGCCATCCCCATTTTTTTTCGTGTTTTCTTCAGGAGCCATGATAACACCAGCCAGCTTCAGCCCCATTTTAACAAATTGGACAGTCACTCTGCTATTCAAACCTTGCATGGCTTCTGCACTCAGGGTGGAGAGCATCTGATTTAATCTCCTTCAGTAGATATAGATGGGACTGTGTTCAAAAAGGTTGCCCGGATGCAGAATGAATTTAATGACAGTAAATCAGGCCTTGCTCATTTTTTTATCTAAAAGTTTGCCACGCTGCGCCCGCAATGACACGATGGGATTTTTTTCTCCAATTCTCCCGTCACTTTGGCCAAACAAAGGGGCCAAAAGGGGCCTGGCCCCTTTTTTAAGCATTCCCATCTTCTGGCTTTTTTTTCTAAAAATTAAATTTATTAATAAATATTGCAAATAATATCAATAATATTAATTTATTACTTGACTAATTTAATTTTATTGACTATATTATATAAAGAAAATTAATGTGAGGATTGAAAATGACAAAGGACTGGCAGGAATTGACAAAGCTCACCAGAGGCTCTCTACTCACTGTGGAGAAAGTGAGGCTTGCGGACAAGGACATTGCCGTTGAGGGGAGCTTCGAGCTTCCTCCCCTCGCTCGCTTGACCATGGAGGACCAGATTTTCGTGATCGCCTTTATCCGCAGTCACGGCTCCATCAAGGACATGGAGGAGCTGTTCGGCATCAGCTACCCGACGGTGAAGAACAGGCTCAACCGGATCGCCCTTCAGTTGAATTTCGTGGAGGTCAACCCGCCCCCTTCCAGAGGAGAGATCCTTGCCAAGCTGGAACAGGGAGAACTGACCTTTGAGAAAGCTCTGGAGAGGTTAAAAGGATGATGCTGCCACCACTCTGGATGAGACTCCGCATAATCGAGAGCGGAAGGACCAAACTCAGACTCTGGCTTCCTTTTGTCCTCATCTGGCTGGTTTTCCTTCTCCTGATTATAATCCTTTCTCCCCTTGTCCTGCTGG
>JAOUKO010000083.1 GCA_029882525.1 Candidatus Aminicenantota bacterium | reverse complement strand
TAAGAATAGATTGTCATTGCGAGCGCAGCGTGGCAATCTCATAGGAAAGATTGCTTATGGAGTGTTTCAATATGAATGTATTTAAAGAGACAGAGTGTTTATCATAAATAGAGGAGGGTTGGGATGTTTAAGAATTACCTCAAAATCGCTTTAAGAAACCTGCGCAGACATAAGTTTTTCTCCCTGGTCAATGTGATGGGACTTGCGGTGGGCATGGCTTGTTTTTTCCTGATCCTAGCCTTGATACAGAACCAGTTCAGCTACGAAAGATTCCATGAGAAACGCGATCAGATTTACAGGTTGATGAGGGTTGAGAAAATCGAGGGGAGGACAGAAACATCTGATAGAGTACCTGCTCCCTTAGCTCCGGAGCTCAAGAATGAGTTTCCTGGAATCAGCCACACTGTCCGCGCGACAAGGACGGGTTTTGTGGCGGTGAACTATGGCGAGAGAAGCTTTGTTGAAAGAAGTGTTTTCCTGGCTGACCCCTCTTTTTTCAAGGTGTTCACTTTTCCTCTGGTCAAGGGCGATCCGGAAACTGCGCTGGAGGACAAGTACTCTGTGGTCCTTACCGAAGATTCCGCAAAGAAGTATTTTGGCGATGAGGACCCCATAGGTAAGACGCTAAATTATGATAACAGGATAGACCTGAAAGTCACCGCTGTTGCCAGGAATCTGCCCCGAAACACAGATTTCAAGTTTGACCTTCTGGTTTCTTTTGAGCTGATCAATAGGGTCATGGGATGGCCTTGCCTGGAGAGTTGGGGAGCTTTCAATTGGGAAACATACGTTCTGGTCCGGAAGGATTTTGCGGTATCCGAATTCCCCAATAGATCCATCGAGTTTTGCCGAAAGTTCAGAACGGATGATACGCCTGATTTTCAGTTGCTGCATTCATTATTCCTAAGACCAATCACTGAAACTCATCTTCCGCCCCGGGCCATGGTTTTTATTTATGTCCTCTCGGGGATTGCTGTTGTCATATTGCTTCTGGCCTGTATAAATTTCATGAACCTTGCGGTTGCTCAGTCTGCGGCCAGGGCAAGAGAAGTGGGCATGAGAAAGGTTATCGGTGCCAATCGCTTTCAGCTCATCGGACAGTTCTTGGGAGAGTCGGTGTTTCTGGTTTTTATTGCCCTTCCTCTGGCTTTGTGTCTGGTTGAGCTTTTGATCCCTGTCTATATCAGACTCTTGAACATAGATTTCAGTATCAATTACGCTCAAAATTTGCCGTATATCATCGGAGTTTTTGGGATCGCGATACTGGTAGGTATCATCTCAGGCAGTTACCCCGCCTTCTACGCTTCTGCCATTCGCCCCATAGAATCATTGAAGGACACCTCCCAATCCGGTCAAAAGAGTTCTCTCATCAAGAGGATATTGGTGGTTTCTCAATTTTCAGTGTCCATCATCCTCATCATCAGCACCATCGTGATTTACAGTCAGCTCCATTTCGTAAAAAGCAAAGACCTGGGATACAACAAGGACAATGTCCTGAATATCAGGCTTTTTGATAATAAGCTGAGTGCGAATTATGAAAATATCAAAGCCGAATTATTAAAAAACCCTTACATTCTTTCTGCCTCGGGAAATTATTTTATGACCTCTGGTGGAAACAATACTGTTCGATGGGAAGGGATGAAGGAAGATGATAACTTGTTTATGTACTGGTTTTATGCTGATGCCGATTTTTTGGAAACGTTCCAGATAGAACTTCTGGAAGGAAGAAATTTCCGCGAGGGCTCTGAGTCTGATGTCAAGTACGCTTATCTTCTTAACGAAACTGCAGTCAAGACATTAGGATGGGAAACAGCGGTTGGAAAACAGTTTGAGCTTGAAAGAGGGGGCAGCAAGATGGGCCGGGTCACAGGAGTGGTCAAAGATTTTCATTTCTGGTCTTTACGCAGCAGGATCGGACCGATGGTCATCTGTATGGGACGATCATTCAGAGTCATCTCACTGAGGATAAACCCTGATAATATTCCGGGAACCCTCGGCTTTATAAGGAATAAAATCCAGGAATTCTCGCCAACTGCTCCGTTTGAGTATTCTTTCCTGGATACGGATGTTATCGATGACATGTACAGGCTGGAAAATATAACGGGCCATTTTTTTAGCCATTTTGCGTTGCTGGCTGTTTTCATCGCCTGTCTGGGTCTGCTCGGTTTGACCTCGTATTCTATCATTCAGAAGACAAGAGAAATAGGTATCCGAAAGGTGTTGGGCGCCACTGTTTCGAATATCGTCATCTTGCTTTCCAAGCAGTTCATCAGGCTGGTTTTGATTGCCAATATCATTGCTTGGCCCATCGCTTACTTTGCCATGAGACAGTGGCTGCAGAATTTCGCCTACAGAATCGGCATCGGACTCTGGGTGTTTTTATTGGCTTCTGTTCTGGTTTTTGTCATTGCTTTAGCTACCATAAGCTTTCAAGCAGTCAAAGCAGCCCTCTCCAACCCTGTGGATTCCCTGCGCTATGAGTGATGGCAGAAAGCCTGATAAAATGATAGGGACTGACTTTATTCAGGTTTTCGAAGCATTCCAGTTTAAGTGAAAAGTATGATTATTAAAATGCCTCTGATATACTCGTTCACCTAAAAAATGTCTGCGTGAGTTTAGGCAAGAGAGCTCTAATCTGTGTTTTTTGTCAATTTATCAAGTAATTTTTTGCAGCGGGAGCAGAAGGAGGCGCTTTTCCTGTCCGTATCCATCAGGCTGTTGGAAAAATGCATCACACACTTGGAATCCGGGCAGTGCTCTAGCCCGAACGTATGCCCGAGTTCATGCACAGCCTCTTTTTTCGTCCTCTCCAGAAAAAGCTTTTTATTCTCCGGAAGTCCGTAGAAGCTCTGGCGCAACCGACTCAGGGAGATGAGAGAGAAGTGTCCTCCTAACTCCGCTTGTCCGAAGACGAAGTTGAGGCCGTGGACATAGAGATCCTCATCGATTATTCCCAATACTTTATCCTGTTTGCCTGGTTCGATAAAAATCCGGAAACTGTTCATTATTTGAGGACAAAAATATTGATTACGCTCCGAGTTGAAGGCTTCCTGGGCAAGCTCCATCTTCCGGAAGATTTCCACATTAGAGTTGAATGTTTCCCTCAGCCCTTTCTCCAAAGCCTCGAGCACCCAGCTCTCGATATTTCCGACAGGAACGAGGTAGATCTTGGTTTCCATTTTTAATCGATTGCCAGCCCCTAATCCATGAATAAACGTTCCAAAAAAGATAAAAGTGAGCAGCAAGCCTATTATACGGATTTGCCTGTGAATTCGCACTTTTCAGCTCAATAGGCTTTATTTAACTTCTCTTTTTAGTCTTTATAATATTTTAAAATTCTTTCTCTGTCTTCGATTTCTTTATTGCCTTTATAATACAATTCAATGAATTCAATTCTGTCTTCTTCGTCGAAGTAGGCATAAATTACCCTTATCCCAGATTGCGCACCTTTACCTTTCAGAGAGCGGCTGGCAAATTTCTTTGCTTTAAAGATTTTTGGATTTTCGATACTTAACCCCGATATTTGAAAAATTCCTTTGTTATCAATTTTTTGTTTATGATAGAGATTTAATTGTGTTTGAATAAAAATATCTAAGTCTTCATTAAGAGTTTTAAATCTTTTACTAAGCTTTTTAAGATCTTTTTCAAACTCCGGAAGGGATGTTATCTTATTAAAAATCTTAGGCATATTCTCTCACTGAGTACTCTGGTGTTCTGTAGAAAACAGATTCATACTCGATAGCTTTTCCATCATCTGTTGTGAGCCAGGGGACATCATTGTGGGAATATTCACTTATTTGGGTGGCGCTCATATCAGAAAGCTTTTTGAGCACATCGTCGATTGTCTCTATTTCATTGGCTCTCAATTTAGAAAGGTCAGCTTTTCTGAGAGGTAGATACTTGGTTTGTGGATATTTGAAATATTCATTTTCAATTTTTGTTATTTCTTCTTTTTTAATCATTCTCTCGACAATTTTTTGAAACTCTATTGGAGTTGGTCCGAAGCGATTCTTTATGTATGTGGCTCCGATTAATTGATCTTCATATTTTTCATAGAAATCAAAATCAATAAAGTAGAGAAGCTTATAAATGACAGTCTCACCCACATTGGGCCTCGAGCCTATTTTATTGAGTATGTAAAGAAGTACTTCTTTGAATTTGTCAACATTTTTTTGAGGAACGTTTATTCTAATCATTTGGCTTGTTTTTTTCTTTTTTTTACCTTCATCCAAAATTATCAGAGGGGATTTTTCTATATTTAATAGATTGTCGACAGAGATGTTAAATGCTTCTGAAAGCTTAATTAATTCATCTGCGAAAATTTTTCTTTCATCATTCTCTATTTGAGAGATTGTTGGACGTGAAACACCCAATATTTCAGCGAGTCTTTGTTGGCTCATTCCGACTTTCACCCTTAGCTCCCTTATTCTATGTCCAATAGTAATCATCTCAGCCTCCTTTTTTTCGAAAAGAATTACACGTCCTGCAATCAATGCTTTTTTTGATAGTATATATGATGTAAGAAAATTTGTCAAGAACTTGTTATGTTTTATTACATGTCTTGAAATAGTTAATTTAATCTGAAAAATAACCTGATTGATGTTTAAGTCTATAAAAAGTGTATATTCCTATCCATAGTTTTATGAAAATATTTTTTTCTATTTCCGTGATGAAGGAAACATCTGATCTAATGGAGAAGAGCGGTGACGAGTCCCCTCCATCCGAAGCCCATGGTGGAGGGTGGGAGGGTCTTGACACGGATGGAGGGGAACCGTCGCCGTAACAGATTTCACCTTCATGATTCACTATCACTGAAATGGAGTAAATATTAAGTTTTGTTTTCTTTTTCTTTTTTTATTTCGTTATAATAATATTTATTTTTAATTTCAAGGAAGGAGGATGGCCTTGAAAAAATTCCTGGGTCTTTTACTGGCAGTTTTTATTATTTTTTCTCCAGGTTTAACCAAGGATAAAAAAACAACTCCGTATTCTTTTGACGGAAAAGCAGCCTGGACCTACATAAAGGATCTGTCTACTGATGAGATGGGCGGACGCAGAAGCGGGCAGCCGAGCGGTGTTTGGGGAGAGGAATACATCGCCTCGAAGTTCAGAGAATGGGGCCTGGAACCCGCAGGCGATGGCGGAACATACTTCCAGAATTTCACGATCGAGCACCGGCACATCGAGGAAGGCGTTAAGTTTGAAATCGTCACCGAAAAGACCAGAAGGGATTTCTATTACGGAGAAGACTGGCGGGTCCAGAGATATTCGGGCTCCGGGCACTTCACCGCAGAGATCGTCTTTGTCGGCTACGGGATTCATGCGCCGGATAAGGAGTTTGATGAGTACACAGGTCTTGACGTCGAAGGGAAAGTCGTCATGTTTGCCACCGGCTCGCCTCAAAAATTGGCCAAGAAGCTCGGTGATGCGGCAGACACGAAGAATAAGATCGAGGCAGCTCAGAAACTCGGAGCCCGGGCGATCATAGTCTTCCGTCCTGCGCCGAGCCAGAGCCGCTTTTATGGAATAAGCATGGAAAAAGAGCTGTATGACCCGGATTTCGTAATCTTATCCATTGAAGATAACGTGACGGATTTCATCTTTAAAGACCTGAAGACCGAGACCCGCTATCTGTTCAGGGAGATAGACGAAAAGGGGAAGCCGCAATCCTTTGAGACAGGCGTCAAGGCTTTTATCTCGCTCAATTCCTATTTTGATGAGAAAAGGCCCACCCGGAATGTGCTGGCCAAGATCATGGGGAGCGATAAAACGCTCAAGGACGAATATGTCATCATCGGCGGGCACATGGACCATCTGGGAATCAGCCCGCTGGGCGACGTTTATAACGGAGCCAACGACAATGCTTCGGGGACTGCGGTAGCGATGGAGATCGCCCGGGTCATGAAACTCAACAAAGCCAAACCCAAAAGAACGGTCATTTTCGCCGGCTGGGCAGGAGAAGAGCAGGGGCTGCTTGGTTCCAGGTATTATTGCGACCATCCTCCTTATCCGATCGAGAAGACGATCGCTTACATCAACATGGACATGGTGGGTCACGGCAGCGGCAATGTGCTTTTCCGGGGAGAATATTACAGCCCGGAGGTCTGGAAGCTCCTGGAGGAAAAAATCCCCAAGGAGATCCTGGATTATGCCAAACCGGGCCGGGGAGGGCCGGGTGGTTCGGACCACACGCCCTTTTTAGGAAAAGGCGTGCCCGCCTACGCAGTCATGACCGAAGGATATCATTTCAAGTACCACCGTCCTGGTGACGACGTTGACCTGATCAAGCCTGAGATTCTAAAAAAAGTCGGTGATCTTGTCTATGCCTCCGTTGAGACTCTGGCCTCTGAGCCCGGAGACCTCATCCTCCCGATGAGGCGGGAGACTTACTACCTGAAATATCAGGACCTGACCAATTTTAAATTCGAGCTCCTTGGCCATGTCATCGAGAAGCATGGAGACGCCAAAGATTCTCACGTGGATTTACAAATGGCTGTGGTTGAAGAGAAAGAGGGGTTGGCCGGTGATGAGCTCAGGGTGGATATCATCAACACTCTCTTTGATATGACCGAAGAAATGAAGAAATTCAAAGGGCTCGCTCTCTATTTGCCTTCCGGGTCAGTCAGCATGAATTCCAGGCAGGGACGAACGACTGTGATGCTGGGGCTCAAAGGGATCAACTCCTTCCGTGATAACCCGAAATGGGCCAGAGTTCTGGCCGAGGGGCTTCATTTCGCTGTTGCTGATGACTTGAGTTTTCTCTTCGGCGAAGGGGGATTGACCGAAGAAGGAAAGACATTCCTCAAGGAGGTGAATTCAAGCGGCCTCCTTCTTCTGGTCAAGGGCCTTGACACCGCCCAGACAAAGATCCTTCTGGAAGAATCCAGGAAACCCGTCGTTTTTCTTGAGAAGGAACTCCCTGACAGGGAAATCCTGGAACTCATCAAGGAGAAAGAGTATGCCCTGGGACTCATCCTCGGCGCTGATGAAGAGCCCGCCGCCTATGTCAGGAAACTGGATGAGGCCAAGGAAGCCATCGGCACCAGCTGCCTGATGATAGTCAACGAGAACTGTTTGTGGGGGACCGCAGGAAAGGAACAGATGCTCAAGGTGATTTCCGAAATGCTCAAGGAGGAGGAGAAATATGAGAGAGGGGATTTCTCCAACCTCTTTTCTTCCACATTGTTGAGAGTCTTGAGGATGGCCAGAGGAGGCGGAGCTCAGTCGAGCTCTTCTTATTGATCTTTTTCGAGTTGGCGACTCGATGGCAGAGCCTTCATGATTTGAATTATTTTTAGCGCAGCAAATGCTTTACCGTTGTCATGGCGAGCCTTAGGGCGCGGTAATTTCTTTTATTTGGTGTCATTGCGGGCGTAGCGTGGCAATTCCTCAGGGGAAAAATGCATTTATTTTTATGAGATTGCTTCCTTTCAGGCAATAGAATATCATTTGTTGAATTTATATGTGTAAGGAGGCGGTTCATTAGCGAGCTTCTCTTGAGCGCGGGGTGTCTGGCGTTTCTCGGGCTTTACTTTATCTGGGAGCGCCTGCGTGTCTCTCAAAAAACACGAAGCATCCCCTTGAGGGTCTGTGTGACCGGAACAAGGGGGAAGTCGAGCGTCACCCGGCTCATAGCTTCCTGCCTGAGAGAGTCAGGGCTTAAAGTCATTGCCCGGACCACCGGCTCCAGGCCAGTCATTCTCCTGCCGGACGGCGAAGAAAAGGATGTTCGGCGCCGAGGCCTTCCCTCCATCCTGGAAGGAAAAAAACTCCTGAAATTGGGCGCAGAGCTCAAGGCGCAAGCTCTGGTTGCGGAGCTGATGAGCATCCGTCCGGAGTCCAGTCATGTTGAGTCGGCTCATATTTTCAGCCCGCATATCCTGGTCATAACCAATGTCCACCTCGACCATCTGGCTCAAATGGGTTCATCCAGGCAGGATATTGCCCGCTGCTTTACAGCTTCGTTTCCCGAGAGGGGCACTGTCTTTGTCCTGGAAGAGGAGCTTTTCCCGGTTTTCGAAGAGGCTGCGGAAAGGCTGAATACCCGGCTCGTTCGAGTCGGAAGAGATTCTTTCGGGGAATATTTTGGGGCAAAAGAAGAATACCATCCCTTTGAATTTGAAGAGAATATCCGTTTAGCTCAGGCTGTGGCCGAGCACCTGGAGATTGACAGGGAAGCTGTGTCCCGGGGCCTGGAGAGAGTCACTCCTGACTTCGGGAGTCTTAAGGTCTGGGCCACCCAGCTTGGAGAGCCGTCCAGGTGCTGGCATCTTGTCAGCCTGTTTGCGGCCAATGACCCGGAGTCCACTCGATGCGCTTTATCCAGAATTGCCGTGCGGAAGCCCTTTGACGGATTGGAGAAGGTCGGCATTCTCAACCTCCGGAGCGATAGGGGAGACCGGACCATCCAGTGGTTGAGGGCATTGAAGGAAGGTCTTTTTCCGGAATTCCGGAAGATCTTTGTCATTGGCGAACAGGCTAATGCCTTCAGGAGACGATGGCGATCGTCCTTGGATACGGAATTGTATACCTTGAAACTCCAGTCTCCGCCGGCAATCATGGAGAAGATAACCAAGACCGTGTCAGGAGATGCTGTTCTGGTGGGGATGGGAAACATGGGGGGAGTGGGGGAAGAGCTGGTGGAATACTGGGAGAATACGGGAAGACCCTATGACTTTTGAAACACTGCTCATCGGGCTTGTTGTCGCTGTTCTCTACGTGGAGATCATGGATATCTACCCCGGAGGGATCATCGTCCCTGCCTATATAGCCCTCTTTCTTGACCAGCCCCTCAGAATCCTGGTCACGGTCATCGTCGCTTTCCTCAGCCTTTATTCCTATAAGGTTTTATCCCGCTGGCTTATTCTCTTTGGCAGGAGACGGTTCGTGATGCTGATCCTTCTCGGGGCAGTATGGGCTCAACTCTGGTTTTTGCTCCTCCCTCACCTCTTCTCCGAGCCTCTGGCGCTCAGGGCCATCGGCTGGCTGATTCCCGGGCTTCTGGCAAACAACCTGGAGAAACAGAAGTATCTCCCCACTCTGGCCAGCATGCTTATCGTGGCTGTCATCACCTATTCTCTGGTCCGGCTGCTTCTCTGGCTGTAAGTTGAAGAGAATGATAGAGGAATAGAAGTAAAGGACATAATGGCTTGGATTAGCCGACAATCTCAGAGGTGAACAGAGCAAACGGGATAATCGGCAATATCCTCGTGATTAATAATTATGCTCTATGGTTTCATTGCGGGCGAAGCGCGGCAATCCCGTAAAAAAATCAGAAAGTGGAAATAATATAAACAGAATGAGAAGAGTCCCCAAGGCGGATTCCGGAAAATACGGGCGAACAATACTGCTTCTTTTTCTGGTGAGCCTTGTGTTTTTACTTCTGGTCCGCTTTTTCCCTTTCCGGAAAGGAGAGGCTTTGCAGAGGCAGATGCTTCAAGCGGCGGAATTCATGGAAGAGGCCGTGGCCGCGGTGAAAAAGTGCCAGATGGGAAAAGGCCTCATTCCTGACAGGAGCAGCGACCCGAACCAGACAGGGCTCATAGGTCTGGAACACTCGCCCCTCACCACCTCCATCGGAAACCTGGAAGCCAAAAGAACAACGACAAACCCCAATTTTGCCGCTTTGGTCGTTCTCCTGCTTAAAGAAGCTGGCGTTGGGCCGGGAGACGGGATTGTGGTCGGAGCATCGAGTTCTTTCCCGGCTCTGATCATCGCTGTCCAGGCAGCGGCAAAGGCACTTGATCTCGAGCCGCTCATGATCTGCTCGCTGGGAGCCTCTCAATGGGGCGCCAATAGACCTGATTTTCACTGGCTGGACATGCAGAATTGCCTCTCGGACTCGGGCGTTTTTAATTTTCTGCCGGTCGCCCTCTCTTTGGGGGGAGAAGGGGATACAGGGGAGGATATGAGCCCTGAAGGCCGTGCGTTCCTCATTGAAGAGATGGAAGCGAGTGGGATTCCCTTTATCCAGGAGCCTGATCTGGGGCGGAACGTGGAGGCCAGGATACAGCGCTTTGAAGAGAGCGCAGGCGGCAAGAAGATCAAAGCCTTCATCAATATCGGAGGAAGCTGGGCGAACATGGGTCTGGACTCATCGGTCCTGGAATTGAAACCCGGGCTGTCCAGGATCAAGCAGCTTCCCCCCCGCGAGAAAAGAGGCGTCATTTTTGAGATGGCTGAGCGCGGCATCCCGGTGATCCATCTTCTGTATATCAAGGGCCTGGTCGAAAGATACGGACTCTCGTGGGATCCGGTTCCCCTTCCTGATCCTGGGAGAGGGGGAGTTTATCAGCTCGCCAGAGAGAAGCAGCCGGGGTTTCTCTTTTTTTCGGCTGGCTACTTTTTGCTGGCGGGTCTTCTCCTGGTTTTCCGTAATAGACTGAGATAACCGATTCTCTCTTTTGACCGGTTTGGATCAAGGCTTTACCCGCTTCGGGGCAAAAACTAGCCTTCTTTTTTGTTTTATGCTATAAATTCATGCTCTTAAAGGAAAATTTAGCGGATGAATAAAGGATTTCGAGTGAATCCTGGACTCTACGAACTGGCGAAGGAGTATATGATGTGGATGAAAAAGAACATTTTCAGGAAAGAGCTCTGTCTGTTC
>JAOUKO010000392.1 GCA_029882525.1 Candidatus Aminicenantota bacterium | reverse complement strand
TTTTTTTCATGAAAGCCTCCAATTTCTTTTAGGATCAGAAGAAAAAATTCCCTGATCACCCTATTCAGGGTTTCAGACATAATAGCATGATTATCGGGATTGTCAAATTAAAATCATGACTATTCCGTAAACAACCGGATTCCCTTGAATTTCTTCCAAGAGAAATCTTGCAGTGCGGCCAGGGCTTTAGGATCGAAGTCCCCCTTCTCCAAAGCTGACAGACTGAATCCTCGAATATTCTCTGTTCAAAAGACTGCAGAATCCCTATTCGTAAGCCGGGTGTCTTTCCACCTTCTATCATCCTTCCCCATTCCGGCCTAGGGATAAGTCATATTCTTTCCTGGCAGTTTACATGTCTTCTGCATTTGTGTTAGAATTCTTTTGACTCCGCCGACAAGGAGATAACATGTCCGGGCACTCAAAATGGCATTCCATTAAACACAAAAAGGCTGCCCAGGATGCCAAAAGGGGCAAAATCTTCACCAAGACCATCCGTGAAATAGCCATTGCTGCCCGCATTGGAGGTGGCGACCCGGATGCCAACCCCCGTCTGAGAAAAGCCATTGCTGACGCCAAAGCCGTGAACATGCCTGCTGACAACATCAAAAGAGCCATCCAGAAAGGCACAGGGCAACTGGAAGGAGTTACTTACGAAGAAATCGCCTACGAAGGCTACGGACCGGGTGGAGTGGCGATATACGTCGAAGCCCTATCCGACAACAAGAACAGGACAGTCTCAGAATTGAGACGTATCTTCACCACACATAGCGGACGCATCGGTGAGTCCGGGTGTGTCGCCTGGATGTTCCAGCGCAAAGGATACATTGTGGTTGAAAAGGCCAAAGCCTCTGAGGATAAACTCCTGGAAGTCATCCTCGACGCCGGGGCAGAGGACATGAGGGAGGATGGGAGCAACTACGAAATCTTCACACCCCTCGAAAACTACGAATCCGTGGTCAACGCTCTGAAAGATCACAACATCGAGCTCGCCGCTTCCAACCTGGGTTATATTCCTCAGAACTATGTCAAGCTGGAGGGGAAACAGGCCCAACAGCTCTTGAATCTCATGGAAGAATTGGAAGACCACGATGACGTTCAGCATGTCTGGGCCAACTTCGACATAGACGAAGAAGAAATCGCCAAATATTCTTCATAGCAAAATTTTATGCGGGTCCTTGGTATCGATCCCAGTTTACAATCAACAGGGTTCGGCATCATCGAATACTCCAACAACACCTATTCGGTCCTGAGCTCTGGCGTTATCAAGCCCTCCCGGAAGAAGCTCTTTCATCATAAGATCAACGAGATAAGGTCCCGCCTGGAGGAACTGATAAAAGCTTACGAGCCGGAAGAAGTAGCTATAGAAAACCCGTTCTATGCCCAGAACATCAAGACGGCCATTGCCCTTGGACAGGTCAGAGGAGCAACTCTGGTGGCTGTGGCTTCCCATGACTGTTCTCTCCACGAGTATTCCCCCCTGGAGATCAAGAAAGCGGTGACAGGATACGGACAGGCAGACAAGAACCAGGTGAGGGAAATGGTGAAGATACTTCTCAATATCCCGGGCGAAAAACTGGAGACCGACGCCTCAGACGCCCTGGCAGCAGCCTTCTGTCATCTTAACTCGAGGATCTTCCGCGATAAAATAAAAGAGTCGTCAGAGTGAGGACAGCAAGAGAATGATCGCTTATCTCAAAGGAAACCTGATTCAAAAATCGACCAACCAGGTCATCCTGGACATCGGAGGAGTGGGCTACCGCGCCTGGATTCCCCTCTCCACCTATCTTAAGCTGGGCAGTGTCGACGAGACCGCGGAGCTTTACATCTACACTCATCTCACTGACAATTCCCTCTCGCTCTACGGGTTCTCCTCCCAAGAAGAAAAAGGGATCTTCCTCAAACTCATCAGTATCTCGGGGATCGGACCCAAGCTGGCCCTGAATATTCTCTCTGGGATAGAGGCATCTGACCTCGAGGATGCTATCAGAAGAAGCGACGTGACCCGTATCTCGCTTATTCCCGGGATCGGAAAGAAGACGGCTCTCCGTATAGCCGTGGAACTCCAGGAGAAACTGGAAATGAAGGAAAAGGTGCTTGAAGCCGAAGGCTTCCAGGAAAAGGAGGATCTGATCTCAGCCCTGATGAACCTCGGGTTCAAAAGAAGGGAAGTGGAGAGGGCCGTGGAGGACACCATAAAAGTTTATTCCACCAAAGCCGACTTCGAGACGCTTCTTCGGGAGAGCCTGAAAAAGATGGCCAAGCTGTGAAAAAGGGAGAAAAGGTGGAAACTGTACTCAGCCCTGTCCGAACAAAGGAAGACCTGCTTTTTGAGGACAGCCTGCGGCCCCGGACTTTTGAGGAGTTTGTCGGGCAGGATACTGTCAAGTCAAACCTCAAGATCTTTATCGAAGCTGCCCGGAAGAGGGACGAGCAGCTGGATCATGTTCTCCTCTACGGGCCGCCCGGTCTGGGAAAAACCAGCCTGGCCTACCTCATCGCCAAAGAAATGGGAGTGGGCATCAAGCCCACTTCAGGTCCGGTGATCGAAAGGACCGGGGATCTTTCAGCTATCCTCTCCAACCTGCAGGGAAAGGAGATCCTCTTTATCGACGAGATCCACCGCCTTCATCCTTCTGTAGAAGAGATCATGTATGCGG
>JAOUKO010000391.1 GCA_029882525.1 Candidatus Aminicenantota bacterium | reverse complement strand
ATCCACGCCTACAAAACTCGGGTCAACTCTGGCCTGGAGCTTACCCCGCAAAATGTCATCTATCATCATCTCCAATTGGGAGATGATATTTCTGATTCCTTTATTGATAAAGATAGAAATGGTCAGGGCCAACAAGATAAGCACCAAAACGGAAAGACCTGTCAATATCACAATCTTCGAATTCAATGCCCTGCCAATCTGTTTGTTGATCTCATCTTCATCGACTTCAGCAATCAAAGCCCATCGCACATCCTTTAGATGGATTGGGGTATAAGCGGAAAGAGCCTGCTTTCCCCTGTAATCCGCTATGATCTTTTTATCCTCTATGCCCTGAAGCGCTTCCTGGGATGCAGCCGTATCAACACCGTTTTCTTCCACGGTCCCTTTAAAAGAGGCTAAAACTGAGTGATTGAGGCTGTCCAGATAAGAATCGGATCTCATCTTTTTATCCTGCCCGACCAAGTATGTTTCCCCTGTCCGCCACATCCCTGACCGCTCTTTCATAATATTGTCGACGGAATCGATAGATATTTGAACCGCGATCACTCCGACAACTTCATCATTCTCAAGAATGGGAGCAGCCATAAATTGGGCAGGAATGTTATTGGAGGGTGGATAAGGACGAGTATCTGACAAGCCAATTTTCTTTTCTCTCACTGTTGTGATCCATACATCGCGGAGTGACGAAGAGATTTCGCTTATCCGAATGCCGAAATCCGCCTCCTTTCTGACCGTGAATACAGTATCTCCGTTGATGGGGTCCAACAAAAATAGGTCATAATATCCATAATTTGATATAAGATTCTTAAAAAAGGGAAAATAGCGTTCATGAATGCTCATATAAGATTGCGGGGCAGCAAATTTCTCTTCAGAATACCCTCTGAATTCTTTTCCTCCCTGTTCAAACACAGTTTTCAGTTCTTTTGAGGCTTTGATGATTGTCGGATTCTTAGAAAATGCTGATATATCTGCAAGGCGTTCGTTAAAAAAATTATAAATCTGTTCCTTTTTGATGTTTCTGACTGATTCGAGCTGCCTGAAAACCTGGTCCTTCATCTCTGCTCGAGTTGTTCTGTAACTCACAAGAGAGACACACAATATGGGGATAAGGCCTGAAATAAGAAAGCCTGCGATCAGGAGGATCTTTATAGGTATTTTACGAATCACGAGATTATCTGGGAAAATTTGCTTATTCCTATTAGCAACTTTAGCGTTTCCTCTCTTAATTTTCAAATTCCAGGAGGATCAGGGAATCCTTCATGATTCAAACTTATAACCAACTCCCCGGACAGTTTTTATATAATCTCCTGCTCTGCCCAGTTTCTTCCGTATGCCTGTTACCTGATAGTCAACCACTCGTTCTGTTATGGGATAATTATCATCTCTCACCTGGTCGAGTATTCTTGCCCTTGTAAAAACCTGGTTAGGACTTCCGGCCAACAAGGCAATGATGTCAAACTCTGTTTTGGTGAGTTCAATTTTTTCTCCAGCAACGCGAACCACGTAGCCTTTCATATCAATAGTCAGGTCTCTAAATTTCAATAGATTCTGCTCTTTTAACATAGATTTCATCTTCCTCCTGAGAACAGCATGAATCCGAGCAAGAAGAATTTTTGGCTCAAAGGGTTTGGTGATATAGTCATCGGCATAGAGCTCCAGGCCTTTGACGATTTCATCAACCATCCCTCTTCCGGTAAGCATTATGATGAATATTTTCTCAGTTTGATGGTCCTTTTTAAGTACTTCGCATACGGAGAAACCATCCATTCCAGGAAGGATTAAATCCAGAAGAATCAGGTTGGGATTCTCTTTTCTTGCTAGTTCTATAGCATCCTCCCCAGTCCGAGTACAAATGACAGCAAAGCCCTCTTTCTCAAGGATATAGGCGATGCTGTTCTGAAGGCTCAAATCATCCTCCACAAACAATATCTTTGGTTTTTCTTGAGAGTCGACCATTTTTATCCAGATCAAAAAAAAGGTTCTTGCTCCTTAATTATAATAATTGAAGCAAAAGAAAATCAATTGAGTCAATTGGACCTGCCAAGTCACCGCCATAAGGGAATATTCATCAGGTGTCCTGAACTTAGAATCATGGCTTTCCCGTTACGGATTATACAACTGCAGTATCCATAGAGGCTATTCTTAATTATCGACTCGATAAGCCTGATATCGCTCTCTCCGGTCAACAGCCTGGAGAGCGGGCTGCGGCCTTTTTTCCCTGCTGTTCATTTTCTATTAGAAATAACCAATGAAAAATTATATTATTTTATCCATCCGAAAGGGATGAGCATTGGATTCAAACCATAAGTTTCTCAAAACACTCAGACAAAAAAGGGGAAGACCGCTATGTCAAAAAAAATCAACCGACGCAAGTTTCTGAAAGACTGTTCGTTGATAACCACAGGAACACTCCTGGCGGGCAGTCCGATCCTGACTTCCTGCCAGGTCCAGGAAAAAGCCACAAAAGGAACAATAGTCATCGATCCTGAGCCGCAGTACGAGATATCGCCCTATTTTTACATGCAGTTCATGGAGCCCCTAGGGTCGACGGACGGCTCGGTGGATGCAGCCTGGGATTACGACCGGGACGACTGGCGGGAGGATGTTATCGATACCGTCAAGGACCTCGCCCCTGATACGATCCGCTGGGGTGGCGCTTTT
>JAOUKO010000390.1 GCA_029882525.1 Candidatus Aminicenantota bacterium | reverse complement strand
AACGGGTTCGGCTGTAGTCAAAGTCCGGGAGCGAGAGGAAATCGATCTTCTGGGTGCGGACGATCCGGTAAGAACCCGCGTTGTGGAGAAAATCCAGGATGCCCTGGCCAGGGACAGCATTGGGGATGCTGTAGCGGAATTGTCCCTGTTCCTGTCCCATCCAGATTTTTTCCGGTCGGACACACAGCCGGTTGTGGAAATAATCCTGGCGGTATGCTCCGAACGGACCGCTGGGCATGTAATCCCTGTAACCGCCGTCGTGGAGGAGCACTGAGCCGCCGGACATGAGAAGCGCAATGCTGTTCTCATCCGAGTGGCCGTGGGTCATCTTTTCTTCTTCGACCGGGATCGTATCCCGCAGATAATCGCGGAAGTTCAGGCCGCCGTCTCCCTCATCCCTGTAGTTGAGGAGGAGATAAGTGGATTTTTGATCCCAGCCGCTGCGGAAGACGATCTTCTTTCCCTGGACGTCTTCCATGACTTCCTGGGAAAGTGCTGACGGCGGGACAGCCGGAACGTCGTCGCTTCCCCAGAGATAGCAGTCCAGAAAAATATACCCCAATCCCACACTGGTCGGCTGGTCAAAATCTACGAATTTTTGAGCGATCGTCGCTGCGGCCCACTTCAGGTTGGAGTCTTTGTACTGGCCGGCCGCGGCCTCGAAGAAGACGAGAAAAAGCTGCCAGTTGGAGAGCCAGTTGGCGTCGCCGAAATCCGGGATCACAGCTGCAGGACTCATCAGGTTGAGGAAATAATGGGCGTAGTAGTACATCTCGGGCGCTTTAAACAACTCTTCCATCTTCCCCAGGGCATGGGAATAGCCGCAGAGGGCATAGAGCCAGACTCCGTGGTAGATGGTGGCATCCTCGATCTGCCAGTTTCCCCAGTTGTCATCGCCTAGGGCCTGGCGCTGCATCTCCCATTTTTTTGCCTCGGGATGTTGGGGGAGGGCGCGTATGGCCCAGGCCAGGGATTCCGCCCGCAGCGCTGTCCGGTTCATCGGCCCCCATTCCTGAGTGCGGAGAAGATAGGTCATGCTCTCCGCGATCAGGGATTCAATTTTTTCCTTCTCGGTTCTGTTGAAGATATTCAGGCGATTGAGAGTATCGTAAGCGCGGATGTAGCGCATCACCGTGAAGAAATCGGGAAGGGCCGGGACACCGTCTGTATAATCCGGGCGCTTCCGGATGGATGACTCGGGGTACTGGGAGCGGTAGTCTCCGTATTCAAGAAGGATCTTTTTCACCCTTCGGGCGTATTCCTGCTTTTTTTCTTTCTCGTAAAGATGGCTGTAGATGACCGACATCTCCAGCAGGCCTCCAGGGGGGCGGTAGCCAAACACGCTTTCCGGGTCAAAGCCTTTCTTCCATCTTTCGATCAGCTCATCATAATTTTCCCAGGTCCAGTCCGCCGCTGCCTTGGCGTAAGCCAGATACTTGGCCCGCGGTATTGTATCGGCGGAAAGCGCAGGGCTGGTTAGATTCATCAATAGAAAAATGATTGCCAAAGCCGAGAAAAAGAACTTTTTGAATATATTTTTTTTCATCGGAAGTATCCCTCCATTTTGACGTATTAAGAAGAACCGAGAGGCAATTGATTTTTCCACGATAAAGAGCCTTTCCTCCGGCGCCTTCCTGAGCGCGTTTATGATATGAAAAAGATCGGCCTGATGCAAATCAAAAGCAATCAGTGGCGATTCAATGTCAAAATAAATGGGTTCTCTTCCATTTTTTGTGAGCAATTTCACAGGTAAAATACACAGAAATGGCATCGCTCCCTTCAGATTTTTAACGCCATTCCTGTGTATTTTGCCCGCACTATCTGGAAGAGAATCAATAAATGCAGCTTATTTCGATGATTGTTTTTCGAAGGGGCACTGCCGCGGCAGTCGAATCGATTCATTTTGATTGACTCTTGGTCTGTGAATTGTTATTCTTTTGCCAAATCATAGAGAGGGAAAGATGGGCATGAAATGTCCCAAATGCGATTTCGAGAATCCAACTGATACCAGGTTCTGCGGCAATTGCGCTTCACCGCTTCATCCCTCCCAGGAAGAATCTGCACTCCCGACAAAGACTCTCCAGACCACACCGATAGATTTGAAGACCGGGACGATTTTTGCCGGAAGGTTCGAGGTGATCGAAGAGCTGGGCAGGGGAGGTATGGGAAAGGTCTACAAGGTCCTGGACAAGGAAGTCAACGAGAAGATCGCCCTCAAGCTGCTCAAGCCAGAGATTGCCGCAGACCAGAAGACTATCGAGCGCTTCCGGAACGAGCTCAAGTTCGCCCGGAAGATCGGGCACCCGAATGTCTGCCGCATGTACGACCTGAACAGAGAAGGGGAGACCCACTACATCACCATGGAACTGGTATCCGGAGAGGACCTGAAGAGCACGATCACAAGAATAGGGCAATTTCCCGTCGGGAAAGCCATCTCCATTGCCAAACAGGTTTGCGATGGGCTGGCCGAAGCTCACAGGCTGGGAGTTGTTCACCGTGACCTCAAACCGCAGAACATCATGCTCGACAAAGAGGGGAATGCCCGGATCATGGATTTCGGCATCGCCCGCTCGCTTAAAGCCAAAGGCCTGACAGGCGCAGGCGTGATGATAGGGACACCCGAGTATATGTCTCCCGAACAGGTCGAAGTCAAGGAAGTTGAC
>JAOUKO010000389.1 GCA_029882525.1 Candidatus Aminicenantota bacterium | reverse complement strand
GTCTCGGTCGCCTTTGGCTTTGCCTATGCGGATGTGCCCGATGTGGGAACAGCTGTCATGGTCGTCACCAATGATGACCAGAAGCTTGCGGACAGGATTGCCGATGATATGTCCGATTATATCTGGCGGCGGAGGAAGGAGTTTGCCGGAAAGAAACTTCCCAAAACAGAAGAAGGAGTGGCTCTGGCCATTGCTGCGGCCCATTCAGGGAAAACTCCGGTGATCATCGCTGACCACAGCGATAGAACAGGTGGTTCTACCCATATCCTTGAAGAACTTATTAAACAAGGAGCAAAGAATTTTTGCATCGCGACTTTGCGTGATGAAAAAGCCATTGAAAACCTTCAGAAAACAGCGAAAAAAGGCGACGCGGTCAGCATCGATGTGGGAGGATATTCGGATGAGTTTGCGGGAAATCCAGTCAGGATAGATGGAAAGGTTGAATTCATCAGCAATTATGGCCGGGGAACAGTGGTCGTCCTTTCCTTCGGGGACAATGATCGAGTGATTCTCACACCCCAGCTCATGCAGGTCACGACACCTCAGATCTTCAGGCCTCTTGGCATAAACATCGATACCCTGGATATCATTGTCCTCAAATCTCGCGTTCATTTCAGGCGAGGATTCGTGGAGACTGGCTTGGCCGGGGCAGTTTTCGAGGTCGATGCCCCGGGGTGGGGACCAGCGGATTTGACTCTGCTCCCTTACAAGAACATTCCCAAAGATATTTATCCTGTTTATAAAAAGGATTAACACTTCATCTGTTGAAGGCATATTCTTGCGCCTAATAAACTTTAAATCGGACTGTTTCGTATAAGAAGTGAGGAGAAGCGCATGAACAAGATCTTTTCTGTTTTAGCTGTTACCATGGTTTTTTTAATCTCCTGCTCTACCAAGACACCTCCAGAAACAAGCCCGAGACCAAAGCCTCCTGATCTCCCGAGAACATCTCCGGAGACACGGCCTCACGACATCGAACAGATCCTGTACATCCCTGGTGTCGGTAAAGTGGAAGTGGAATTGATGACCAATGAATTGATCCTGACCACATTCCGGAAAGGGCATGGAGGGATGAGAATCAATCTGTTCAGTGACTACACTCGAGTGCCTATACAGAGTTACATCTATGATGTGATCAGAGTGCCCTTGGATGATTTCAAGATCTATGTCATTACGATTACTGCGGATAACAAAGTGGGCACCGTCACCTTCCAGTTGAAAGAAGGGAAGCTTTATATCTGGTAACTCCGGAATAACGGCGGGAAAGAATATTAAGAAAGTTCTCATTTATTTTAGCGATTATTCTCTTAGCGAATATCATCTGCTCGAATCACCTGAGAGTTTGGTTTATTTTACGACGGGATTAAGGATTATAATTTTTTCCTTTTGACTTAAATCATTTCCTGCACTATAAAATAAAGACATCGATATGGTTGTACTGATCATCATCGGCTTTATTTTTCTGATCATCGGGATCATCGGCTGTATTGTTCCGGGGGTGGCCGGCCCTCCCTTCAGTTTCCTCGCTTTAATTCTCTTGTCCATCGCCAAGCGCGGGGAGCCGTTCAGCCCGGCATTTCTTATCGGGATGGCTGCGCTGACCATTATTGTGACTGCCTTGGATTACATCGTCCCGGCCGCAGGAGCTAAGAAATACGGAGCGTCGAAATTCGGGTTCTGGGGAGCGGTCATCGGAATGATCGTGGGGATAATCTATGCTCCGCCTTTTGGGATGATCATCGGTGCTTTTATCGGTGCCTTTATCGGGGAGCTGCTTATCGGGAAACAGAGCTCTGCGGCTTTGAAAGCGGGCTGGGGTGTTTTTATCGGAGTTATGTTCGGGATACTTTTAAAATTGATCGCTTCCGGAGTGATGACATTTTATTTTATAAAGGCTCTGTTTTAAATCATGAGATTGCCACGCTTCACTCGCAATGACACAAGTATGAGATTGCCAGGCTCCGCCCGCAATGACATGAAAAATGAAATAGCCGCATTCTGCTGGAAATGACGCATGGGGCAGACTATAATTCTTTGCTCGATATGATATAAAGGATGATTTGCTGGTCATCGTTGGTAATGAAACATGAATGAGATTCTACTATGGCGATCGTAATGAAATTTTTTTACTAGATTAGCAAAGGAGGTAATATGAGAGCTAAAGGTTCGAAGAGGAATGTACTGTTTGTAATCGTAATAACAGCATTCATTTTGGGGGCCATTTTTCCTGCGCAGGCCGCAGAGAAGGTCGGGAAAGAAAAGAAATATACCCTTGAATGGTTGAGCCAGCCTCAAATTGTGGAAAAGTTCGGCAAGATCTCAGATGCCATCTGGTCATACGCCGAGCTCGGGCTTCAAGAGTACAAATCATCGAAGATCCTGGCAGATACTCTGGAAGAAGCCGGTTTCACTGTCGAACGCGGCCTGGCCGGCATGCCGACCTGTTTTGTAGGAACCTATGGCTCTGGAAAGCCTGTGATCGGGATATTGGGTGAATATGATGCGCTGCCCATGCTTTCCCAGAAGGGAAGGGTTTCGCAGCAGGATCCCATTGTCCCAGGAGCTCCCGGGCATGGTTGCGGCCACAACACCATGGGCACAGCAGGTATCGCCGCGGCCATAGCTGTAAAACAAACTATGGACAAGTATGGCCTTAAAGGCACG
>JAOUKO010000388.1 GCA_029882525.1 Candidatus Aminicenantota bacterium | reverse complement strand
TATCGGAAGATAGACAAAAATTCTTCTCTCTATCTAGTTGATATTTAATGAAATAGGTGGTGGGCGATACAGGATTTGAACCTGTGACTTCTACCGTGTACAGTGTAAAGAGACACCAAGGGCAGCTTCCGGTCGCACTTCCCCGGGAAACAAGTTGTTGTTGACAGGTCTTGAGCTCTCATTTACACTTCTTCAGGATAGTTGGCTGGAATTATCGAGGCAGCAGTGCAGCCGCAAACGGGCGCAGGCAAAAAGCAAATTCCTGTAGAGCCCGCGAAAATGAAAGGAGGTCTGTTCTATGGCAAAAGCCGCCGTCGCCATGAAGATCGAATATTTTCATGCCTCGAAGTATGGAAATGGAGCCAAGGTCGCAGGGGAGTTCAAGAAGCAGATGGCCGCCCAGGGGGCCACTGTCAACGTCCATCACATCCGGGATGCGAGGCCAAGGGAGATGCCGCCGGCCGACCTGTACCTGTTCAGCTCACCGGGGCGCATGGGCAAGCCCATCGGAGGCATGCGCCGTTTCCTGAAGAAGGCCAAGTTGCCATCAGGAACGAAGTATGCCATCCTGACCACTGAGGCCGCGCCTCAGCCAGACAAGAAGACCGGACGTATGCCCACCGAAGAGGAGCTGGCCAAGTGGCAGCGCGTAATCCCTGTCATGAACGAAATACTGCAAGAAAAGGGCCTGGTCAAGGTCGCCGAGGGCAAGATTCTGGTGACCGGCCTCAAGGGGCCGCTGGAAGAGGGCTGGCAGAAGAAAGTCGAAGCCTTTGCGTCCCAGATCCCCATCCTGTCCTAATGCCCCTGATCTACGGTAATAGGCGTGTTCCCGTCCCTGAACGGGGATTGCCTTCCTTATGATGAGGAATGATTTCGCTTAGCTTTAGCCAGCCGGAAGGGAATGGCGCTCTCGAGCGGATGCTACCTCGCCCACATTATAATGGTCGCAAAAAAAGAAAAATCCGGGAGGAAAACTGATGGCTAAGTCAATAATCATTATCGGAGCTGGTATGGGTGGTATGGCTGCCGGTATCTATGGTCAGATGAACGGATACGAAACGCAGATTTTTGAGATGCATACCAAACCGGGTGGGCAATGTACATCGTGGAAGCGCAAGGGCTACACTTTCGACCCTTGCATTCACCACTTCTTCGGCTGTAAACCAGGCTCCAGTGTAAACCAGATGTGGCACGAGCTTGGCGCATTACCTCTGGAACTGGTAAATATCGAAGAGTGCACGGCCGTCGCCTCTCCGGACGGGAAAATGTTTGTAGATTACTATGATCTCGAGAGGCTAAAAAACACGTTACTCAAATTGTCTCCGGCAGACTCAAAGATGATCGAACAATATATCGAGGCTATCAAGGCATTTGCCAATAACAAAATCGATGATGCGATAAGCAGCGGCTCATTCTGGAAAATGATCCCGATTTTCTTTTCGATGCCTTCGATCCGAAAATGGATCAAGATGAATATGCGCGCTTTTGCCGAACGGTTCTCCGACCCGTTTCTTAGAAAAGCATTTGCCCAGCTCGTATATTCAAATCCGGATGGCCCCCTCTTCTTTCATTTTATGAGGCATGTTGGCGGAATGAATGGTGACATCCGATGGCCGGTGGGTGGAGCAGCCGAATTTGCGAAATCTATTGAGAGGCGCTACCTGGCTTTAGGAGGAAAAGTATATTACCGCAGCAGGGTCGAAAAAATCCTGGTTGAGAATGACAAAGCGGTGGGAATCAGGCTCGCTGATGGGAGCGAGCACAGGGCGGACATTATCATTTCGAACGCAGACGGGCGCAAGACAATCTTCAATATGCTGGATGGCAAGTACATAAACGAGACCGTCCGCGGCTACTGCGCTCCGCTCTCGGACGAAACCCCCTTTGCTGTAAATGTTTGTCTGGGGATTAACCGGGACCTATCCGGCGAGCCTTCATCGTTGGTATTGCTGCTTGATCAGCCTGTGACCATAGCCAACCTCAAGCATGAGAACATAGAGGCGCAGCTGTATGGTTTCGATAAAACCATGGCCCCGATGGGCAAGGGCACTATAAAAGTCGAGCTTCCAGCAAGATACTCCTACTGGAAGCAACTCTATAACGACGATCGAGAAAGATATAAACAGGAAAAACAGAAGGCTGCCGAACAGGTAATCGAGATTCTAGAAAGTCACTTCCGCGGAATAAAAAACCAGGTTGAGGTTATCGACGTCTACACTTTAATGACATGGGAGCGTTACATGGGGGGAACTCAGGGATGGTTTAATCTGCCAAACCGGAAGCTTGATTTCAGCATGAGCATGAAAGAAGATCTTTCGGATAAGAAATTCAAAACAACGCTGCCAGGACTATCCAATTTTTACTTCGTTGGAATATGGGCCACCGCGATGGGGTCTCTGGCCCATAACGCCAACTCAGGAAAAACAATTATCCGGCGCATCTGCAAAAAGGACGGCAAGGGATTCGAAGCACAGACATAGCTGGCCAGCATTTCTTTTCAGCCATTCCCTATTTCTCTATAAATTGCTTTTCAAGCTTATAGAGATTTAGGCCACCTGAGCGAGCGTCATCTCCATAACGTTGTGGGAATGCTTCCCGGCCCTAACATGGACGCATTTTTGGACACACCTGTGGTTTTGCCGGGCAATGGAATCGCGCAAATTGT
>JAOUKO010000387.1 GCA_029882525.1 Candidatus Aminicenantota bacterium | reverse complement strand
CACCTTACCTATGCCTCATCCTCGAGTAAGAAACACATTACTGAAGAGCCGTATGCGGGAAATCTGCAAGTGCGGTTCTGTGAGGGGCATTAATCCGAAAGGAGATTATTATGTCTACTCGACAAAGCAAAATTAAGATCATATCAGTCGTTATATCTCTTTCGGTTCTTATTATTCTCATTTCATTTGGCGGACAAAAAGCTGAATGGAAAGGAACAATAGAGGAAGAAAATGGAGTAACAGTCGTAAAGAATCCAAAAAAGCCGATATATGGGGAAGATGTCTTTAATATTGAAGAAGAGCTATCATTCGGAGATGACGAAGAAGATGAGGATTATATGTTTTCTGAAGTTTCCCATATTACTGTAGATAATGATGGAAGGATTTATGTTCTTGACCGGAGAGAGTCACATGTTAAGCTCTTTGACCAAGATGGGAAGTATGTAAGAACAATAGGAAGGAAGGGACAGGGACCTGGAGAATTAAATGATCCAATATTTATATATTTTCCCAGAAATGAACTATTAGTAACTAACCCCTTGGGACAGGCTGCGTGGGCAGGATTGGTTATAGAGGCATGAGCCTAGGCTTCATTGGTTGATATAAAATTCAAGCGCTGTCTTTTCTCAGAATCGGAAAGCCAGGGCTTTAGGATCTTTGGCTTACACTCGGTTTTTTGCAGCTTTTGTGTGTTAAGAACTCTGCTCGCCTCGGAATCTTTAGAATGGACTTTATAATCCTGAGGCAAATGCTAATAAATGCCTGTAGATATTATTTCCTTGTGCTGACCAAACTACTCTTTTTCGATCAACTCCAGAATATATCTCTTTTTCAGCTTCATTCCAGCAGCACTGAGAATGATTCTGATAGCCTGAACATTCCTCCCCTGTTTTCCAATAACCTTGCCTACATCTTCCGGAGCAACCTTTAATTCAATGATTGAGCTCTGTTCCCCCTCTAATTGGGAAACCTGTACCTTGTCCGGATTGTCCACTAATGCTTTGGCAATCAATTCAACGAGTTTTTTCACTGTGACCTCCCTTTTTTTTCTTGCCCTTCCTCTGCAATGAAAATATGGATGTACGATGGGTGATTAACAAATAAAAAGGGGCGTTCCCCAAGATGCAACCCAGTAATGGAGCAAGTCATAGAACGTCCCTTGTGTCCCTCGCATTCCTTGTTTACGCTATGCTTCTCCTTTTTCTTTTTTCTCTATTTCTTCTCTCTCTTTTCCTCTCTCTTTTCTTTCTTTCCTTTCTCTCATATTGTTTCATTCAGCGCTCCTTTCCGGGATCTGACAGTTGACCCGACTTCTTCCACCTCACTGAGGATACTTCTTCCTATCAAGGAAGGTCGGCAATCGTAAAGCCTGATATCAGCAAACAATCATGAAGACAAATGAGGCGTCTTTCAGGCAGAATCCCCTCTTTTTTTGGCTGGAGTGATATGTGTATTTGCGAATTTGTGGGGAGAAGTGGGCTAATCAAGCAATCCTCAGCGTTGCTTTAATGCAAAATTTTGTGATGATTTTGAATGTAGCGATGCGAATTGTCAGAAGCGTCTTCCACCCCCGGATCCACCTCGGCCAAAACCTCCTCCACCTCGACGGTCATCACGACGAGGGCGGGCCTCATTGACTCTAAGAGTGCTTCCCTTCAAATCTTTGCCATCAAGCCCGGAGATCGCGGACTGAGCTTCGGAATTGTTGGACATCTCCACAAATCCGAATCCTCTGGGATCCCCGGTGAATTTGTCTGTGATGATTTTGATAGACGTGACCTGCCCGAAGGCTTCGAAAGCCTGTCGCAAATCTTCTTCAGTGGCTTCCCGCGGTAAATTGCCTACGTAAATATTCATTCTAACTTCCTTTTAATATTGGATTTTTAATAAGGGCGGGCATGTTTTTTTGTCTGTTGAAATCTTCCCTCATCCCTCGTGATCCCTGCCTGTTCTTGCAACCGGACAGGTCTCTTCAACTTCAACAAAAATAATACTAGCACAGGTAAAGTTTAAATTCAATCTAATCATAAAAAAATCAGGCCCACAGTTTTTATCAAAGATGATTTTGGTTTAGAATAGAATGTGTAGGTAAAAAGTGAAGGGAAATATCTTTAAGCCCTGGATGATACAGGGTTTACAAAGTCATAATGGAATAATTCAGGAGGGGAAATGAAAGAATTTATTTTTCTCATTATTGTTCTTTTTTTATTTTCTTTCTGCACCTCAAAATATGACAAGGTTGAAAAACATATGGAGGATGGGGTAGAGGTTGTTGTCAACCACCGGGAGTCATACAGGCTTAAAGGAGAACCGTCAGCCCTGAACCTCGAAGAAGAGTTCACGATCGATACTGAGAAGGAAGGGATGCTGGAGATCGGGCTTATCGGAATCGAGACCTTTGATGTTGATGGTGAAGGAAATATTTTTCTGATCCAGTGGGACAGCAGCGGGAATTACATCTTTAAATTCGACAATAAGGGAAATTTCCTGGGTTCATTCTGTCGAAGAGGGCAGGGGCCGGGAGAGATTGAGTGGGGAGGCAGGGTACTGGTCAATCCTCAGGGCGAGATCATAGCCAAAGACCCTTCGAAGAGCAAATTCCTCGTATATGATAGTGACGGTAATTTTCTCAGAGAAACTCGATTGAAAAAAAATTATAGTCCGATTCCA
>JAOUKO010000082.1 GCA_029882525.1 Candidatus Aminicenantota bacterium | reverse complement strand
ATCGATGGCCTCGATGGCTGCAAGGATTTCCACCCTTTCTTCCAGGGTGAAAATCGGCCGGGACTTTCCTTTTAATCTTCTGACTGACTCATCCTCGTTGACGGCAACGATGAATACGTCCCCGAGTTTCTTCGCCTCCCGGAAGAGGTGCACGTGTCCGCTGTGGAGAAGATCGAAGCAGCCGTTGGTGAAAACGACCTTCCTCTTCCTGCGCCTGATATCTCCCCGGATTTTTTGAAGCTCCGGAAGCTTCTTGAATTTTTTAACCATCCTATTCATAACCCTCTTCCCCGGAATATCTCTTCTGCCTCGGATGTGTAGGCCCCCTTTTTATCATAAAGGATGAACGGAGGCAAAACTGTCTCCTGCCGGGAAGAAAAATTGCAGGAGACGAGAAACAGGTTTGGAGGCCGGCCTTCTCTGGGATGGATAAATCGGACAGAATCGATCATCAGCCCGCTCTTCTCCGCAGCCCGGTACAGGTCACTTTTCCTCTTGGCCTGAAAAATGAAGTAGGCTCTTCCCTCCTCATGAAGCAGCTCCGCTGTCTTTTTCATGACAGCAAAAATATCGCACTTCAACTCATGCCTGGCGACCGACCTCTCTTCAGAAAGGCTGAGTTGTCCCTCTCCTTTCCTGATATAAGGGGGATTGGAAAAGATGACGTCGTATTTCTGGCCAGGCTGATACCGCTCCAAGTCCTCCTGGATAACACTGATCTTCTTCTCCAGCTTGTTGATTCTGACGTTTCTCCGGGCAAGGTCGGCCAGGGAACCCTGAATCTCTACGGCAGTGATATGCTTAAAGGGTTTGATGCTGAGAAGCAGAGAGATGATGCCGCTCCCCGCACCCAGCTCCAGGGCCTCATCCGAAGGTTTTGTCTGGATAAAGTCAGCCAGGAGAGGAGCGTCTACCGAAAATCGGTAGCCTCTTTTCTTTTGAAGGACAAGGATTCGACCCAGATAGAAGGTATCGAGAGTCTCATCCTCACCCTTCAGCGGGCTGCTCAGCTTCATCTTTGACTGAACCGACAAAAACAAGGACTTTGTCAGGAAGGACCTCTGCGTATCCTCCCTGAATGGACAGGCTTATCTCTTTTCCCTCCAGCCGGTAGGCGATCTCTCCTTCAGCCAAGCTGACAAAGACCGGCCGGTGTCCGGGAAGAATCCCGAGATAGCCATCAAGGCCGGGCAAAGAAACCTCCTTCACTTCTTCGTCAACCAGAAGCTTCCGGGGGGAGATGACTTTGAGCCGGATGGACGGAGGCAGGTTATTGATCATGCCGCTCTCAACTCCTCTGCGCGCTGGACGACCTCATCGATGTTTCCCACCATGTAGAAAGCCTGTTCCGGCTTATCATCATGGAGACCTTGCACGATCTCCTTGAAGCCCTTCACTGTCTCCTCGATGGTCACGTATTTTCCAGGCCTGCCGGTGAACTCATCCGCCACGTTGAACGGCTGGGACAGGAAGCGCTGGATCTTCCGGGCGCGGGCCACGGTCAATTTGTCCTCCTCGGATAGCTCCTCGATGCCCAGGATGGTGATGATATCCTGAAGGTCCTTATACCTCTGCAGGACTTCCTTCACATCCCTGGCCACCTGGTAATGCTCGTCCCCGATCACTCTGGGGTCCAGAATCCGGGAAAAGGAGGACAGAGGGTCCACAGCCGGATAGATCCCCATCTCGGTCAGAGCACGGGAGAGGTTGGTCGTGGCATCCAGGTGGGAAAAGGTGGTGGCCGGTGCGGGGTCGGTAAAATCATCGGCAGGAACATAGATCGCCTGTACAGAAGTGATCGAGCCTTTTTTCGTAGAGGTGATCCGCTCTTCAAGCTCACCCAGCTCCGTAGCCAGGTTGGGCTGGTAACCGACCGCTGAAGGCATCCTTCCCAGCAGGGCGGAAACCTCAGAGCCGGCCTGGACAAAACGGAAGATATTGTCAATAAAAAGCAGGATATCCTGATTCATTTCATCCCTGAAGTATTCGGCCACAGACAGCGCCGCCAGGCCCACCCGAAGCCTTGCTCCGGGGGGCTCGGTCATCTGGCCGTAGATCAAAGCCGTCTTATCGAGGACTCCGGATTCCTTCATCTCCAGCCAGAGGTCATTCCCCTCTCTTGTCCTCTCTCCGATGCCGGCAAAAACAGAATAACCTCCGTGCTTTTTGGCCACGTTATGGATCAGCTCCATGATGATGATGGTCTTGCCGACGCCCGCTCCTCCGAAAAGGCCGATCTTCCCTCCCTTCAAGAAGGGTTGGATCAGGTCGATCACCTTGATTCCTGTCTCGAACATCTCGAGCTGTGTGCTCTGTTCTTCAAGCGATGGAGGAAGCCGATGGATGGGGTATCTTGTCTTGGCCTTTATCGGGCCGAGATGATCCACAGGCTCTCCGATGACGTTGATCAGACGTCCCAGTGTTTCCTCCCCCACCGGAACCTGGATCGGCCCGTCCTGGTCTATGGCTTTCATCCCCCGGGACAGCCCGTCTGTAGGATGCATGGACACGCATCTCACCTTGTCTTCTCCGAGATGCTGTTCCACTTCGACGATGATGTCAACCGGGTTAGGGACATCAAATCCCTCACTGGTGATCCGGATCGCATTGTAGATCTCGGGGAGCGAGACTCCCTTGAATTCAATATCGAGGACAGGACCGATGACCTGGACCACTCTCCCTATCTTTTCTTTCTTCCCTGAGGATTTTGCTTTTATTTTATCGCCTTTTCTCTCTTCAGGTTTCTCTTCTTTCTTTGCCATGCTTCTCTCCGAACCTTCTATTTTTTTGCCAAAGCCTCGACGGCCGTCATGATCTCCAGAAGCTCCTTGGTGATGGAGGCCTGCCGGATCTTATTCAAAACCAGGGTCAGGTCGCCGATCAGTTCCTCGGCGTTCTTGGTCGCGTTGTCCATGGCCATCATCCGGGCTGCCTGCTCCGCGGCCTGCGACTCGAAAAAGAAATGCTGGACCTGATCCTCCACATAAAGAGGAAGAAGCGCCTGGAGGAGCGGGGCTGGAGCAGGCTCCCAGTCTGGCGGAAGCGATTCCTTTTCTCCGTTTTCCGATGGAGTAAGGGGAAGGAGCCGGGCTAGGGTGATCCTGGGCGAGAGAATCGACTTGAATTCATTGTAGACCACGTAGACAGCATCTGTTTTGTTGAAAACATAGAGCCGCATCAAAAACTGAGCCAGGTCTTTTAAATCCTCTGCTCCGAGATTCTGAATCTTGTCCGCATAAACCCGGTCCGCAGGGAAGGGATGCCTCCTGAAGAAAGACACGGCTTTCTTCCCGATCAAAACAAGGCTCACCCGGGAATCCCGGGACTTCTCTTCAAAAAAGGAGAGCGCTCCTGCCAGCAGGTTGGAATTAAAAGCTCCGGCCAGCCCTTTATCCGAGGTGATGACCACGCCTTCCACCTTCTTCTCCTCCCGTCTTGCCAGCAAAGGATGGCCCTGTCTCTCAGCCCAGAGAACGACCTTGGCCATCAGGTCAGGCGAGCCGTGCCAGTAAGGACGGCTCTCCAGGATCAAACGCTGCGCCTTCTTGAACTTCGCCGTAGCCACAGTCTTCATGGCCTGGGTGATCTGCTGGGTGTTCCGGACGCTCTTTATCCTTCTTCTCAGGTCGATTAAAGCGGGCATCTTATTCTAACCCTTTCTCTTCCTTGAACTTGAGGTTGAACTCCTTCATCGCGGAACTGATCGTCCTGTCCATCTCGGCATCGATCTCCTTCTTGGCCGTGATTTTCTTTAAAAGGTCGGCTTGCTCCTTTTCAAAATACTCATAAAGTTTCTCTTCATATTCCTTTAATCGTTCGACATCGAACTCATCAAGAAATCCTCTGTTCCCGGCATAGATGATCAGAATCTGTTTTTCCACGGGCAAGGGAGCATACTGGTCCTGCTTGAGCACTTCAGTCAGCCTCTCGCCCCTGTCCAGCTGAGACTGGCTAGCCTTATCCAGCTCGGTCCCAAACTGAGCAAAGGTGACCAGCTCACGGTACTGGGCAAGGTCAAGACGCAGCTGTCCGGCCACCTGCTTCATGGCCTTGATCTGGGCGTGTCCTCCGACTCTGGAGACAGATATTCCGACATTGATGGCTGGACGTATTCCTGCGTTGAACAACTCCGGTTCCAGGTAGATCTGGCCGTCCGTGATGGAGATGACGTTGGTGGGGATGTAGCCGGAAACATCTCCGGCCTGGGTTTCGATGATCGGGAGTGCGGTCAGGGAACCGCCTCTGTTCTCCTCGTTGTACTTGGCCGCCCTTTCCAGCAGCCTGGAATGAAGATAAAACACATCACCGGGATAAGCTTCTCGTCCAGGCGGCCGCCTGAGGAGCAGAGAGATTTCCCGGTAGGCGGCAGCATGCTTGGAGAGGTCGTCGTAGATGACCAGAGCGTGCTTACCGTTGTCCCGAAAATACTCTCCGATGGCGCAGCCGCTGTAGGGCGCCAGATATTGAAGGGAAGATGGTTCGCTGGCCGAGGCATTGACGACGATCGAATAGTCCATGGCTCCGTGATCCTCGAGCACTTTAATGGTGTAGGCGACGGTAGAATTTTTCTGGCCGATGGCCACATAGACGCAGATCACATCCTTGCCCTTTTGGTTGATGATGGTATCGGTGGCGATGGCCGTCTTACCTGTCTGACGGTCTCCGATGATGAGCTCACGCTGCCCTCGTCCGATGGGAATCATGGCATCGATGGCTTTTATTCCGGTTTGCAGAGGCTCTTTCACCGGCTGCCGTTCAACAACACCCGGAGCCAAGCGCTCGACAAACATGAATTTATCGGTTTTGACCGGTCCCTTGTCGTCCAGGGGCATTCCCAGTGGATTCACCACCCTTCCCACCATGGCTGGTCCGGCCGGCACCTGCATGATGCGGTGGGTACGCTTGACCAGGTCCCCTTCCTTGACAAGATGGCTCTCACCCAGGAGAACCGCGCCGACGCTGTCTTCTTCCAGGTTCAGAGCAACCCCGTAGACCTCGTTGGGTAACTCCAAAAGCTCATTGTACATCACCCTATCCAGTCCGTAAATCCGAGCAATCCCATCTCCGACAGAGATTACGGCCCCGACCTCTTTGACGTCAAACTCAGCCTCATAGCCTTCGATCTGACGCTGGATGATCTTGCTTATCTCATCGGCTTTTATTTCCATTTTTCTGCCTATCCTTCACTTATTATCTCCTGGAGTCTCATCAAACTTCCCTTGATGGATATATCATAAACAATATTTTTTCTTTTTATCCAGAGGCCGCCGACCAACCCGGGTTCGATCCGGTACTTCAGGATGACCGGCCTTTTTTCCAACCGCTCCAGCTTTTCTTCCAGTTTTTTCTTCTGGTCATCGGAAAGCGGAACAACCGAAGCCACTTCAAAAGCATGAACTCCCTTCTCCTCGTTCCACATCTCAGGAAGTGCCTTCAGTATTTCCGGGAGAAGCTCGAGCCGGTTGTTCTCCACCAGCAGCAATATCAACCGAACAGCCTTCTTCTCGACAGCCTTTCCGGTCAAAAGCTCCCTGGCGATCAGGGCCTTGCGGCTCTTCGGCAGGAAAGGATTGAAAAGGATGTCTTTCAGGTTGGGGTGTTTGTCCAGCAGCTCAGAAAAGGCAGAAAGCTCTTTCAGAAGGGCTGAAAACTCCGCCTCATCCTTGATGGCGTTAACCAGCCCCAGGGTGTATCTCTTGACCAGAACCTGACTTTTCATAAATTTTGTCCAGCCTTTCGATAGATTTGTCGATGAGCGCGGCCTGAACCTCCGGACTCATCTTTCTCTTGATCTGTTCTTCGGCAAGGGCTGTTGCCAGCTCTGCGGTATATTCCTTGAGCTCCCGGATACCCGAGCGGATGATTGAATCAATCTCCTGACTGGCAAAATGCTTGATCCTCTCCGCCTCCTGCTGAGCGAGTTGAAGAGTCCTCTCCTTTGCCCTGCGGCCCTCTGCTCTCCCTTCCTCTTTGATCCTCTCGATCTCCTCCTGCAACCCGGCCAGCCGGGCTTCTATTTCCTTTAACCTTCTCTCTGCCTCTGCTCTGGAATCCTCCGCCTTTTTTAAGGAAGACTGAATATCCTGCCCTCTTTTCTCCAGAAAGCTCCGAATGGGTTTATAAAGAAGATAGGTCAATCCGCCGAAGAGGAGGATGAAATTGACCGTCTTCCCCAGAAAGTCCACCAGCCCGGAGGAATGTTCCTCTTCCCCGGAAGCCATAAACATAAGGAAAGGGAGTAAAAGCAGCACAAGCAGGATCTTTTTTTTTGTCATCAGTTCATGAGTTTGCGTTCAATGCTCTCAGCCAACTGCCTGGTCTCCGAATCCAGCTCCTTCTTCAAGTCCTTTACCCGTTCTTCCAGCTGCTTTTTCGCCTTATCGACCTTTTTCCTGGTTTCGGCATTGATCTCAGCCAGCACCCGCTCCCTCTCTTTCAAGGCCTCTCGCTCCAGGTCTTCTTTGATCCGTTGAGCCTGAGTTCTGGCGGTTTTCAGCTTCTCCTCGATCTCCCTGGCAGCCTGCTCAAAGGTTTCCAACGATTTTTGAGATGCCTCTTCGTTTCCCTTGATCCGGGACTCTCGCTCGCGCATGACCTTCTGGAGCGGCTTGAAAAAGATCCTTGTCAGGACAAAGACCAGTATCCAGACGATCAGGAAGATAACGATGAGGCTCGCGTCGATTGAAAGCATTTTAAAAAAAGAAGATGAAAAAAATTAAGCCAAAATTTACCATTTTTATCCTAAAAAAGCAAGATAGCCAAGAGAAGAGTAAGCATCTCTTCTCCCGTCATGAGGGGAACATCTGCTCTAATGGTAACGCAGTAAATAAGGTTACAATCTCTGTGCGGCATCCAGGTCCTCTCAATGGAGGATGTCAAACGAATGATTGCGTTAATATGAGCTGATAAGTGCGGCGCCGGTTCCCCTCCATCCGGAGCCCATGAAGGAGGGTGGGAGGGTCCTGGCTAGGATGGAGGGGAACCGCCGCTGCAACAGAATACCTTCATAATTTATTGTTGCGGAAATAGAGATTCTTCCCAGGGAAGAACACTATTTTGAGCCAGGTTATTTGCTTTGGATCGACAGCGGACTGTCCTCAATTTTCTTTTCCCATACTTTTTTTATCTCGCCGATGAGAAAAAGCGAGCCAGCCGCCAGGACACAGCCATCAGGTCCAGCGCTGCGCACGGCCAAGCTCAACGCCTGGCTGGCGTCCGGTTCTATGGTTATTCGCGATCTGAATTTTAGGGTTTTGGATTCAATCTCATCAGGAGATGCTCCCTTGAAGAAAGGAAACCGGGTAAGAATGACCTCCTTTGCTAAGGGGAAGAGGATATCCGCAATTTTCGTGATCTCCTTATCCCGCATCACGGCAAAAACAAGAACAGGAGGAGAGGGGAGGCAGTCCTCGATGAACTCCTTCAATGCCTGAGCACCCTCAACATTGTGGGCGCCGTCCAGAAAAACAAGCGGGCTTCGAGAAAACAGCTCCAGCCGGCCGTCCCATCGGGTCGTCTCTATCCCCTCGACGATCTTCTTCTTATCCAGCCTTTTCCATACCCGGGAAAGCTGCTCGCAAGCAGCGATGGCCACGGCAGCGTTTTTTCCCTGATGTTTTCCCTGAAGCGATGGGGAAAAAGCATAATTCTCTCCATCTTTCTGGTATCTGAAGGAGTATCTTTGCTTGCTCTTCTTGAAGGAGAAGCACTCCTTATTATCAAAAACACCGATAAAAGGCGCCTTGAGCTCTTCTGCCCTTTTCTTTATGGTTTCATAGGCCTCGCCTTTCTCCACTCCGCAGACTACCGGAATTCCTGTCTTCACAATCCCGGCTTTTTCAAAGGCAATCTGGCTCAGGCTTTCCCCTAAATACTTCTGATGCTCTCCAGAAATGGTGGTGATGACCGACAGACAGGGGTCAACGACGTTGGTGGCATCGAACCTCCCTCCCATGCCCACTTCAAGCACAGCCATGTCCACCTTCTGCTCCTTAAAATAGAGCAACGACATACAGGTCATAAATTCAAAATAGGTAGGCGGAGAGAGCAGCTTTTTTGAGGCGATCAGCTCCTCGACCCTTTCTTTGAGGACATTCACTATCCTGAGGAAAGTCCGAGCCGGAATCAGCCGGTCTCTGATCCGGATCCTCTCCTCCGGTTTAACCAGATGGGGAGAAGTGAAAAGACCGGTCTTGAAGCCATGGAGGGATAATATCCGGGTGAGCAGGGCACAGACCGAGCCTTTTCCGTTCGTGCCTGCCACTAAAATCGAAGGAAACCTCTTATGGGGATCGCCAAAGGAGGCAAGTATCGTCCTGACGTTGTCCAACCCGAACTTAATGCCCAGATTCTGGATCGTCTCAAGATATTTCAGGCATTGTTCGTAGTTCATTCAGGACGGTTAAGGAAGAGGCGCAGGGCTCTTATCAGATAAGAGCGCATGTTTTTCCTGTCCACCACATCATCGAGCATGCCGTGGCTGAGGAGAAACTCCGACCGCTGGAAACCTTTGGGCAGCCTCTCTTTGATCGTTTGCTCGATGACACGGGGACCAGCAAACCCGATCAGGGCATTGGGCTCTGCTATGTTGATGTCGCCCAACATGGCAAAGCTTGCTGTCACACCGCCGGTCGTCGGGTCGACGATGACAGAAATGTAGGGAAGCCCTGCTTCATCCAATCTGGCAATCGCGGAGCTTGTCTTCATGAGCTGCATCAGGGAATAGACGCCCTCCTGCATTCTCGCTCCTCCGGAACAGGAGACGACAATAAGGGGCAACCGGTCTTTAAGAGCCAGCTCGGCCGCTCTGGTGACCTTTTCTCCGACAACCGAGCCCATGCTCCCTCCCATGAAATTGAAGTCGAGAGCCGCAATGATGACCTCAATCCCTCCCATTTTTCCTCTGGCAGTCAGCACGGCATCCTGAAGGGAAGTCCGCTCTCTGTTATCTTCAAGCCTCTCTGTGTATTTCTTGCTGTCCTCAAATTTGAGGGGATCTCTGGGGAAGATATCCTGGTCAATGAGTTCATACTGTCCTTCATCAAAAAGCATGTCCAGACGCTCCAGTGCTGAAAGCCTGAAGTGAAAATTGCAGACAGGACAGACCAGTTTGCTGTCAATGATATCCTGTTTATACAGGATCCGACGGCAGTTATTGCACCGTGTCCATAAATGATCCATGACTCTTCACTTAAAAATTGTACCAGATTCTCTGGAATTACTCTTTCTTGTCAGGAGGCTTCTTTTTTAGCCTTTGGGCAAGACCCTGGATAACGGATTCTGCCCCGGGAAGATCGGGAAGTTCAGGCATGTCTTCCTCGATATCTTCCTCATTTTGAACATATTTCATGACTGCATCCAGCAATTTGTTCTTGTCAAAAGGCTTCTCAAAATAACCCACGGCTCCAAAATTGCGTATGGCTTCGGTCCTGTACTGATGTCCTTTATAGACCCCAGTCACAATGATGACCGGCACCTTTCCCTTACTCTCCTTGTTTATCTTTTGAGTCAAGTCGAAGCCATGAAGCCGGGGAAGCATGGGCTCCAGGATGACTAAATCCGGATTTTCGGATTGGAACTTCTCAAAAGCAGCCACTCCATCTCTGGCTGTGACGATCTCGACATTATGGTTCTCGAAGAGCTCGGTTAAGGATTGCAAGCTCTTTATATCGTAGTCAACAAGGAGGATTTTCTTTTTTGACATAGTAAAGCCCGAAAAAATTCTAAAATAAACCTACCGGATTGTCAACAAACACGGGAATGCCTGAAAACGAATAAAATCAACTAGAAGAATAACTTAAATATACGGATGGTTATTCTGAAATGTTTTCAGGCCTGTCTCTGGTGTTCTTCCGGAAGAAAAGCGGGCAAAAAAAAAGAGGAGAACATGGATGTCCTCCTCTTTGTGCCCAAAGCACTCTATAGGATCAACGCTTTTTCAGGTTGATACTGCCGCTAAAGGTAGTCAGCTCGACGACGGCTCCTCCATCATTCACGACTCCTGAAAGCTTCCGCTTGCTGATCTCACCTGAGACTTTGACTTCGAAATCAGTGTAGATCCTCCCGCTGAAGGTCTTCGCTTCAAACTCGAACTTGGAACCAGCCGGCACAATCATCTCCACACTTCCGCTGTGACTGGTGAGAGTGTACCTCCCCCCGCTCCGGATCTCCCCTTCATAGGAGACTGAGCCGCTGGTGATCTTCGCTTCGACAGTATCCGCTTCGGATACATCTCTCAAATCTATATCCCCGGAAACCACCGTAGCCTTGATTGAGCCTTTGATTCCTTCTGCTGTGATGTTGCCGGAAATTGTATGCAAGTAGGTATTTCCCGTAACATCCTGAACATCAATCCTGCCGCTCACAACATCCAGGTCTACATCCTGAGAGGCCTTCCTGAGCTCCACTCGACCACTCGTAGTTTTGACCTTAGTCATGCCTCCGATTCCTTCGAGGTCAACATTACCGCTGGTTACGTAAACCTTTACAGCTGCCTTAGCGGGAATCATCACCATGTAACTGACTGAGACATTGAGAGAATTTTCACCCCAATGTCTTTCTCTTCTCTCGGGATATTCCGTCCCGATATTCAGGGTGTTGCCTTCCTTCTCGACGATGATTTCGACCTTTGCCGCATTCTCCTTTGCTCTGGATAGGGTAGAGGCGCTGGAAACCTTGGT
>JAOUKO010000081.1 GCA_029882525.1 Candidatus Aminicenantota bacterium | reverse complement strand
GGTGACAGGCTGGAGATGAAGCCGGGTTCGATTCATCATCTCCTCTCTGGTTCCGGAGAAAGAATAGAAATCCATCAGGAAATCTGTTGTCTTCGCTTCGACCTCTTTTTGTGTATGAAGGGAATCGATAAGAACATAAGTGTAAAACGCATTCCAGCTCCGGCTGCTCGACCATGACTCATCCACATAACTATAAAATGTGGACATAGAAACGAGAAAATCAAACTGCAGGTGAGTGTTTGCTGGCATATCTTCGATAATCCCTGTCAATTTCCAGGGACGGGGCCAATCACTGGTGATGGTTCTTCCCAGTGGATATCCTTCCCCAAAGTATTTTTCTGCCATACTGGCTGTCATGATTATAGAGTCGATATCCTCGAGTGCTCTCTGCGGATCGCCCTGAATAAAATGCAAATCAAACATGCTTATAACTGTCGGGTCAGCGAAAAAACCACCGTCCTCCTCGAACCTCTTAGGCTCTTCTGCTTGCGGAAGATAGCTCAAGACCATGGATTTCATGTAGAAAAGCCTGGCGACCTGTTCAATCTCTGGAATGCTGTTCTGGATCAAAAGACCGTGAACTGGGGAGACACAGGCCATATGCCTGTCTGACTCTTCCAGGCCTTCTTCTGTCAGCCTGAAAATCCGGTCCGCCTTCGAAAAATGCCTGTCATAGCTCAATTCATCTCTCACATGAAAAGTGATCAGAAGGCAGCAGGCAATGCCGACAGCCAGACCGATAATGTTGAGTAAGCTGTTGAGTCTTTGTTTCTGAATATTCCTCAAGGCTATTTTTAAATAATTTCTAAGCATATCTGTACTCCAGTAAAAGAGATTTGAAATAAAAGCAGGACTGGCCAGGAAAATTTGCTGCCAGTACCAGAGATTAGCCCTCATACTCCCGCTTTTCCTAGCCAGATAATGAAAGCATTCCTCAAAATCACCGAGTTTCTCTTCTCGCTCTTCATAAAGGAGCATTCTTCTCAGAATCCATCCACCTAATTTCGGAAGATTCACAGGGCGATTTCTCATTGTCAGTTTTCTTATTTCAGAATATTCGCGGGCAGCCCTGACCACAGAGACTCCTGGATCAGTTGGATCTCTCTTAAGGCTGCTATCCCCTTATCTGTCACCTCATAAATACATTTCCTTCTTCCTCCGCGTTCCGCGGTCGGCTCACCATATTCTTTAATTACATACTGCTTTCTGGTCAGTTTATTAAGAGGAGTGTAGATAGAGCCGAAAGACCACTTTTTACCAGTTTCCCTCTGGAGCAATTCCCTGATAGCGACTCCGTAGGAATCACCTTTAAGCTTTATGACCGCCAGTAAAATGATTTCTTCGGCCCGGGATAAGAGCTTCATGATTTCACCTAAATTATTTTTATCAATTTTTGATACATATATATAACATATACGTTCTCATCTTAAATAAGGTTGACGATCGGATGATATGCGCAGCAGAACCGATCGTCGGGGAATCCAAGGGGGTATGCCCCCTTGGTCGCAGGGCGTGGGTTCATGCCCCGCCCGAGAAGGGGAGGCAGCGAGCGGAAGCGAGCGTTGGAAGGGGGAAGTCAGTTCCCCCTCCAAGTTGACTTCAGCAGAGAAAAAATTAAAAACCTCAGGCTTTTTCCGTGATTAGCGCAAATGGGATCAAGCCTCAATTTTCTATTTTCAATAGAACGATCAGCACTTTAGATTTAGAAAAAGATCAGACTCGCCCTGCATAAAATATCAGGAGTGCACTTTGGAAAAACATCATTATATAGAAAAATAGAAAACGGAAAACTTATCCCCTAAAGACAGCTCAAACCCCAGCCCATAGACCATTTCACCACAAGGAAGAAATGTTTGTAATTTAACTCCCTGATATTAAATATATTTGAAGTGATGCCTTAAGGAATGTTCCTGTCCTATTTCAATTCTTTGATGCGGATGTTGCGGAATTCGACAGGCGAACCGTGACCGAGGAAACCGATATGCCCCTTGGTCCGTCTCAGCCCCGGATGGTCCCTTCCGTCTATCGTTCCTCTTTCCACGGCCTCCTTGATGTCCGCATCCACGATGGTCTCGCCGTTGAGCTTGACAGTGATGCGAGTCCCGTTGGCGATGACTTCCTGCTGATTCCATTCTCCTACTGGTTTCAGGTAACCGCGCCTGGCCGGAACGACGCCGTAGACGGAGCCGTGATACTGATAAGGCTTGAGGTCCCTGTAGATGTGCGCTGTATTATCCAGGATCTGAAGCTCCATCCCCACATAGGCCGCATCACCCTGTAACGGAGCCCGAATCCCCAGTCCGTTGTTCGCGCCCGGGCTGAGCTTGAATTCAAAGCGAAGGATGAAATCGCTGTATTCCTTCTCCGTATAGAGGTTACCGCTGCCCTGATTCGGGTTAAGGACGATTCTTCCCTCTTCAGCGACATAACCGACAGTATCCCCGACCCAGCCACTGAGGTCTCTGCCGTTGAATAAGGGAACAAATCCTCCGGCAACCTCCTCCTCGCTCAAAATCCGAGGTTCTTCCTCGGGAGTTATCTCTCTGATGTAAATGTTCCGGAAATAGAGAGCTGTGCTGTGCGCCTGGAGCTCTATCTGGCCGGCCGGATAGATCGGTTTGTCCCTTTCCCAGTAATTCTCCATCACCACATTATCCACCACCAGGACATCGTTCATGTACACCGTCACCCGCTCTCCGACCATCCTGATCCAGAAGGTGTTCCAGTCACCGATGGGATTGTCAGCCAGTTGGAGCGGCTTACTCGGGCCTTTTTGATTGTTGTAGAGACCGCCCGAACCCTCTGGCCACTGGGCCGGATCCCAGATCTGGACCTGAGGGGAGCCGCGGAGGTAAATGCCGCTGTCTCCTTTCTCCTCGATCTTCCAGTCGACAAACAGCTCAAAATCCTTATAATCTCTGGCTGTACAGAGGCTGTGGCCCTGGCCATCAAAGGCAAGAATCCCGTCAACGGCTTTCCAGTGTGCCCGCATCTGCTCATCCGCCTCCGCTTGAGCCTTTTTCAGCTCTTCGGGAGTCATCTTTGCCCGGCTCACCGGGTCTCCGACCAACCCTTTCCAACCGGAGAGGTCTTTCCCGTTAAAGAGAGGCACATATCCCGCCTGTTTGAGCAGCCCCTCGATATACCTCTCAAGCCTCTCTATCTCATAGGCATCCTTGATGAGCGAGGACGCTTTCTTAAGCACCGCTATCACCGCCGGACCGGTCAGGCCGGCCTTCTCCCCTCCTCCAGGGGAGGAAACCCCGATCGCTGCCCGCGCAGCCTCTTCTTCCAAACCCGCCTCATCCATGAAGGAAGCCACAAGGTTCAAGGAGGCGGGGATTTTGACTTGGGCCAGGCCGGAAAGGACAATTTTTTTCTCCTCAGGACCTATTTCAACATCCAGGGCCTCTTTCAACATGAAGAACTTTTTCCACTCTTCCAGTTCCGAATCATTTACAAGACGGACATAGCCCTGGATGGCTGCTTGAAGATGTTCCACGTTTTCTGTGCTTCGGCAGATGTCGAGAAGCTTTTCCGCGGCGTCAACGGCAGGCCATGAGGCTAAAGTATGGACGGCAGCATCTTGTATCAACACATCCTCGCTTGCCGCTTCCTGGATGACCATCTGAAGAGCGCTTTTCCCTCCGATCCTCGATAAGGGCCGCAACAAATCCGCCCGCTTGGCTCCCTCCGCACTCTCCAGTGCCTCCAGGAATAAATCAGCCCTCTTTTCAGCGTCAGCCATCTGGTTCGCACTGGCCACTGCCGCATTCTGAATGAGGGCGATCTCTTCATCGTTTTCAGTCTCAACAAGCAGGCCGATGAGACGCGGGAGGTCCTTCTCACTGACCAGAGGCTCAAGCCCGGTCAGGGCAGCATGCCGTACGTTCTCATCTTCGCTCCTTGCCTGGGCAAAAACGACATCCACCTGCTCCTTTGCCTGCTTCTCGGCAAGAACCTCGATCAGAGCCACACGGCCGGTCGAAGGCATTCCCTCCAGGACTCGAACTGCCTGAGGGATAACCTGACTCGCAGAAAAGCCCATAAAAGCTTGCTTGACTGCACGGGATTCATCGACTCCATAAGTCCGCAGGACATCCATCAGATCGTCAAGAACCTCGATCCCCCCTAATCTCACTGCTGCCGGAATCGCTGCCAGACGGACAACTTTCTTCTCGTTTTTTAAATTCTGAAGGATCGCGGAAAGCGCTGTTTTGTCTCCGCGCTGCCCGAGCATGGCGATTATCTCTGCCCCCACCTCAGGAGGCACGCTCTCCACTTTTGTGATCCAGACTGCGGTCGCCTCCTCTCCTTTGATCTTATCCGCAAGCTCCAGCGCTCTCCAGCGGAACTCCTTGTTCGGGCTTTCCACAGCTTCGAGCAGGTCTTCAAAAGCATTCTCCCCCAGGAGATCAACCAGAAGAATGCTCAACGCAGAGCATTGAACATGACTTTCCTGAGGCGCTGTGTAGCTTTCGATCATCCTCCGGCAGATTCTGATGCAGGGCTCTTTATATCCAGATTCTGCCAGGCGCTGGGCGTAAAGCAGATAAAGCGATGGCGCTTTCATTCTCTCATAGGCAGAGGCCGTCACGCTCACCCTGTCCAGGACTTTTTCAGCTCGGGGATCACCGATATCGGCCAGCGCGTACAAAGCCACCCGGCGGAGGCTCTCATCTCCGCTTTCGGCATATTTGATGATCTTTTTCACGGCTGCTCTGCTGCGAAGCTCTCCCAGGGCCTTGATGATTGTGGTCCGATTTTCATCAGGAACCTTTCCCAGGGATTTCAACAGGGCTCTCTCTGCCTCCGGTGTGCGGATAGCCAGCAAAGCTTGAGTCGCTGGCTCGCACAGCCTCCTCTCTTCAAGGAGCTGGCTGAGGGACTTGACAGACTCGCTCTTGCCGGTTAATTGAAGCTGCTGGATGAGAAACGCCTTGACTTCGTTGTCCTGTTCTGAATCCAATGCCTGGATGAGCGCCAGGGCAAACATCCGCCGTTCATCTTCAGCACCGCTGCGGCTGACATGAACAGCCACGCCGTTGAGCGCATACCGGACCTGAGAGTCCTCTCCTGCACCGGGCGGAACCAGCATCCTACATATCTCCAGGATGCCCGGAGGTCCCAACTGGATAATCTCGGCAGCCAGTTTATCCTTATCTTCAGTGTTTTGAGCCGGAAACCGAGCCAGTATATCGGCAACCCTGGTCTCCAGTGTCCTCAGGTCTTCCTGACAAAAAACTATGGAGGCGCCCAAACAGAAGATCAGAATAAAAGTAGCGAGCAATATTCTCTTTTTTCTTATTTTCTGGTTTATCATCTCAGTCTCTCCTGAAAAAAAGTGCGCCCCTCAGAGCTGCCAGGGAGCGCGCATGGGCTGATGGATATAGCGGTTCGCTTCTTCATCACCGATAAAAAGCTGTTTGACCGGGTCAAAGTGAAGAGGCCTTCCCAATTGCACTGCGATCTTGGCCAGGTTGACGATGGTGCAGGAGCGGTGTCCGTTCTCCTCATTCAGAGCGAATTTGCTCCTGGTCCGGACTGCCTCGAAAAAGTCTGTCATCTGCGGCTCCGGGTCCGGAAGAGCAGCCAGTTTCTCTTTCAATCCTGGAATATTCGACTCCAGGCCTCTGAACATCTTTCCGTCCGGGCCTTCGATAAAGGCAGCGCCCTGATCCCTGTTTTCACCATCAAGGATGATCTCGCAGCCGTCAGCATATTTGAGCCGGATCCAGCGCCACGACCCGCAGGCATCCGGATGCTGCTGGGGACAATCCGCTTCGACTTCGACCGGGCTGGTATGGTCCTTATCCAGAATGTACTGAACCGGGTCAAGGTAGTGCATCCCCATGTCTCCCAGCCCACCGCCGTCATAATCCCAGTAGCCGCGGAAAGAGCCGTGAACCCGGTGGGGGTGATAGGGCTTATAAGGAGCTGGACCAAGCCAGAAATCGTAATCCAGCTCTTGGGGTACGGGTTGGGGCGGCAAGTTTTCCTTTCCGCTCCAGTAGAATTTCCAGTCAAAGCCGGTCACGCCGCTGACTGTGACTTTCAGCGGCCAACCCAGGATTGCGCTCTGGACGATCTTCTTGATCGGCCTGACAGTCGTGCCGAAGCCGTAAAACTGATCTCGGAACCTGAACCAGGTGTTCAGCCGGAATATCCGCCCGTTCCTCTGAACTGCCTCAACGACTCTCTGGCCTTCGCCGATGGTCCGTGTCATCGGCTTTTCGCACCAGATATCCTTCCCTGCCTCGGCTGCTGCCACGGCGATGAGGGCATGCCAGTGGGGCGGCGTCGGGATATGAACGATGTCGATATCAGCCCGCTCTAAGACCTCCCGATAATCTTTATATCCCTGGACTCCAGGGCCGCCGATTTGCATTGCTCTCTGGAGATGATTCTCGTCGACATCGCAAACAGCTAAAAGCCTGGCTCCGGGATAATTGAAGTGAACCCGGCCCATGCTGCCGACTCCGATGACCGCTTTGGTCAACTGGTCACTGGGTGCCGTGTATCCCTGACCGCCCAGAACATAACGGGGAACTACTGTCAAAGCCGCAGCAGCGGTGAGTGTTCCCTTGATAAAATCCCTGCGTGTTATTGTTCTTTTTCCCTTCATGTCCCAATCCTTTCTATCTTGTCTTTCTCCAACGAGGAATCCATCTCGGCACAGAATCACGGTATTTAGTGTATAAATCGCCGAACCTGGCTCTGAGATTGGGCTCCTCATAGACAACAACAAAAATGTGAAAGCAAAAAAACATTAATGCCGTATATAGAAAAATTAATATTGAAGCAAAGAAAATCGCTTCTCCCATGAGGAGAAATAGAACTCCAAGGTACATCGGGTTTCTGACATGTTTGTACAGTCCTTGGACAACGAGCTCCTTTGGGGGCTCAACCGGAGCAGGAGTCCCTTTACCCAGGGAGACAAAGCTCCAAGCACACTGGATATATGTCAAGACACCGAGAAGCACTGGCAACACACCGAAGTAACGGAATCTGCCTATATCCATAGTGAATCCATCTCCGAACCAAGACAACAGAAGATAAGGGACCAGGACTAAAAACACACCGGGTAAGAGGAGAGTAAAAACGAGAGTTTTAATAATGGCCATGCTTTATCAGAGCAAATATAACAAACATATGAGATACTGCCAAGAAGTTTGAAAAATTTTTCGTTTTTTTTACTTCTTTTTTTCTCAAAAATTATTTAGAACATCCAAAGGAGAGGTCTTTACAAGATGTCTCCTGACTATTCAACCAAAGAAATATCAATAACCTTGGACTGACCTCAATTTTGCTTATCCAAAAATCCTTTAAGTAGTTCGATCAGTTCGGCCAGCATCATGGCTGTGGCTCCCCAGATCTTGTGCCCCCTGAAAAAGAAAAACGGGACTTCGATCTCCCTTCCTTTATACTGCCACACTTCTCTCCGGATATTCTGAGGATCCAGCAGGTGGTCCAGGGGGACTTCTATCACTTCCTCCACTTCCTCCGGCGAAGGCTGAAAATCAGGCCGCTTATCGGTTACTGCCACGACCGGATAAACACAGTAGTTGCTCGGTGGAATATAGAGCGGTGTCAATTCCCCGATAATCCTGACCGAGCTCGAAACTATGTTCAGCTCTTCTTCTGCTTCCCTCAGGGCTGCTTCCTTAAGACTCTCCTCTGGCTCCTTCCGTCCTCCGGGAAATGAGATCTGCGCCTGATGAAAGTCCACCCTGGCTGTCCGCCGGGTAAAGACCAGATGCAGTCGGTTCTTTACAGGATACAGTAGAACAAGTACCCCGGCTTTGTGGCATGAGTCCTCGACTTCAGAATAGGTTCTATTCCCTGGCCTGGGATTGGTAATCATCGTTAACTGCGCATCCAAGCCCGGCCTCGAACCCTGGAGCGATTCTTCAAGAAATCGAATTACGTTTCCTGTGAAGGATTTATTGCTCATTGATTTTTCAATTTGCCAGCTCTTCTTGTTTAAAGCTGCGAGGCATCTATATAAAGATGTATCACAAGAGATACATCTTCTCAAGCGACTCCATAGCCCACTGGCCAGATGTGGTCGGAAGAAGTGCATTCATTGTAACATTTAGAGTCGGAGGAACTATCTTTTGCGTATTTGGGGCATTCCCCTGGATTTTGTGGCAAAAGAATATCAATTCGTGAGAAAAAAAGCAAGGCGAAGTCGTTTTATTGAAAGTACCACTACCAAAGAAAATTCAGAAATATCATATCATGTTGACAAAAGTATGAAATTTTCATATTATGTATGCGGAGTGGATAAAATGACAAGAAAAACTGTGGCTATTAATGATGACTTAATCAGAGATTTGGACATTTTTGCTCGAAAAGAACACCGCGATTTCTCGAGTGCCCTGAGATATGCACTTCGCATCGGACTCCTTGCGATTGAAAACCCTGAACTCACGGTCCAGGAGATAAAGGATATCATTGAGGCCAGGATCGATCATGAGATGGGAAACGTATCAGAATTAGATACAGAGGAACTGTAAGTGGTACTGGTTGAGACTTCAAAATTTAAAAAGTTACGGAAAAAAATAAAAGAAGAGCTGGAGAAAGAAGCACTCAAAGAAGCTGTATTGAAAATTCTGGACAATCCTTTAGCAGGGAAAAAACTCAAAGGAGAATTCAAAGACCTTCATTCTTTAACCTACACGGTCAAAGGACAGAACAGAAGGCTCATATACAAACTCGAAAAAGAGCGCATCGTACTTTTCTCCTTTGGGCCGAGACAAGGAATATATAAATAAACTGAATTACTATAGCGCCGCATTTATCCAACAAAAGCAAAGTCTAATGAATTGCCACATGATCTTCTTCTTTTAACACTTCACATTATAAGCTGAATCTGCCTGTCTAAAGTGTGTTTTTTCCATCTAATGCCTTATAATAAATAACAGCTGCAATACATAATGAAAATGAATCGTAAAGAGTTCATGGCTCGATCATTCAAGCTTGTGCTTGGCGCTGGGACTGCTATTTTGTTAAATAAATCGAATCGGGCATCTTCATTTTCATCAGTAAATTTTCAGGAGGACGAAATGGCACAAAAACAAATATTCCTCCATGATTGGCTTTCTTCCCTAATGAAAAACATGGACGTCCAGCTGGATGAAGAGTCAAAAATCAAAGTGCTGGAAGAATGCGGCCGGGCCTGTGCGGAAAGACATGCTAAGTCGGAAGCATTGAAATCCAAGGGAGACCTGGACAGCTGGCTGGATACGATGAAAAAATGGGTCGGGGCGAATAACGTGCAAAAAGAAGGAAATTCTGTACGTGTCGTCTACAGTAAATGCTTCTGCCCCCTGGTCGGCGGACTCGAGCCTCTCTTATCCAAGACTTTCTGCAATTGCTCGCGGGGATGGCTTAAGGAAAATTTCGAAACTGTCGTCGGAAAAGCGGTCGATGTAGAGCTGGAAGATTCAATCATGAGGGGCGGAAAAGAATGCAGATTCACAGTGCGTTTACATTAGCTTGAATAGCTGGGGGGATAAAACCATGCGTTATTCAAAAGTCGTTATAATCGTCATTCTATTCTTAGGTTCGCTATTCTGCGCCGGAAAGAAGACACCTCCTGAAGAGCAGGCATATCCGCTTAAAGCAGAACTCATAGAAGGAATCAAAGTCATCACCAATCCGGATTTCCCCCGGGACGGAAGGCATGTTTTAGAGCTTGAGGAAGAGCTTTCCATCGGCGTGATCGAAGGGGATGAAAATTATATGCTGAGCTGGCCATACGACCTGGAAGTTGATGATGACGGGACAATCTATGTGATGGACTGGCGGGAAGACACCATCAAAGTTTATGATAAGGAGGGGAATTACATACGCATAGTGGCCCGGAAAGGCAGAGGCCCTGGGGAATTCGAATCCCCGGCGCATTTTAAAATATCCACCGATGGAAAACTCGTATTGCTCGGAAGCAGGCACCGTCAGCTAGATATCCTGGACCTGACCGGGAATCATCTTTCAGGATTTAAGCTCAAGGGATACTGCAGCGAACTGAAACTCGATCGAGAGAATCATATATATTACCACACGACTTCCTTCGAGACGGAAGATGTGATCGGTGCCGAGCAGAGAATAGAGCAGATAAAAACGATCTGCCGCGCGGATCTGGACGGGCAGAATCCTTTCGTCTTTGGAACCTTTCGCGGCGATAAAATGAAATTTAAAAAAGAAAGCGCAACAACCAGTTCTTCTGGAAGCTCCCCGCATGTTTGCACGACTGCCTGGGCGGTCGACAGGGGAGGCAGGCTCTACGCCGGGTACAATGAACACTATCAGATGAGTGTGTATGATCCAGACGCCCAGCTGATCTTCAAATTCGGACGGCAATTCACTCCCCTAAAAAATCCGAATTACAAAGAAGGCTCTATTTTTTCAGAGTACTGGCCTGCTTTCTTTCGCGACCCATTTTTCGATGAAGAAGGCAATCTCTGGCTGAGACAATACGGCAAGGAAGACGAACAAGGCGTAAAATACGACATCTTTTCACCGGATGGGATTTATATACGCCAAGTCGTTGTCCCCCATCCTATTAAAGAGATAAAGAATGGAAAAATATACAGCATCGTCAGGGATGAAGAAGAATTCATGTTTGTCAAACGATTTCGGGTAATTTCAGATAATATCTAAGTTTGCAATTCCTGCAAGAAGTTC
>JAOUKO010000080.1 GCA_029882525.1 Candidatus Aminicenantota bacterium | reverse complement strand
GGCACGATTAAGTTTTTTGGGTCACCTGCTGAGGAGACACTTATCAGCCGGCCGCACATGATAAGAGCCGGGCTGTTTGATGATGTGGACGTGGTGATCGACAACCACAGCAGCAGCGGGTTCGGAACGAGCTACGGAACAAGCGGAAATGCGCTTTTCTCGACTGTTTTCACTTTCACAGGCCGGACTTCTCACGGCGCTTCCCCCTGGGGAGCCAGAAGCGCCCTGGATGCTGTCGAGATCATGAACGTGGCCACGAACTTCCTGCGTGAGCATCTCCTCTACACCTACAGGATGCATTACGTAATCCTTGAAGGAGGAGAAGCTCCGAATGTAGTGCCTGATAAAGCCAGCGTCTGGTACTACGTGAGAAACTCGGATGACAGGCTAGAGAATATGTATAAAAAGGTCATAAACTGCGCTAAGGCCGGAGCTCTGGCCAGCGGGACAGAGTTGAGTATGCGGGTCATTGCCGCTGTCCATCAGCGCTATGCCAATAAAGCTCTGGCAGAGCTTTTTCAGGAGAATATCGAGCTTATCGGGATGCCGGAATGGACAGAGGATGAACATGATTTTGCCAAAGCGCTCCAGAAAGATCTGGAAAGGCCGGAGAGAGGGATGCCCACGAGAGTGAGCGAGCTCCGAGCGCCAAGTGATGTTTTTGTCGGCGGTGGTTCTTCCGATGTGGGCGATGTCAGTATGGTTGCTCCCCTGGCATCCATCTGGTTCCCGGGTCAGGTTCCGGGTGCAATCGGCCACCACTGGTCTTCTGTCGCCTGCAACTACGGTTCGACAGCCTGGAAAGGGCTCAATGCCGGAGCCAAATCCATGGCCGCCTCTGCCATCGACCTTTTGACTCAACCCAAAGAACTGAAGAAGATCAGAGAAGAGTTCGAGGCGCAGGCGAAAATATGTCCGTATAAGCCCTTCTTACCTGAAGATGCGACTCCGCCTTTGGATTTGAACGAAGAGCTGATGAAGAAGTGGCGGCATCTGATGGAGAAATTTTATATCGAGTAAAGGTGAAGATGATGAAAATCGTTGTCTTGATCGGAAGAATCATCGTCGGGATTTTTTATTTTTATAGTGGTTTGAATCACTTCATAAAATTCTCTGATATGACCGAATATGCGAAATTTAAAGGAGTACCTCTGCCTGAATTGGGAATTGCTATCTCAGGTTTGCTGCTTATCGTGGCCGCTTTAACATTTCTTTTTGGGATTTTTCCAGAAGTCGGTGTGGCAGCCGCATTGCTTTTCTTCATCCCGGTGACAATCATGATGCATAACTTCTGGGCTGTTGCTCAGGAACAGCAGATGGCAGAGATGGTGAATTTCATGAAAAACTTAGCTCTGATGGGATCAACTTTGATGTTTTTGGGCATAGAAAAGCCCTGGCCTTTCAGCTTTGGCGGGCAAAAAGGAGGATGAAATGGTGAGTTTGAGGGGTAAAATTCATGCTTGTTGGAAGGTCTGGTTGATGCTTGTGGCCTTTATTTTTGTCTCAGGCTCCTCGAGTCCTGGCCGGACCGAGAAGCCTGTGCTTCACGGCAGGCATTGGGTGGCGATAACCGGCAAGCCTTTGGCTGCGACCGCAGGGGCTATGATCTTCCAGAAAGGTGGGAACGCTGTGGATGCAGCCTGTGCCATGCTCGGGGCCACCTGTACCATGTGGGATGTTCTCAGCTGGGGCGGCGAGACTCAAGCCCTGATCTATAATCCCCTGACCAAAAAAGTCATCGCAATAAACGCACTCGGAGTCGCTCCCACCGGCGCCACACCTGAATTCTTCAAGGAGAAAGGAATGGAGTATCCTCCCGAATACGGACCTCTGGCAGCGGTGACCCCGGGAACACCAGGGGGCCTGATGACCATGCTGGCTGAGTTCGGGACGATGAGTCTGAAAGAGGTGCTTGTACCCTCGATGCAGATGGCCGAGGGATACCCGGCTGAAGAGGAATTCACGAGAAGGGTAGAACGGTCCAAGGACAGGATCAAGCAGTGGCCCTATTCAAAAAAGATCCTGCTGCCGCATCTTGGCGAGGAACATGAGGCTGCCCATCCGGGCGAGATTTTCCGTCAGCCTGACCTGCTGGAAACTCTGAAGATGCTGGTCGAGGCAGAAGAAAAAGCTCTGGCTGAAGGAAAAAGCCGCAAGGAAGCGATCTATGCTGCCTATAACCGTTTTTACCGGGGGGATATCGCCGAAGAATATGTGCGCAGCTGCCAGGAGCAGGGAGGACTGATCACTAGGGAGGACCTGGACAAATGGCAGGTCTATCTTGAAGAGCCGGTCATGACCAGTTACAAAGGGATTGAGGTCTACAAGCTGACCTCATGGGTTCAGGGGCCGGTTCTCCTCCAGATGCTGAACATGCTGGAGAATATAGACCTGAAGAAAATGGGCTATAACAGCGTGAACTATATCCATACTCTTTATCAGGTGATGAACCTGGCTTTTGCAGACCGGGATTTTTACTACGGTGATCCCTATTTCCCTCCGGAAGAACCGATAAGGGGATTATTGTCCAAAGAATATGCCAAGGAAAGGCTCAAACAGATCAACTGGAACCTGAATAACCCTGATGTCAAGCCTGGCGATCCCTATCCCTTTGAGGGGAAGAAGAATCCCTATCTCTACCTCCTGAAAGAATGGTCGAACGTGGGCAAGAAAGACCCGTCCAAGATGAGCGAGGCAGAGATGGAAGCATTCGAACAGAGCTTTATGTCGGGAACAACGTCCATCCAGGCTGCGGATAAGCAAGGTTGGGTCGTATCCGTGACACCGAGCGGAGGCTGGATTCCTGCCTGCATTGCCGGAAAGACCGGGATGGGAATGAGTCAGCGCATGCAGAGCTTTGTCCTGGATGAATCCATAAACCCGTTCAACGTTGTTGCTCCGGGGAAAAGGCCGCGGGCAACCCTGACTCCGAGTCTCGCCTTGAAAGATGGCCAGCCCTTTCTCTCCTTTTCCATCCAGGGCGGGGACACTCAGGACCAGAACTGCCTCCAGTTTTTCCTCTGTATGGCCGAATTCGGGATGAACGTCCAGGAAGCCTGTGAAGCGGCCAACATCGTGAGCTTTCAGATGATGAGCTCATTCGGAGAGCATGTGGCAGTTCCCGGGAGGCTCACTCTCCATGAAAGAGTCCCAGAAAAAGTGAGGGAACTTCTGGCCAGCATGGGGTATGACATAAGAGTCAGTAAATACACCTCCGGTCCGATGAACGCTATTTTCTTCGACAGGAAGCACGGCACATTCTGGGGAGGCTCCAGCAACTCCGGAGAAGACTACGGCATCGCCTGGTAAAGCTGCGGTTTCAGAAGCCCAACCCCACGATAAAAAATGAACTTCAAGCTGCATGTTTCCGTAATATATGATTGAGGAGGTTAAGCACGATGAAAATCAGAGATAGCTGGAAAATATGGGCAGTTGCCTTTATCGCTGCCGGTCTGGTGGGATGCGAAGTAGCTGGCGAGATGGTCGAGGATTCCCAGACCATTGCGTTAGGCCGGGCTGAATCTGCAGAGGTGAAGCTGGATATAGGAGTGGGCGAGCTGAAAATCCAGGGTGGAGCCAGTGAGCTCATGGAAGCCTACTTCAGCTACAACATCGAGCACTGGAAACCAGAAGTCGATTACAGGATAGTCAGGGACCAAGGGGTCCTCACCGTTAGGCAGGGAGAATCTCGAGGCATGACAGTAGGCAGGAAACGAAACAGATGGGATATCAGCTTGAACGACGATGTTCCCCTGGACCTCAATATCAATTTTGGAGTCGGAGAAGGGAAGCTCGATTTAACCGGGTTGACGCTGAAATCCCTGGATATTGATATGGGGATAGGCGAGCTGGTGCTGGACCTTTCGGGCGATAGAAAGCAAGGCTTTGATGTTATCCTGGACGGCGGGATAGGAAGCGCAACCATTTATCTGCCGGAACACATCGGTGTCCGGGCGAGGATTGACGGAGGAATCGGCTCCATTGACGCCAAGGGATTTAAGAAGAGAGGGGAGATCTACACCAATGATGCTTTCGGCAAAGCCGACATTTCGATCGATATCGATGTGGATGCTGGTATCGGCAGCATCGAATTGAGACTCAGGTAGGATTAAAAATAGAGGTTCTCTTCCATTTTGCGTGGGTAAATTCACGACTAAAACACACAGAAATGGCATCGCTCCCTTCAGATTTTTAACGCCATTCCCTCACCGCCCCTCTCGGCGCCTGCGTAACTCCGCACGCCAGACATGTTACTTCGAACCAGATGTCCGTGTTAATTCATTATTCATCAGATTGATTGTTGCGTGCTCAAACATACTCGGCGGCCGATTTCATCGGCTTCCCTCGATGGACGGTTCGGGAAGGCTAAATCTTCAAGGTCGCTTCTTCCATTCCTGTGTATTTTACTCACACTATCTGGAGGAGAATCAAAAAGATTATTTCTTGTACAGCACCTTGCCACCGACTAGTGTATTAAGGGAACGTTCCCAATCTTGAAATTTATCCAAAGAGATAGGAAAATAGAAATGCCACTCAAATTCTGATTGGAGGGAATGATGAAAAACTTCCTGGCTTTATTCGTCACCTTTTGTTTTATTTTTATCGGCAGTGCATTTTCACTCGATAAGAGCCCGATAACCATCACCATCCTCTATGACAATTATATGTTCACGGAAGGGACTCAAACGGATTGGGGTTTTTCCTGCCTTATCAAGGGGACAGAGAAGACCATCCTGTTCGATACCGGAACAAACCCTGATATTCTGATGCACAACATCAAAACGCTTGGGGTGAACCCTAAGGAAGTTGAGCTTGTCGTTCTTTCTCACATCCATGGAGATCACACAGGAGGACTTTCTTCGTTTCTGAAGGAGAATAACAAGGTTTCGGTCTACGTTCCTATCTCTTTTCCCGATGATTTTAAAAAAGGAGTTGAGAATACAGGAGCAAAAATCGTCTCCGTGGATAAACCGGTCGCAATATGCAAAGGTGTTCTTACCACCGGGGAGATGGGAACAACGATCAAAGAACAGGGAGTGATACTCGATACAGAGAAAGGCCTGGTGTTCATAACCGGCTGTGCTCATCCGGGGATCGTGGGTATGGTCAGGAGAGCGAAACAAGTCCTCAATAAAAATATTTATCTTGTGTTTGGAGGCTTCCACCTGCTGCAAAAATCAGATGCTGAGATAAAAGAGATCATCCAGCAATTCAAGGAATTGGGCGTTTCTAAGGTCGGAGCGACTCACTGCACAGGGGAGCATCAGATTGAGCTGTTTAAAGAGGCTTACGGTGAGAATTTCGTTCAGATGGGAGTGGGGAGAGTCATCGAGATCTCTAACTAGAACTCCAATCGAAGTTTCTGGTTCCGACCAAGGTCTTAAAGATGAGATGAGCAGATTGTAGAGTTTTTCAGGGTGGAGTTTTTAAATGGATAAGGCTTTGACTCTGCTTCGTGAATTATGAAATAATAATAAAGAAATATCACGGGAGAAGAAGACCAGAGGATTCCCAAACTTAACATCGGTCTGAGCTTTTGAAGGAGGGGATAGATGAAAAAATCGATGAGTTCCATATTCTTCTTGCTTTTTTTTCTGGGATTCCAGGTTCTATCCTTTGCTCAGTTCAAACCAGAAGAAATTGCCGAAAGAGAGAAATGGGAAAAATTCCTCAAGGAAGCTAAGATTGTCGAGACGAGTCAGCCGCTGAGCGAAAGGGAGGCAGTCACTGAACCCTGGAGGCTTAAGCTGGAAAAAGATGGAGTCGTCAAATACGGCTGGTGGAAGAATGTCGAAGGACGGGTCAAAGGTTTCCTGGATAGCTGGAAATGGGAAATTGCCGCTTATAGGCTGGACAAGCTTTTGGAGTTGAACATGGTTCCGCCTTATGAGGAGATAAGATTCCGGGGTGACCGAGGGGTCTGCTCCCTGGAGGCAGAGTACTGGATAAAGTACAGAGAGAAACAGGAGCAGAATATTCCCTGCCCCAACCGTTATGTTCCCTCATACAATAGAGCGAATTACTTGATGAAGGCCTGGGATAACCTGATCGCCAACGAAGACCGGAACTGGGGAGACATCCTGATTACAGAGGACTGGCGACTTATTCTCATCGACCACTCCCGCTCCTTCCGGACCTCTAAGAAGTTTACCAAGACGCTCGTCCATATGGCAGAAGGTAATAAAGAGCCTATCAAGGAGCTGCCCCGCGCATTCGTGGAAAAGCTGAAGAGCCTCGATTTCGTGATGATCAGGAATGCTGTTGGAGAATACCTGACCGATAAGGAAATCGATGCAGTCATCGTTCGCAGGGACTTGATTCTCCAGGACGTTGACAGGCTTATCAAGAAATTCGGCGAAGATAAATTCTTTTATTGATGTTTTTTAATCATCCCACCTGAGCAATCCATTTGTTTTTATCGGGGAAAATGGAATGCGTGTAGCTCGGCTCCGACACTTGCTTAAAAAGTTAACCTGTGTAATAATTTTTCGCAGCACCGCGATATTTATCTGAAAGTTGTTGCTAAAAGTCATGGAAGAGACGCCCAAAAAAGTCGAATTTGATGAGGGCAAAGTACTTTTCTTCAGGGCCACCTCTTCAGTTCTCAGGGCCGTCTTCTCCTTTTTCATGCCCGGGGGGCTGATTATCCTTGTGGCATTCCTTTTAACCCGGGCCCCGATCGTGGAGGCAGTGTCCTGGCTTCCCCGCTTCTACCCTTGGATCGTCTTGTGTGCGGGTCTCTTTCTCGGATGGCGGCTCAACCGCAGCCAGCTCGTTTTTGTCGTCTTGGTTTTAGCCGTCGTCGATCGCTCACTCCTCGTCTTTGCTGGAGTAAATGTAGGCCCTGGCACTACTGGGGAGGCAGTATACAATGCCGTCGCCTTTTTGTTTCCCTTAAACCTTGTTGTGTTCTCATTTATGAAGGAACGCGGCATACTCAGCCTGGATAGCTTGATGCGCTTGAGCTTGATTCCGATGCAGATATTCGGTGTGGCTCTGATCTGCCAGTACCCCAAATTGGGCTTTGCGCTTTACCTCAAACACTCCTTTTTCGACTGGGCAGTACTCAGTAAAATATCGATAGCCCAGCCTGCACTTTTCGCTTTCGCTTTTGCCACTTTCATTCTTTTCATACGCTACGTCCAGGATAGAGGCATCATCGAATGCGGCTTTTTCTGGGTCCTGGTCTCTGGCTTTTTTGCCATGACATCCGGCAAATTCGGATCGGCATCTACCATCTTTTTCTCAACAGGAGGATTGGTCCTGGTCATTGCAGTGATCGAGACTTCTTACGGCAGGGCTTACAGGGATGAGCTGACCGGCCTTCCAGCGCGACGGGCATTGAGCGAGACTTTGTATAAGATGGGGAGCCGTTTCGCTGTAGCCATGGTCGACATTGACCACTTCAAGAAATTCAACGACCGCTTTGGCCACAATGTTGGAGACCAGGTGTTGCGTATGATTGCCTCAAAGCTGGAGAATGCTTCAGGCGGCGGCAGGGCTTTCCGGTATGGGGGCGAGGAGTTTGCCCTGGTATTTCCCGGGAAAAGCGTGGATGAGACTCTCCCTCATCTTGAAATTCTAAGGAAGCGAATCGCAGAATCAGGGTTTTTCTTGCGCGGCTCTGACCGGCGCTACCAAAAGCCAAAAAACCCGACAAAGAACAAGAAGTCTCGCGATAAGACCACTGTGACCATAAGCATCGGGGTTGCAGAGTGTGATGAACAAAACTCTACTCCTCATCAGGTCATCAAGGCCGCAGACAAGGCCCTTTACCGTGCCAAGAGGAAGGGACGCAATCGCGTCTGCCGCTGATCTATAAAACTTCATTATTTTTACTCTTTTTATTCCGAGGGCGGGAACTTTCAATTTGTTTGAGCGGCCTGACAACGATTGAATAAATTCATTATTATCTTTGCCCAAAATCTCTCTTCTTTTGGCTGTCACCAAACAGAAAAAAAGATTGACTTCGATTTTCAGAGTGGATAAATTAGCTTTCTGAGTCAGATGCATCTAGGGTTGACTTATACTCTTTTCCAGATTCCTTCCTTTAAATTATTTTTTTGATTTCGAAAAAAGGAGGTTCTCATGAGAAAAGCAATCACCCCATTGACGGTTTTTTGCTTGATTCTTTTCTGTCTAGGTTTTGGCAAGGCGTTTGGTGAGCAGCAAAATTACACGCTGCTGACTAAAGAGACCTACATGGAAATGGAATCAGTCGGAACCCCGAACATATCACCTGACGGAAAGAATATACTCTTCACCCGGAGTTGGACAGATAAGATCAATGACCACACCAGGAGCAACCTCTGGATCGTGGATGTTGAAGGGGAGAGGATTCGTGAGCTCACTCACGGAGATTGGAGGGATTCTTCTCCTGTTTGGTCGCCCGATGGCCAAAAGATCGCCTTTCTGTCCGATAGAGACGGGACCATGCAAATTCACGTGATGTGGCTGGATACACGGGAAGTCGCCCAGTTGACCCATCTCGAGCGTGCTCCGGGCGACATAAGGTGGTCTCCAGGAGGAAAACATTTGGCTTTCACTCTTTTTGTCCCGGATACACAGTCGATTTTACCCGTTCAACTTCCCAGCAGGCCAAGAGGAGCAAAATGGGCGGAGCCAGCAGTGATCGTCGATAGGCTGTCATGGAGAAGGGACGGACGAGGATTCACTCCGAAAGGGTATACTCATATATTCGTGATCGATGCTGAGCTTGGGGGGACGCCGCGTCAGGTCACCTCTGAAAACTATTCTCACAGTGACCCTCAGTGGTCAGCGGATGGGAAAGAGATATTTTTCAGCGCTATCCGAAAACCGGATGCGGAATACCTGCATGGAGATTCTGAGATCTATTCAGTGGACCTCGGCACTCTCGAAGTCAAGGCGCTCACAGACCGGAAAGGCCCTGACCGTGGTCCACAGGTTTCACCGGATGGCAAATGGATTGCCTACACTGGCTATAACGACAAGAATTACACGAGCCATCTCTCCAACCTCTATCTCATGGACAGAACAGGCGATAGGAAGCGGATCCTTGCAGTCAACCTTCCGAATTCGCCCTCTTCCGTTATCTGGGCTCCAGACAGCACGGGGCTCTATTATCTATTGCGGGAAAAGGGAGAGTCGAATATTTATTACATCTCTTTGAATCGCAGCACTCAAAAAATCACTGATGGTGTCCATTATTTATCCGGATTGTCGATTGCTGAAAACGGCCAGGTAGCCACCACTCTTTCCACGTATTACAAACCAGGATACTTGATAACCTTCAACTTGAAAAATCCGGGCAGAATCAAGAAGCTTGTGGATGTGAACGAGGATGTCCTGGCCAACGTCAAGCTCGGTCAGGTCGAAGAGATGTGGTTCAAGTCGCCCGATGGACTGGACCTGCAGGGTTGGCTCATCAAACCAGCCGAGTTTAAGTCCGGGGAAAAATATCCGATGATTCTTTACATTCACGGCGGTCCCTGGGCCATGTATTCAGTCCAGTTCGACTGGGCCTGGCAGAATTTTGCGGCCAACGGCTATGCAGTCCTGTACATGAACCCGAGAGGGAGTACCGGATACGGCCAGGATTTTATCAACGGGATTCAGTACTCCTACCCAGGGAAGGATTATGATGACCTGATGGCTGGAGTGGATGCGTCTCTGGACAAGGGATTTATTGACAAGAATAATCTTTTCGTCTGCGGGGGAAGCGGCGGAGGGGTGCTGACAGCCTGGATAGTCGGTCATACCAATCGTTTCAGGGCTGCGGTCTCGATGAGGCCGGTGATCAACTGGCACTCCTTCGTGGGGACGACCGATGGCTCAGACTGGTACCGTCAATTCCAGAAATACCCGTGGGAAGACCCGTTGGAATACGCTGTGCGCTCGCCTCTCCATTATGTGGGGAATGTGACCACCCCAACCATGGTCATGACCGGCGAGGCAGATTTGAGGACTCCGATGGGCCAGAGTGAGGAATACTACCGTGCGCTGAAGATGCTTAAAAAAGATACGCTTCTGGTCAGGATGCCTGAAGAGTATCATGGCTGGAGGCGGCCCTCCCACAGGCTTCTTCAGCAGCTCTATCTCCTGGCGTGGTTCGAGAAGTACCGCGTGAAATCTTAATCTAAAGATTAAAAAGCGAAAAAAAGGAATGGTGCCGAAGATCCTAGCCAGGTAGGATAAAAACGGATACTGGGAGGAGCCCGAAAAGTTCTACTCAGCTAAATACAAAGGAACTGTCTGGCAGCTGATCATCCTGTCAAGGAAATGCTGATGAAAGTGGGATTGGATTAGTGTCCTGACTTTAAATATCTAATTTATTGACTCCTCATTTTTTCTGTGTTATTGCTACTTTTTCCATGTTTAATCTCTCATTCCATCGAACAATTCCTCACTAAGGAGCATGTCATGAAACGGATCAGTCTATCTCTGTTTTTCGGGATTTTAACTATTGCCATGATGGTTGTTTATTCTGGCGCAGCCGAAAAGGAGCTCATTGGTGCTCGCTGCCCGGCCATCTCTCCGGACGGCAAACAGATCGCTTTTTCCTACATGGGCGACCTCTGGATGGTCTCCGCTAGTGGAGGAAAAGCGATACGCTTGACAGATCATGTCGCCTATGACCGGGAGCCGGTCTGGTCACCTGACGGGCAATGGCTGGCCTTCACCTCGAACCGTGAAGGAAACAACAATGTGTA
>JAOUKO010000386.1 GCA_029882525.1 Candidatus Aminicenantota bacterium | reverse complement strand
TCCCGAAACGAACCTTTATTTACGAGACTTTGCAAATCCTTATTGGTTGCAGCAATAATCCTCACATCCACTTTTTGCGGTCGCCTTTCTCCAACCATGATGACTTCTTTGTCCTGGAGAACGCGGAGAAGCTTGACCTGCATGGATAGACTTGTCTCACTTATCTCATCCAGAAAAATAGTGCCCCCTTCCGCAGTCTGGAAGAAACCTGCTCTGGTTTCTGAGGCTCCGGTAAAAGCCCCTTTCACATACCCAAAAAGCTCACTCTCGAGCAAGGCCTCAGGAATACCGCCGCAGTTTATGGGCACAAAGGGAGCAGAGGCACGAGAACTGTTATAATGAATAGCCCTTGCCACGAGCTCCTTGCCTGTACCGCTCTCTCCAGTGATGAGAACCGTTGCCGAACTTGAGGCTGACTTTTCGATGGCATTCAAGACCTTTCGCATGGCCTTTGATTCACCGATAAGTCCATGACGAACGACAGACGGCTTATCAGCCATTTTCTGTGCAGCCCTACGCTCATGGAGCTTATCGAGAACACGCTTAACAGCAACAAAAAGTTCCTCATCGGTAAATGGTTTGGAAAGATATTCTTCAGCTCCGGTTTTAACCGCTTCGACAGCTCCTTCAATCGAAGGATAACCCGTGATCATCATCACTTCAGTATCCTTGAAATTCTCCTGGATATGTCTGACCAGGCTCAGACCATCAACCTTGGGCATTTTGAGGTCTGTTATGACCAAGTCCATGGCTGTGGATTCAAGAATCTTAATTGCCTCTACTGCTCCAGGAGCGGTGAAGACGCGATACCCTCTGGACTCCAGGTTTCTCTGCAGCACCTCCAGTGTATCTGGAGAATCGTCTACGACGAGAATATGTTCTTTCCCTGAAGAATTTTCCACTTTAACCTCTCCCTTTTATCCATTCGGTTCAGCGATGGGAAGCTGAATCTCGAATCTTGTTCCCCGACCCACATCACTAGTGACGTTTATAGAGCCTCCATGAGAGGTGACAATTCCATGGACCACAGGCAGTCCTAACCCGGTTCCCTGACCAACATCTTTAGTTGTAAAAAAGGGGAGGAATATCTTCTTGATAATGTTCTCCTCCATACCGACACCTGTATCTTCCACAATGAGTGAGACAAATTTCTCAGATGACCTGGTTTTTATTGTCAATTTTCCTCCGCTGGGCATGGCCTGTATCGCGTTGACAGCAATGTTCACAAAAACCTGAGTCATCTGAGCTGGGTCAGCAATGACCTCCGGTAAATGCGGAGAAAGGGAACGGATGACTTTTATTCCTTCCTTGGCGCATCTCGATTCAAGAAAATAAAGACTCTCTTTTACTATTTGATTCAGATTCACTTGAGTCTTCTGTGGAGGCATCTGCCGCGCAAACAGCATCAGCTTCTTAACGACTTCACGTGCATGCAGAGATGCTTTCATGATTTTCTCGATGTCCTGTCTTACCTGTTCTGATAATTCGGGATATTTTTGAACAAGCTGGGCAAATCCGAGAATGCTTCCGATAGGCTCGTTTAACTCGTGGGCCACTCCTGCAGATAACTGACCGATAGTGGCCAGCCGGTCCGCGTGCCTGAGCTGTTCCTGAAGCCTTTCTTTGTCATGTTCCGTCTGTTTCCGTTCGATTATCAGGGCAATCTCTCTAGCAACTGTATCTATCAAATTGCGTTCTTCCTTGAGAAAAGGCCCCTCATCAAGTTCAGGTTTCTTTTCTGAGTAAACCACTTCGACAATACCACACTCGTCACCATCAACAATAATATTTGCAGCCTGGCTATGAACAATCTTTTGAAAACTACCTGTCGCATAAGCATGTTTATCTAAGATAATCCTGGCCGATGTTATCTTAGGGTAGAACCAAGCGGGAGGAAGCAGCTCCACAATACCCTGGAGGATTTTTTCTAATGAAAGGCTGGCCTGTTCTACAAGCTTGGCAATGCCATAAAGACAGGTGAGTTCCTTGACTCTTTCTCGCAGCTCCACCTGTGCCCGCCGATGAATGGAAGCAATACCCAGAGTCTGGACAACCCCTTCATAGAACTTCACATCTCTTTTGATAAAGAAATCAGGGGATTTGATCTTTAACAGCAAAAGGCCTATTTTCTCATCTTCTACTGAAATCGGAATCACAACCAAAGACCTGTAATTTCCAGTAATGATTGATTTGCCGGAAGAATTTCCCTGACTCTGTTTGAAGAGAAAGGCAAATGATTTCTCAATATCGCCTGTCCAGAAACTTCCGCTATCAGTGAAAAAGGGTAAGGACAAATCATATTGTTTGAGAAGAATATTCAGGCATAACCGCTCCAGATGGGAGTTTCTTCTCAATCTTGGAACATACCTGCCTTCTTCATCCTTTATAATAGGCATGATCTCATAGCGGAACGGGCGCTTTCTTGAACGCGTCACTTCACTGCGATAGTATTTTCCACGTTCTTTCAGCCACATCTCAACAGAGTCACATCCGGAAAATTCCATCAATATCTTTGAGGCTTCGTTCAAAAAGTCGGTCCTTAAAAGGCCACGCAAGGCGAGATGCATGATCTGATCCGACAAATAGCGGAAATTCTCAGGGTCGTAACGCCGGGAGGCCCGAATGTTTGCTTGTTTTAAGGTCTTCTTCATCAATAATTTCTTTAAATTCTTTTGTTGACAG
>JAOUKO010000385.1 GCA_029882525.1 Candidatus Aminicenantota bacterium | reverse complement strand
CAGTAAGCCTATGATTATGCTAGGAGGAGAAGCAAGATTAACACGACGATTATCATTTGTTACAGAGAATTGGATTTTCCCTGGCGTTGATGAGCCTCTTATTTCGTATGGATTGCGCTTGTTTGGCGAGAAAATGAGTGTAGATCTTGCTTTTATTAACATCATAGGAGAAGGCATTATATTTCCAGGCTTTCCTTATATCGATTTTGTTTTTAATTTTTAAGGCCCCAGGGCATGTCGCCCTCCTTGTGAATTAAATCACTAAGGAGGTTTATGCAGCTTTTCTTACAATCCCGCTTCATTAAGCATGATGGGTTTGTCTATGCATTTCCACCGCTGAAGCGAATCCTTTCCAGGTAAGGGAGTGTTCCTTTTTGGAAATAACGGGCGGTCCATTCATCGCTATCGTAAAGAGTAAGCCGTTTCTTCGGCCCTCTTTGGCCCTTTGCCCGTTGGTTGTAGCGGAACCTGTAATGGTCATAAAGCCTCATCATCTCGCAAGCATAGACATCAGCTACTGAAGTCTCTCCTCCGATGATCAGCATATTCTCATCATTCCTGCTCGAAGCGTTCGCGGAAAAATTATTCGAACCAGTGATCACGGTCGGATTATTCGTAGAAAAATCGGTTAAAATAGTCTTTAAATGGACGAGGATATTGCCTTTCTGTCCGGCCGTGGTTTCTTTCAAGAATCCCTCCAGTCCTGATTTGAACATGGCGGTGGCCGTGAATTGCCCATAACGGTGAGTTCCTGTTATCTTTGTCCTTGAGTTTTGCAGTCCGTATCGAATGATATCGCTCGCTGGGGTTCCGAGAAGTGCCTGGCATATGTCTGGATGCAGGTTGAAAGTGGTGCAAAACACGAGGTCGCGGCTTGCCTTCTGGACGATAGCGGCAACTTCCTGGATATCGGAAAACTTTGACCGGGGGCTAAAGACGGCCTGGGGGATACTGCCGGGTTTAACCGGATGTTTTGTGTTGATATAACTTTTGGTTTCTCTGGGATCAGCGCCCTGGAAAAGCTCTTCAAAAAGCTCCAGATAATTCCGGGCGATCGCTTTGTTTTCTATGATATGAACGACATTCGCCTGGCGGTAAACGCCATTGGGTGTAAAATTAGTCGAACCAGTCAGAACACTCTGAGGCTCCCGTCTGCCGTCCGGGGTCACTCGACTCAAAATGCAAAATTTGTGGTGGAAGATGGCATTCGTTTGGCGAGGCAGCTTATCATTTGTTTTTAGGGGTATAAGAGTTAAGGTATTTATCTCCGTCTGTTCATCGCCTTCTTTCGCATGATAGATGACACGGATCTGCGCTCCTTGACGGCGAGCTTTTTCCAGAATATCGGCTATTTCCGGCAGTTCGAACTCATAAATGGCAATGTCCAGCGCCCAATTGGAATCGAGGGCGCGGTTTAAAAAGCTATACAATCGTTCCTGGAGGCCGCGGGAGAGCCAGACCCTGGCGTCCTTGGACCTGGGGTCGTTCGTGTCATCAGGGTTAGTGGAGCCGAATTTTCGCTTGTAAGCCTGGCTTGCGGCTGCAGCCCGGTTAAAAATAATTTGATGTGCACCCTTGTAAAGCGGCTCTGTTTTAACTTCTACTTCAGGCCCGCTGACATATTTTAATTGAGACGGAGTCCCGTACACGCCGGTGACTTTATATTTATACTTCGTGTCCGGATAAACACAGTAATCGGACCAGCGAAATTTCTGGAAAGGAGCCAGATTGCTGTCCACAGGAGTATTGATAGCTCTGGCCTGGCCAGGGAAACGCAGTAATCCCTGCAGCCATTTCCATTGCCCACCTGGAAGTCTTTCACGTTCGATGGCAAAACCTAAAAGGTTTTTCCTCCGTGATGGAACGACATCCATCGCCAGGATAATACCTGTTGTCCCGGCATAACATCTGAGCTTGATACCATTTAAGGAATCATTCCCCCTCATGTTCACCTCCGTTATTCAGATAATTTATTCTTGTAATAATCGGATTCCTCTTGCTGAGCTTGATAAGAATATAGATGAATGCTGAACCGCTGTCAAATCGGTCATGCTAAACTTTATTCGTGATTTCGCCAACATGAAATTTTTTCTGCAGATTCTCACCTGAATTAAAAAAACAGGAATAGGTGTGAAAATGTACTGGAAATTTTCCTTGGATAAATTGACAAGGAACAAATTGTTATTTATATTACATCCGCCAGGAAGCAATAGTATAATATTTTAACCGGCAAAGGGATTGGATTCATTAAGAAAAGAAAAGCTGCCTTTGCCCGCGATTTTAATAATTACCTAAAAAAAATGGGAAAGCAGACGGTCTAAGACAGGTTTATAAGAGGGGAATTTCTTTATTTTGGGGTTGAAAGGGGCTTTTTGCGCCCTATGATATTAAAAAGATCGAAGAGGCCGTAATAAAATGCCTTTATTGGGAAGGATAGGATAAGAGAACAGCAACGTCCAGGTTACTATTGACCTCGAATTGACTCCTCTATAATATTAATAGAAATTTAGAAAGCAATAGGAAGCAGATCATGGCAAACAACTACAAAATAAATCCATCTGACCTGACATTTTTGTACGATGGCTGCAAACACTGCTTTGTAAACAAGGTCAAACATGGGATAGCACAGCCGTCTATTCCCATCCCCGGTGTGTTCAGCGTTATAGCCACTCTCCAGAAAGAAT
>JAOUKO010000079.1 GCA_029882525.1 Candidatus Aminicenantota bacterium | reverse complement strand
AGCCTTTGATATCACGGCACCGGTGACGGTTGACATTAACATCGACCCTACAAACTCGATAAAGGAATCAAACGAGGATAACAACTTCAGGAGAGGAGCACGTCTCCAGCCCTGCGGAGAAGTAGGAAAGACTGCAGACTGGAAAATCACCAGTCTAAAAGCCGACCCCAAGTGTTACCAGACTTCTCCTACAAGTGCGCAAGATTTTATTTATACCATCCTGGTCGAGTTTAAAGCTGTGCCGGCCAGTCGTGCTCCCGGGGATTTGGTTGTCGAAGCTCAATACGTGAGCAATATCGAAACAGTGACAAAGCCGCCCATTAATCTCAGCGAGCTGACAAGGACATGGAGCAGCGGAGCCTCGGATATCATTCTCTGGGGCGGGGACAAGATAGAAGTCCGCAAAGTGAGCCAACTGCATTTTATGGTCAAAAAGCCGGATTGTCATATCGGCCCAAGGGTTGTTGGAGATACGAAGACAATCGTCAAAGCTAATACAAAGGATCCGAGTGGAATGCGCCTGACGGATACAAAGACTCTCGTCTTTGGGCCGTGCCAACGCAAGCCAAAAAAGTAAAGTATCAAAAATTGTCTTTTGCAATTTGGAAGCTGATTATTGAAGGAGAGGTTTAGAGAGGCAATATCCCTCCATACTAAAATCCAGACAAAGGTGGGAGATTATAACAATAATTATTTTTGCGACTGCCATTTTCTGGTCCCTCCGGATTGAGTCTTGAGGCTCAGCCTAGAACTTGCAGCACAATATTTCAGGATACATACATTTATTTAGCCTTATCCTGAGAAAATCGAGACAGCGACAGAAGCTGGTTCAGCTGTATGCACGGTAAAAAGCTCGATTAGAAATCTCCGCATGCTTCAGAGCGACTGGGGAACAGGTCTCAAAATTTGGTATCAGAATTCAAGCTGAGCTTTCTCGCAGCGAAGCCACTCCGGCCTCGCATTGCGAGCTCAAGAAGGGAGCGTACTAATCTCATACAGTAAAAAATATCATGTTCCCTGCGCTCGCTCACAATAACACGCAATGACATTTATGACATCATGATCAGTTGATATCGCAGTAGGCGCTGGAATCAAAATTATATTCAGAGCTCTCGACATGAAGCCGAATCTGATTCCTTCCCCTGGAGTAGTAAGTGTGATGGATGGGAACGGTGACTGTTTTTCGTTCTCTGAGCCAGACTGTGAGTTCATCCCGTTTGACCTCGTGAGTCAGCCCTCCCGCGTGCACGGTGATCACATAGCTAGCGTTCTCAGAAACCCGCTTGTACCGGAGGGGACCTTTGACCGTGGTTGTGAAAACGAGGTTCACCACATCGCCAAAAGAGTAGGAGGGCCGGTCGGTTTTTATCTCTTCCAGCAGAATTCCCGATGTGCACAGGTGGCTGAAATCCCTTTCGGGGTCGGTGTAAACCTTATTCTCTCCTCTGACAATGATCTTAATTCCGTAATGGCTGTCCGGCGGGACAAAAGCTGTTTTATGTGTCGACCAGCTGTTCACCCCGCATTTCCGGTTATAAACATAGTGCAGTGTATACCATCCGTACTCTTCCGCGGAGCAGGGCACAGGAAAAGAAAAAGTCTTCCGGCTTGTGTTAGGCGGGACACGAAGACCGCCCACCCCTCTGACATGGGCATCAAAGAGGTTGATCTGCAGCTTAATGTAGTCAGGCACATTGACCACTGTGCCGCGCACCTCGCACTGGGCAAGTTTGTATGTTGCAGTTAGTTTTTGTTTTAGCTGCCCATAAGCGACAGAGATTAAGGCGATGGCAACCCCTCCCAGGATAAAAATCATTAGTTTGAGCCTTGTCCTTCTCATTTTGTCCCTCTCAAGATGGGCTTATCTTATAAATTTGAACATTGACTGTCAATTTATTTAAAAAAAGGGGAAAAGCCCTTTATGTCCTCTTTTTTATTTTTTCAAATTGGCGAAGGCCAGTGACCTGAACCTTTTTGCCATTTGCAATAGCAGATTGCTTTTTTTATGATAGCCCCAAAAAATGTTGAGCCATTGGCCGGAAGGGAGAATTAATGGCGGCCCATAACATCGGAATCATCGGAGCAGGGCCGGTCGGAAGCATCATGGCCGCCTATCTTGCCCGAAACGGAGAGAATGTTGTTCTGGTCGATATCAAAAAAGAAATAATCTCAGCTCGCAAGTCCATTATGGAGAGCTGCTCCGAGATATTGAACGGGATGTGGAGACGAGGGGAATCATCGAGAAGGACCAGGCTGATAAGTGGGGCCATATTAAACGGTGGCAGAGCTTCCTGAAATAATTTTTTGGATTCAGGGCTCGACTTTAGGCTAAATCAGTGAGCGCTGAGGTCAGGAATGTCCAGAATTTTTCCACTGAGCCTGCATGAACCCTTTCCTCAGGAGAATGCGGATGCTCGATGGTGGGGCCGAAAGAGATCATATCCATCCCCGGATACTTTTCTCCGATGATCCCGCATTCCAGACCCGCATGGATGGCTCCGACTTGGGGCTCTTTTTGGGATACCTTCTGGTATACTTCTTTCAAAGTCTTGAGGAGCGGGGATTGGAGGTCGGGCGTCCAGCCCGGGTAACCATCTGGCTGTTTGACCTCTGCTTTGGCCAGTTCACACATCGCAGCGATCGAGTTGCGAGTGGCCTCCAGAGCGGAAGCGACCGAACTCCGGCTGCTGCAGATGATTTCGGCGTGGTCTTGATGGGTATGGATGATGGCCAGGTTGGTAGAAGTCTCTACGAGATCCTTCATCTCAGGGTGCATGGAAATAACGCCATGAGGGAGGGTGAAGAGGAGATTGATCAGAGCCTGTTGAGAGTCTGGGGTGAGAGGGGAATCAGGGTTTCCATCTGATTTGACAAAAGAAAAGTTCGCCTCCTTTTCAACGGCCTGGAATTCGAATTTGATTTTATCAAAGGCTTTTTTGAAGGATGAGGCGAGGTCTTGACTTTGAGAGGGATCGATAAGGAAGTCAGCCCAGGCTTCCCTGGCGATGGCGTTTCTTTTGTTCCCGCCTTCCATCCGGACCAGCTTAAACGAGAATTCCTTCATCGCTTGCCAGAGCATTCGGGCAAGCAGCCGGACAGCATTCCCGCGTCCCTGGTTGATGTCGATTCCGGAATGTCCCCCTCTGAAGCCAATGAGCTTGAGCTTGAAGAGTTCTCCGCCTCTGCTCTTGTTTCTTTTTAAAGATAAACTGACCTCAGAGTCGGCTCCGCCAGCACAGCCGATGGTGAAGACTCCTTCCTCTTCGCTGTCGAGGTTGAGGAGTTTTTTCCCTTTCAAGAAGCCCGGCTCTATTTTGGTTGCGCCGGTCAAGCCTGTCTCTTCATCCACTGTAAACAGGAATTCCAGGGGACCATGGACCAGGTTTTCATCTTCCATCGCGGCCAGCGATGCAGCCACTCCGATACCATTGTCTGACCCAAGAGTCGTACCCTTTGCCTGAACCCAGTCGCCTTTCACCTCTGCCTGGATCTCGTCTTTGGAGAAATCATGGTCAACATCGGAATTTTTCTCGCAGACCATATCCAGGTGTCCCTGAAGGATGACACCGTCGGCGTTTTCATGGCCAGGAGTCGTTTTTTTTCTGATGACCACGTTTCCGACGTTATCCCTTTCCCTTTCCAGGTTCAGGCTTTCTGCCACGGAGATGACGTAATCGCCCACGGCTTTTTCATTGCCTGAGCAGCGGGGAATTTTTAAGATTTGGGCGAAGTGTTTCCAAAGATGAGGCGGCTTCAATCCTTCGAAAGTTGCTGACATCCTCTGACCTCCAGTTAAAATGAAGATATTATTCTGGCGTGAGGAAGAATAATGCCACAAAAAATGCGTGTATTCAAGAAAAATTGTCGATTTATTTATCGTATCCTTGGATTTGACTTTTCTTTTTTGTTTTCTTTAAAATTCAGGTACTTCGCATGAAACAATCATTCATCCCTGCATTTTTGAAGCTCTATGGTTTACCTCCACAGCTCCTGTCCTCTGCTCCGGGCCGAATAAACATCATCGGTGAGCACACGGATTACAACCTGGGATATGTCCTGCCCGCAGCGCTGAATCTTCAAAATTATTGTCTCCTTTCTCAGAGACCGGATGAGAAGGTCTGTTTCTGGGCTGAGAATTTCAAAGAAAATGATGAGTTCTTGTTGGGAAAGATCTCCTTTTCTGAAGATAAAAAATGGGTGAATTATATCAGAGGAATCTTCTGGGTCTTGGAGCAAGAGGGTTTCGACCTGCAGGGGATAAACGGTTTTCTCTGGGGAGATATCCCTCTCGAGGCAGGCCTGAGTTCCTCAGCAGCTCTGGAGGTGAGCGTTCTCAATGGGTTGAGAGCTCTTTTTCGACTCGACCTGGAGCCGATAAGGAGAGTCAAACTTGCCCGGAGAGCGGAGAATGAGTTTGTCGGCGTCCAGTGTGGGATCATGGACCAGTTCATCTCTGTCTTCGGCGAGAAGAATAAAGCCCTGTTTTTGGATTGTGAGACACTCGAGTCCAAGCTCCTTCCTCTCCGTTTGGAGAAGGAGGGACTCCGGATCTGTGTTTATGAAAGCGGTATAAAACGGGAGCTGGCATCTTCGGAATACAATAAAAGACGGGATGATTCCAGCCGGGCGCTCGATCAATTGAAAAAATTTGGAGCCAGTGATTATAAAGGAACTACCCTGAGCTTTCTCGAAAATAGACGGAAAGAGATGGAGGGCGTGCTTTTCCGGAGGGCCAGGCATGTCATCACTGAGAACCAGAGAGTCAGAGAGGCAGTCCAGGCATTGGAGAAGGATGATTTTCGCCTGTTGGGAGAGCTGATTTTCGGCTCCCATCAAAGCTTGAGAGACGATTATGAAGTTTCCTGCCCTGAGCTCGACCTTCTCTACGAAGTGGCTCGGGAGTTTCCCGGTTGCTACGGAGCTCGGTTGACCGGAGCGGGTTTTGGCGGGTCGGGTATAGCCCTGGTCCGTAAGGAGCGGATCCCCGCATTCCGAGCGAAGCTCCTTAAGGAAGCGGCGAGGAGGAAATTTGTCCGGCCTGAATTCTATGAGGTTGAGGTCGGAGAAGGGGCAAGGGCTAACTTTCTCGCCGAGGAGGATAACCGATGAAGAGGATTATGCTGATCATAGGAATTTCCTGTTTTCTTTTTTCTCCGGTATTTGGGAAAGAAGAGTCCATTTTTGAAAAATCTTTGGTGAGAGGCAGTGACCTCCACTTGAGCCGCGCAGTCCAGCCCCACAGTTATTTTGACAGCGTTGGACAGAAAAGCGCGGTTCTGGGGAGTGAAAACGGGAACGCGGAGGTCTGGATTTATCCTTACAAGGTTCTTCAAAATTTCCAGCTTTATTTTCTGATCGAAGACGAGAATGAGATCATCGAAGGCAAGGATGTAGCGCAAAGGATCGATGTCTACCCCCATCAGACGATCATCCACTATGTCCATTCCTCGTTCAAGGTCGAAGAAGTCTTTTTCACTCCTTTAAAGGAAGCTGGAGTGGTGATTCTCCTTTCCGTGGAAACCATCAAGCCCCTCTCTCTAGTGGCCAGCTTTACGCCTGAACTGAAGCCGATGTGGCCTGCGGGTTTAGGCGGACAGTACAGCTACTGGGACAGCGAAAAGAGATATTTTGTCATTTCCGAAGGGACGAGAAAAAATGTCGCTCTGGTGGGGAGCCCTTCAGGAGAACGCTTCTCTTCAGGCCCTGCCCATGCTCTTCCTGAGGGAGACATGAAAGTCAAAATTCCTATCGATCCTGAAGAAGCGAAGCGAACGTTTTTTCCGATCTTTATCTCAGCCAGCCATGCCGGGAGGAAGCAGGCCGATGATACCTATGCTCGGCTGGGGAAAGATTTGAAAGAGCTCTACCAGGAGAAATATCAGCATATGGAGAGGCTGCTCAACGACCAGCTTTTTGTCCGCACCCCCGATAAGAGCCTGAACATGGCTTTCCAGTGGGCTAAGGTTGCCGTGGATAACGCTTTTGTCTGTAACCCTCAACTGGGATGCGGGTTGGTGGCGGGTTACGGTCTTTCCGGGAGAAGCGAGAGGCCGGGCTTTGCCTGGTACTTTGGGGGGGATACATTTTTCAATTCCTGGGCCATAAACAGCTACGGCTCTTTTGATGTGACCCGGCAGGGTTTGACCTTGCTGAGAGATAACCAGCGTGAAGACGGGAAGATCATGCATGAGCTTTCCCAGGGAGCTGGCTTCATTCCCTGGTTCGAGGAGTATCCTTACGGGTTCTATCATGCGGAAACATCCCCTTATTACATCGTCTCTCTCTATGACTACTTGAATTGTTCCGGTGACCTGCAGTTCTTGAATGATTCCTGGACATCTTTAAAGAAAGCCTACCAGTATGTTCTGTCTGCGGACACCGACGGAGACGGTCTGATGGAGAACACCGTGGCGGGCCTGGCTGCCCTTGAGCTGGGAGCCTTTTTGAAAAACACCAAGTCGGATATCTATCTGTCCGCCATATCCGTGGAGGCCCACAGAGCCTTTTCTGAGGTGGCCCTTCTGATGAAAGATGAAGCCTTCTCCAGGACAGCAAGCCGGACTTACAACAAGGCTCTCAAGGCCCTTGGAGATAAATTCTGGATTGAGGACGACAAGAAATACGCGCATGCCATAACCGTCGAGGATAAGCCGCTCACCGAAACGACTGTCTGGCCTTTTATGCCGCTCTTTTTCAGGCAGGTTCCTCAGGCTAGAGCGGATCACCAACTGGACCTCTTTGCCTCCTCGGAGATGAGCACCGACTGGGGAGTCAGGTCTCTCTCTCCCAGGAGCTCGTATTATGATCCTCTCAACTACAATTACGGGACGGTCTGGCCCTTCCTGACCGGCTATACCTGCCTCTCCGAGTACAATTACGGCCGGGCTCTTTCCGGTTTTTCTCATCTCATGAGCCTGGCCCACAACACTTTTATCGACGCCTTAGGATTTTGTCCTGAGCTTTTATCCGGAGAGTTTTTCACCCCCCTTGAGACCTCTGTTCCCCATCAGGTCTTTTCTTCTTCGCCGGTCATCACCTGTCTGGTGCGCGGGCTTCTCGGATTAAAAGGAAATACTCTCAAGAAGGAAATCGAATTCAAGCCCAGCTTCCCAGGAAGATGGGAGTCTGTGGAAGTCAGGAATTTCCGCACCGGGAGAGATGTGTTCCATTTTACCCTCCGGTGCTCTGAGAGTGGATGGGTTCTGGAGGTCGAGCCTCAGGCTTATACCCCTTATCTCCTTCATTTCTCTCCTTGTTTAGGCTTTGGGACTCGGGTGATATCCGTTGCGGTCAACGGCGAGCAGAAGGAATTCAGCACGGAGGAGAATAAAGGCTCTGTGAGATGCCTCCTCAGTCTGGAGATAAACGGGAAAACGCAGGTCGAGATCAAAACAGAGAACAGCGTCCTCCTAGACCTTCCGCCTCATTTTCCTCGATTGGGGGATCAAACCAGCAGTCTGAAAATCATCAGGACCGAATACAGCCAAGGCCAGCTGAGAATCCTCGTCGAGGGATGGGGAGGCAAGGAGTACGGAATCAGCCTCATCACTTCGCGGCTCATCGCTTCTGTGAGCGGAGCCGAGGTGGAAGACGAAGGAGAACTGAAAAAGACGCTGAAAGTAAATGTCAGCGGGGGAAAAGGGGCTTATTCGAGAAAAGAAATCATCATTCGCTTTCAACAGCCCTGAGCCTCTATTTCTGTATATGGGGTCAGGGCTCGACATTAGACATTTTAGAGAATTGTCAGGACTAGAACTTTCTGGTTTTCTGTTGGAAGTGGGTTTTGTCAAAGTTCAGATTATTATAACATTCCAGACTCTCTGACAATTATTCTGATAAGGCCTAATCCCAGAATCAATGTCTATTGTCGAGCCCTGACCCCTTTTTTTTATTGAATTTTTTTTGGTTGACTTCCTCTCTTGTATGTAATAAACAAGAGGAAAAGGAGACTGACAATAAACCTTACTCAGGATTTGATCCTTGCTTTCTCCTTCGGATCAATTCCCGTTATCGGTTCTAAAGCTTTCCAGAAAATCCTTAGAGGGGTTGTGTCTCCGGCATTCCTTTCTTTTGTGGCTGGGATGGAGAGGGAATCTCGCTGAGCCTTGGATGAGGATCAACCAAGGCTCGAGCTGGTAGAGAACATGTATTTCATTCAAATAATGATTCTATTTTTTCTGCTGCTCATCTTTATCAACCTGGTCCAGAATCTCAGACGACTGCGCGGCCAGAACAGGCTGAAGCCCAGCAAACCTTTGCCCTTCATTTCTGTCCTTATACCTGCCAGGAATGAAGAAAGGAACGTCGAGAGATGTGTTTCCTCTCTCTTGAAATCCAGCTATCCCCACCTTGAGATCATCGTAATCGATGACAACTCGACCGACAGGACCTTCGAAATCGTGAAGGAGATATCCAATCGTCATCCGAAGCTCAAAGTCATAAAGGGCAAAAAGCTCCCTGATGGATGGAACGGAAAGAACTGGGCCTGCCACCAGGTTTCTCAGGTCGCTCGAGGAGAATGGTTTCTCTTTACCGATGCAGATACCATTCATAAGCCGAACTCGATTTCCACGGCCTTGGCTACAACTCAGAGACGAAATTCCGTTTTCGTCTCCTGCATTCCCGGTTTCATCACCAAGACCTGGTCTGAAAAACTCTATTTTCCTATTATTCACTTTGTCTTTGTCGCTCTTTTTCCGTTCAGAGTCATGAATTTTTCGAAGGATTCACGCCTCTCCTTTGCCATGGGGCCGTTTCTCTTCATCGAGAGGAAATTTTATTTTTCCTGGGGAGGTTATGAAGCGATAAAGACAGAAGTCGTCGATGATATTGCCATGGCCAAAAAGGTAAAGGAGCATGACGGAGGGATCTCTATCATCGATGGGACCAAGTTCATGGATGTGAGATTCTACAGGAATTTTCGAGAAGTGTGGAACGGATTTTCAAAAAATTCCTACGAAGCACTTGGGAAAGCCCCCCATCTTCTCTTCGCCTTGCTTTTTGCCTGCTATTACCTGTTTCTTTATCCTTATATTTCCCTTTGGGCAGCGATTGAATCCCACCAGAGCCTCACACTGCCCCTCCTCCAGGTCATCACCCTGGCTCTCATTAAATTGATTTTATCCCTGAGGTTTAAGGTCAGTATTATCTACGGACAGTTGCATCCTTTGACTGTCATTTTTGCCATCTTGATACTTCTCAATTCTTTCCGGCTTTCGCTCTTCAAGAAGAAGTTCGAGTGGAAAGAAAGACTTTATCCTGTGGAATAACCATGAGGGCATTTCCCAATGTCCTCCTGAATGCCTTCGAGAGACAGGTCTTATTTATTCTTTTATTGGTCATTTCTCTGTTCGGGCCGAAGACATTCGCCGAAAATTCCCCAGGAAGAATCAAAATTGTGACCAGTGTATTTCCCCTTATGGAGTTTGCCGGGGCTGTCGTCGGGGAGAGGGGAGAGGTCAGCCTTCTTCTTCCCCCCGGTGCCGAGATCCATACCTGGCAGCCAAGGCCGAGCGACATCGTCAGGCTTTCCTCTGCTGACCTGTTTGTCTACATCGGCGGCGACATGGAGCCTTGGCTGAATGATATTCTGGCGAGTGTCCGTAATCCCAGCCTGAAGACGCTCGAAGCCAGCCACGGGATATCCTTGATCAAAATAGGAACAACCGGCAAGTTCGACCTGCAGGCACACAAGCGGGAGCACGAACATGGTGCGGTCGATCCCCATATCTGGCTGGACTTCCAGAATGACCAGGTCATCGTGGATAGGATTGCGGCAGTGCTTTCGGAGATGGACCCCGCAGGAGTTTCTGATTTCAAGAAAAACGCTTCCGCCTACAAGAAAAGGCTTCAGACCTTGGATGACACCTACACGAAAAGCCTTAAAGGCTGTGTCCATAAAGTCTTCATCCTTGGCGGGCATGCCGCTTTCGGCTACCTGGCCAGGAGATACGGACTGCAGCAGGTTTCTCTCTACGGACTGAGTCCCGATTCTCAGCCGACTCCCAAAAAACTGATCGAGGTCGTGGAACTGGCCAAGAAGTATAAAGTCAAAGTCATATTTTTTGAATCTTACATGAGCGATAAGCTGGCCAACTTGCTGGCCAGGGAAGTGAAAGCCAGGATAATGGTCTTGAATCCCGGAGCCAACCTGTCAAAGGAAGAATTGAAGTCGGGAGTGACGTTTTTTGATATAATGGAGAGGAACCTGGAGAACTTGAAGGATGGACTCATCTGCCGCTGACCTGAAGCCTCTGATTGACGTCAGGAATATTTCCTTCAATTATGGGCCCATCCCTGTCCTGAAAGAGGTGACGTTCTCCATAAACCTGGGAGATTTCTTAGCCATAATCGGTCCCAACGGATCGGGAAAAACGACTCTGGTCAAAATCATCCTCGGTCTCCTCAAGCCTTCACGGGGTGAAGTTCGGATTCTGGGTCAGCCTGTAGATGAGTTTTTCGACTGGAACAGGATCGGCTATGTACCTCAGAAGGCCACTCATGTCGATCCCCTGTTTCCGGCCTCGATCAAGGAAGTGGTGGCCATGGAGTTCCATGCGGTCAGCTCTCATGCAATGAGAAAGCAAGATAAGGAGCTTTCGGTTGCCAGGGCGTTAAAACAGGTAGGAATGGAGAGCTTTACAAGCCGGCGCATAGGCAGTCTTTCAGGAGGCCAGCAGCAGCGGGTCTTCATCGCCCGGGCGATTGTCAACAAGCCACACATCC
>JAOUKO010000078.1 GCA_029882525.1 Candidatus Aminicenantota bacterium | reverse complement strand
CTCCATTAACCTACGGAAATCCGTGTTGAGGATGAACTCGACGGTGGTGGAAAAAGCCTTGGGCAGAGGGACGCGATTCTCTCTCAAGGCCTGCATCACTGAGTACTGATTCTCGTAAATCTGCCGGAAGGATGTCTCCATCTCCGCCAACGTGGAATCGAGGACCTGATTCAGCACCTTGCGCTTTTCATCCTTGAATAAGTGCCAGAGAGAATAATTGTGGGTTCCAAAATGCTTATCCATCAAACGGATCACTTCAGGTATATCGCTCTTGGTAAATGCCTCCTTTATTTCCTCGTGCAAGGATGAAAAGGAATGGTCATCGGTAAACTTTCTGGCCCCTCCGATGAGATTGTGATCGCCAAAATGCAAGACAGCAAAACTGATGTTTTCCTCTTCCCAAGTGATTTCCGATGACAAACGGGCTTTTCCCACTGCCAGCTTCTCACGCCCTGAATCCGTCAGGTCATAAATGTCACTGGTAGAGGTGTACACCCCAATCTTTATGGTCTCTGGATACTCCTCGAACAGAGACGATACCGCATAATGGACTCCCACCCTGATAAGCTCCAGGACAGCAGGCTGGACAAGTTTTTCATATACTGCGGCTCCATTCTTGAACTTGGGGACATTGCTGGGGGCTCTCTCCAGGATATTAATGTATTCCGGTTCAAAATCCTCCCCTCCCGTTTCCCTGGCGAGCTGGATGGCTCGAGCGGCATACTGCATCACCTGGACAGCTTCAATACCTGAAATGTCATCAAAAAACCAGCCGCAGCTGGTAAATCCGAGCATGGAATTCCGCTGCATCTCCAGGAGCTTCAGGGCTTCCACCTTCTTTTCCAGAGAAAGTGCCGAAGACGTATGACCGCGGAAAAAGGCTTCAACATTTTCCTTAGACCTGTCCAGAACCACATCAATGTAGTCTTCTCTTGCTTTCCAAGGATCTTCTGAAAGAGCCGACATCCTGTCCTGATAAACTGAACCCAGCCGGTCCCTGAGCCAATCCATGGCTTCACGAAGAGGAGTGCGCCATTTTTGCGTCCAGCCGGGGTGAAGTCCGGTGCTGCATCCGCAATGACCTCTCCACCTCTCCACCCCATGAACACAGCTCCAGGAAGTATTCGCCGCTATCTGCACTTCATGTTCAGGGGGATATTTTTCCAAATGCTCCCCGTACACAGTGAGAAGCTCGGAGCGGCTTGTTTCTATCCGGTCAAGACAGTAGGCCAGGGCCATCTCACCGAAACGGTGGTGGTGACCGAAAGTCTCACCATCGGTGGCAATGTGAACGATCTGTGGTTTATTCTGCTCCTCTGAGAATGCGCCCTGCAGTCTTTGGGCAAACCGCTCTCCGTCCTTCAGTAAATCACCAAAAGCAATCTCATTGGAAATCATGCCATCATAGAAAAAGATGAAAATTGTTCTTCCGGAAGAGAGAGGACAGATGTAAGGGACACGAAGATTCAACTTTCCGTTATTGGCGTCAATCCAGTCTCGGTCGCCGATTTTTCGGAATTGTTGGACCTGGTGAGGAGCAAGAATAGTGAACCTGATTCCGTATTCTGCCATGATGTCCAGGCTCTCGACGTCCACGGCTGTCTCTGGCAGCCACATACCTTCCGGCTTCCTCCCAAACCGGTGCACAAAATCCTTTATCCCCCAGACAATCTGGGTGCGCTTATCCCTGGAGTTTGCCAGGGGCATGATCATATGACTGTAAGCCTGGGAGAGAGCTGAACCATGTCCGGAAAACCGGCTCAAACTCTCTTTATCAGCGTCGATGACAGCCTGGTAAACCGAGGGCGCATTCTTTTCCATCCAGGAAAGAAGAGTGGGGCCAAAATTGAAGCTTATCTTGGCATAGTTATTGATAATGTTGATGATGTTTTTTTCTGAATCAAGAATGCGAGACGCAGAGTTGGGAGCATAGCATTCAGCGCTGATGCGCTCATTCCAATCGTGGAATGGATAGGCAGGATCCTGGACCTCGACTTCCTCCAGCCAGGGATTCTCTCTTGGCGGTTGGTAAAAATGACCGTGAATGCAGATGTAGTGCTTCATCCTGAGATTTCTATTTTGGAAGATGGAAGTGCCAGCTTCTCTCTACGCTAAAGACCGACCTGTTGAATTTCAACTCAAATATTTTATGCGTCTTATTGAATTTTTCTCCTGTTAAATTCGTCTGACATACTTTTGGTCAGGCAAGACAACAGCTACAGAATTTTCTCGGATTCAGCAAGAGAAACGAATGTCTTTGTGGCTGCTGTTCGGTATTCGATTTTATTCTCACGGGCAAGCCAGCCGATGGCTTGATAGACAACAGTGGATTTCTCTTTGAGAAGTCTAGGCAACTCGGCCATGTTGACTTCTCCTTTTTTCTTTAGAAGATCCCAGATCTGTCCTGCGGTCGCTCCAACTTTTTCTCTCATGATACCCTCCTGTTCGATTTTATTTCACTCCGAAGAAGTGACTTTCATTAAGCTTTTAATCAATAATTCAGCTATATTCTATCATAGTTTATTAGTTCGATAGTAAAGATAATATTTTTTTCTCTCATTTTGTTTCCGGAGAGTTCTCTTCTTTGCTTGATCTAAGCTTCAGAACGGGAGCGCAAATGAATGATTCTCATCTTTCCAAAGACAAGAAAAGAAACGGCTTATATAACAAAACTGCCTTCGTTCAGCCCTGCTTTTATCATTTCCTTTTATGACCAAGGTGATTACCTTTTCAAAAAGGAACAGTTTTGCTCTCCCTAAAATCCTTTTTAAAGATGAGGATGCTCAAGGGCGGCAAGGTCAAGGAGAGTGAGTAAGGTCTGCCATGAGCCTTCTTATTCTCCGCCTCCACACCACCCAGGTTGCCCTGTCCGCTCCCTCCGTACTCCTTTGCATCGCTGTTGAGCGCTTCCCTCCAGAACCCGCTCTCAGGAACACCGACCCTGTACTTGGACCGCATGGCAGGTGTGAAATTACATACAGCGACTATCGTGTCTCTGGACGTCTTCCCTTTTCTCATAAAACCGATGATGCTTTTTTCCCAGTCGCTGATATCAATCCACTCAAAGCCTCCGGGAACGAAATCCAGCTGGTACAGAGCCGGTTCGCTCCGATAGAACCGGTTCAAATCCCTGACCCATTGTTGAATCCGTTGATGGGGTGCGTACTGGAGCAGGTGCCATTCCAGGCTCTCGTCATGAACCCACTCCTTCCTCTGTCCAAACTCCCCTCCCATAAACAGGAGTTTTTTTCCGGGGTGAGCGTAGAGATACCCGAGAAGAAGACGGAGGTTGGCGAACTTCTGCCAGTCATCTCCTGGCATTTTGCTCAGAAGAGAGCTTTTTCCATGGACCACTTCGTCATGGGAGAGAGGAAGGATAAAATTTTCAAAAAAAGCATACCATATGCTGAACGTGAGCTGGTTGTGGTGATGTTTGCGGTGGACGGGGTCTCTGGAAAAGTACTCCAGGATATCGTGCATCCAGCCCATGTTCCATTTCATCCCGAACCCTAGACCGCCGAGATAGACGGGCCTGGTCACCATAGGCCAGGCTGTTGATTCCTCGGCTATGGTCTGCACATCCGGGAACGTCTGATAGAGGGCTTCGTTCAGCCGTTTGATGAAGGATATGGCCTCGAGGTTCTCCCTCCCTCCGAATTCGTTGGGAATCCACTCCCCCTTCTTTCTGGAATAGTCCAGATAGAGCAGGGAAGCCACGGCATCTATCCGAATCCCGTCCACATGATACTTGTCCATCCAGAAAAAGGCGTTGCTTATGAGAAAATTCCTCACCTCGTTCCGGCCATAATTAAAAATGTGGCTTTTCCAGTCCGGATGAAACCCCTTTCTCGGGTCCTTATGCTCGTAAAGGTGTGTTCCATCAAAATACGTCAGCCCGTGTTCATCGGAAGGGAAATGGGATGGGACCCAGTCCAGGATCACGCCGATATCATTCTGATGGAGAAAGTCGATGAGAAACATGAAATCTTGGGGACTGCCGTAGCGGCTGGTGGGAGCAAAATAACCTCCCACCTGGTATCCCCAGGACCCGTAGAAAGGATGTTCCATCACAGGCAAAAATTCAACGTGAGTGAAGCCCATGTCCTTCACGTATTCCACAAGCTGAGAAGCAAGCTCCTTATAATTCAAGACGCGGTTCTTTTCTTCAGGAATCCTCCTCCATGAACCCAGATGAACCTCATAGACAGATAGGGGAGAGTCAAGGGCGTTGCGCTGGCTGCGCGCTGCCATCCATTCCTCATCCTTCCATTCATAATCCAGGTCCCAGACGACGGAAGCCGTCCGGGGAGAAATCTCCCAGTAAAAACCGAAAGGATCCCCTTTATCCACTCTGTATTTCCGCTTCCTTGAGACGATATGAAACTTGTAAAGATCTCCCTTGCCCATGCCGGGAATGAATCCTTCCCAGATTCCCGATCCATCCCATCTGACCGCCAGGGAATGTGCCTCCGGGTCCCAATCATTAAAATCTCCGATCACGGTGACCCGTTCGGCGTTCGGCGCCCAGACAGCAAAATGAGCGCCCTCCTTGTCCTCAACAGTCATCGGATGCGAACCCATCTTCTCGTATAACTGAAAAGAACTTCCCTGTTTGAACAGATAAATGTCATAATCGGAAAAAAGAGTTGGCCCGTGAACAACACTTCCCACTCTTTTTTTATCGGGCTTCTGGAGCGGTTTTTCCTTTTTTTTAGGCACGAAATAACCTCTCAATCCTTACAACAGCCAAAATTCCCGGACACCTGCCTTTTCTTTCCCATCCCCGGCAAATCCGGATATAAGCCATTCCGACCCCCTTCCTGAGAATCACGGGAGCTTCTGCGAAAGAGAACCTACCTTCTGGCCAAGGCATTATGATAAATCCTCTCATATGTTCGAGCTGACCTCTCCCAAGAAAAGTCTTCCTTCATGCCGTTCTTGACCAGTTTCAACCAGAGCTCTTGGCTGCGGTAAACTTCACGTGCTTTCTTCATCTCTTCTATCAACGCCTGAGAGGAGTACTCAGCAAATTTAAAACCATTCCCGTTCCCGGTTTTGGTGTCAAATTCCTTTATGGTGTCATCCAAGCCTCCGGTGGCACGCACCACGGGAATGGTTCCATACTTCAGGCTGTACATCTGATTCAGCCCGCAGGGTTCATAGCGTGAAGGCATGAGGAACATATCTGCTCCGGCTTCGATCTTATGGGCAAGGGCATTATCAAAAGCGATCTTGACTCCGAAGCGGCCTTTATGCTTCTTTCCTATCTCCGCAAACTGCTTCTCATAGATTTCATCACCGGTTCCCAACAGAACTATGAGGAATCCAAGATCCACCAGCGTACCCACAGCTTCGGCGAGAATATCGAATCCCTTCTGGGTGGCCAGCCGGCTGACGATCCCGATGAGCGGAGCTTTTTCAGGACCCTTCAGCTTGAAAGCCTTGATCAGGTCTTTCTTGCACCTCTCTTTACCTGACAGACTTTTTTCATTGTAGTTGGCGATGATGTTCGAGTCGGTTTCAGGATTCCATTCTCTGTAGTCGGCGCCGTTCAGCACGCCGTGGACATCGCTGCTCCTCTCCTTAAGAATGCCTTCCAGGCCATACCCGAATTCTGGAGTCTGAATCTCCGATGCGTACTTTTCGCTCACCGTGGTGATGATATCTGCAAAGACAATCCCGCCCTTCAAAAAATTCATCTGACCATAATACTCAAACCCGTTTAAGGAGTAAAACTCCGAGGGTAGCCCGCTGACAGCCATGTATTCAGGGGGGAAAATACCCTGGTAAGCCAGGTTATGGATGGTGAGGATGATTCGCACACCCTCGAAAAAAGCATCATACATATACAGGCTCTTCAGGTAAGATGGGACGAGACTTGTCTGCCAGTCATTGCAGTGGATGATGTCCGGTTTGAAGCCGATCAGCTTGCTCAGGTTCAAAATTCCCCTGCTGAAGTAAATGAACCGGTCAGCGTTGTCGAAGTAGTCCCCTTCGGGTGTGCTGTAGAGCATACTTCGGTCAAAAAACTCGTTCTTCCTGACAAAATAAACCGAAAGGTTGGGCTCCAGCTCAGAATAAAAAACCTTATCCTTTAAAACCCGCCCTCTGTAAGGGACCTCCAGCGCCCCTTCAATGCTATTCAATTCATAAGGCCCTTCCATCACCGAACGGTAGAGGGGCATGACGATAACAACCTTATGCCCTAAAGAAGCCAGGGCGGCGGGTAAAGAACCAGAAACATCGGCCAATCCGCCTGTCTTGGCAAACGGAGCGACCTCAGAAGATGCAAACAGGATTTTCAAAGGCGTGGATTTTTTCATTCCGGGAAAAAGTTCATTCCTTATCCCACATCTTTAACAGATACGGTTTCAATTGCTCAAAGGTCAGAGCCTGCCTCTCGATAATTTCCTCTGCCTGGGCGTTGTTCATGTCTTTGGTCTCGTTAATGAATGAAGCCACCCGGGCATAATAAAGAGGACGCATGATCTCAACAAGCTTCCCTCTGTCTCTCTTCCAGCGATGGAAAGTGGAGGCGAAATCATAGACGATCTTTACCCAGTCTTCCGTAGACATATGAAAATGATCTTTCTTCCTGTTTCTGGCCAGAGATTTGAGAACGGCAAAGCTCTCAGGGTTAATGATCTGTTCCCAGAGAGCGGACAGGTTGTTAAACCCTTCCTTGTAATTCTCCACCATTCCCGGCAGGTCCACGGAGAAAGGCTCGGGCTCCTGAGTGAGCGGCTCTCCGTACACCGGAACAGGAGTGCTGTCCTTTATACTCTTCCAGAGTTGGGCGTGGCTTTCCATAAGCTGAAAGAGCGGGTGAACCACCTGCCTGAACATGGGACCGAGGTTTTCCAGAGGGTCTTTCACGTCATGCACCTTTGTTCCTAGATAAGCCTGACATATGGATTTGCCTGATACGATGGCCGAAATCGTCATCCAGATGTCTATCCCGAACTTGGCGATGTCTGTTACCCAGATATCCTGGCCGCAGTAAAAGTAGTGGTCGATCATGGCCTGGGAAAGGCCGAAGTCACCTCCTATTGGCTGGCGAACCCGCTTGCCGAACAAAGCCCGTGTGAGGTTATAAGCGATGTTGTTGGTGATGGTGGCGTCGTATTTATACCGGGAATAAACGGGCGCGACAAAATCATATCCATGCTCCAGGATGGGGTCAGCAAGAGCCTTGATCCACTCTGGTTTTATGCTCCGCAGGTCAGCATCACAGAGAACACACGCTCTGGCATTCAGCGAATTCGCTGCTTCGAATATCATCCGGAGGGCACTCCCTTTGCCCGGAAGCCCCCTATAGATAGTGACCATTTTCTCGATGAACGGATAAACAGTCTTGTCCCTGGAAAGCTCTCGGGTGTCGTCGGTGGAGCCGCCGTCAGAGATGATGATCACAGCCTTCAGGTCTTGGTAGTGTTGGGCAATGCCCTCACTGGCCATGTCGATCACATGCTCGATGGTCGAGTCATTATTGAAGCAGGGAATACCGACGATCAAATCAACCTGCTCGATCTTCTCCAGGCGTCTGATCGCCCAGGGACGCAGCGCAGTATGAAACTTCATCGTTTCTCCTTCCAGCGAATGCAACAGCCTATATAATAGCATATAAACCAATTATCACAAAAAAGTTCATTAAAAGTCGTTAGCCTCTTTATTTCCGTGACAGATAATTATGAAGGTGTAATCTATTACAGCACCAGTCCCCTCCATCCTCGCCAAGACCCTCCCACCCTCCACCATGGGCTTCGGATGGAGCGGAACCGGCGCCGCACTTATCAATTGGCTGTATGTTTCCCTTATCACGGAAATAGAGATTCTTCCTTAGAGTATTTTGAATTGCCATTTTTCCCTGATCAAAATATCATCCGTTACCCAATATCTTAAGGGCAGAACATTCTGGGCCGTATCCACTTTACATTGATCATTCAGGGACTTTAGAATAGATTGAGACCTGTCCCTATCAGGACCGGGATCGAGAAAAGTCTAGCAAGAAAGGAAAAATCAAATGCTCCTTAAAAAAATCTCTAAAATCGTCAGGAACTATTTTGTCGCGGGAATGATCACTATCATTCCCATCTGGATAACCGTCCTGGCCATAATGGCCATTGTCAACCTGGTCACCGACACCTTCAACCTTCTTCCCTCTGCGCTCCAGCCAAAGACATATTTTCCGTATTTCGGTGTGGAGCTTGTCATCGCTCTTTTTCTTATTATCCTTGTTGGATTCATCGCCAATAATTTCTTCGGGAAGAGAATCATCAAGCTGGGAGAGACCATTCTGGCTAAAATCCCGATCATCAAGACCGTCTACCAGAGTGTGAAGCACCTCACCACAGGTATCGTGAGTGATAAAAAGATATTCTCGCGGGTTGTGCTGGTTGAGTTTCCGATCAAGGGGCTTTATTGTATCGGGTTCGTGACCGGCGAGGAGACACAGATCCTCCCAAGGCGTGGACAGAGGAAAATGCTGAAGATATTCGTACCAACGACTCCCAATCCCACGACAGGATTCTTTTGCCTGGCTCTGGAGGAAGAGGTCAAGCCTCTCCACCTCAGCGTTGACGAGGCGTTCAAGATGATCATTTCCGTCGGTTATTCCGATTTAAAAATCGATTAACCTGCCGGCTCGACAGCTATTTACTGCTGGATGCGGATGAAGAACTCGCCCTTAAGAGGCGTTTGCCTGGCTGTGAGTACTATTCTGTACAGTTGCTTTCCCCAGGAAGATCTTAATCGCTCATCTTCTAAGGGAATCGTCTCAATTTCCGGGCGAAACCTGTTTTTGTCATAATAGATAAAGACCGGCTTTAAACCTCTTGCTCCTTCAGGATTCTCTAATTTAATCCTACCTTCTGCTTCCAACTCAGGCTTCCGCCAGCTCACTAAATTCATCTGGAGAGGCTGTTGGGATTCCCTGAGCTCGTATCGGTCATGAACGATGACCTGCTTTCCCCGTTCCAGAGTGACCGTTCGAATCCAGGATCTGACCTTTGCCTCTTCAGGGTAGGCCAGGGATATGTCGAGGCTGAACACTGTTCGCTTCTTTCCCGCTTCGCAGCTTACGTTCCTGGCCTGGAACTCCCGGCCGTTTTTCTGCATGACGCCGTTGATGGTGGGCAGATTGTGGAAAGCCGACTGCATGGTCCAGATCTCATACCGCCTGGAACTGAAGGTCTTGGCTGTGTAGGTTTCGACGCCGACATCAATGAGCACAGGAAAGCCGTCGGCATAGACGATAAAATTCCCCACATCATTATGATTATGGCTTTCCGCGTTATGCCCGCCTTTGGCTGCCAGATAGAGGCCATTCTTTGAGCCCTCAAACGACCTCGCTCCCATGACCTGAAGCTCCGGCAGCCAGAAATCACTCAGAAGCAGCTCCCTGGGCTCTGTCTTCAGCAGCTCATCAAGATGAAAAAGAGCTGGCAGGACTCTTCCCAGACAGCCCCAACCTCCTCTGATATAGGCTTCTCCGAGGTTCTGTTTCCGGGCCAGGAAAGCCCCAAATGCCGTTAAATCCGCATCTCCGATGCTCTTTCCGTAGCGGAAAACAACGCTGGCATCGGGGTTCAGCTTGGCGGCAGCATCGGCGAAATTGATGAAGTACTGGTCGTTGATATAAACCCGATAGATATACCGCCCGATCTCCTTGATCAACGGCTCATCGAATACATCGATCTTCCCTCCCGAAGCACTGGCCAGCAGCTCCAGACAATCATACAGCGAAGCTCCGGCTCTATTCCAGTAACCCGGACCTTCATCGCAACCGCCGTCCTTCGGATAGGGATTGAGAAAATTGTCCAGACATTTGAGGATCTTGTGGATGGATTGAATCCTTATCTGCTGATCATCTTCCAGAATCAGCACAGTGGTCAGCCAGTTGGAACAGATCCAGGGATTCCAGTTGTTCACCACCCGGCCGTTAAAACCCATCCACCAGAAGTCGTCTCTTTCCAGGTTGACGGACAGGATCCTGCGTTGGACTTCGTGACGAATGCGCTCAGTGATCAGAGGGGAGATGCGGTCGAGCTGTTCCCCCAGAAGGTAATGGGTCCAAGCCAGGAGCATCCCGGTTTCAGCGGCAAACAGGTCCACCGTGGGCTCCTTGACATCGGGCAGACCAGGACCTTTCTTCTGGGCACCGACATGAGCGGGCACTCCCCAATAGGTCTCTTCACAGACGGCCCAGACGCCGTTCATGATATCGTCCAGGAAACGCCCTTTCCCTTCGATACATTCGGCGACCACCATCTCGGCCAGCTTGACACGCCTCCCATCGGCAATCCTCTGATAGTTTGTCCGATTCCCGGTCCGGACGAATTCCAGAAAGATGGAGGCTTTGGGTATCTCCCAGTCGCAGCCGAGGTGTTTCTCACCCTGACGCAGGTGCGCTGCCCGCACCTTCTCCGGAAGTTTCTGCCATCCGGCCTGCTCTGAAGCCCTGGGAAAAGGATGCCACTGCTCGGCCGGGATGATGATCTCTTTAAGCCTCTCCGGCGTGTATTTTCCGCTGAGCAGGTTCAGCTCTTCCTCCTTTTCAGAGGAATAAAGTGATATGGATATGATCATAGAGATGGATAAGAGGATTATTATTCTTTTCATTTGAACTTCTCCCTTAGAAACGCAAGAATCATTTTCTTTCTGTATGTCATGAATTTAGCCAGGTTCTTTACATGAAGTAAATCAGGGTTAACAACAGGCCACCGCCCTTTCTCCAATAATTGCAATAATTGGGGACTGTCCCCAAT
>JAOUKO010000384.1 GCA_029882525.1 Candidatus Aminicenantota bacterium | reverse complement strand
CTGACCACTTGGCCCTGGCGCGTCGATTCGACCACAAGATTTTTTTTGAACCGCTGGCCGACCACCGCGACGAGCTCAAGGGGCTTCATGTCAACACCCAGATTCCCAAGGTCATCGGAGCCGCCCGGGAGTATGAGCTAACCGGAGAAAAATATTATTATGAAGTCGCCTCCTATTTCTGGGATGAAGTGGTTAATGCCCGCTCTTACTGCACGGGCGGAACCAGTAACTATGAAGGCTGGGGAAGCGACCCAAATCAACTGGCCGGTCAACTGAGCAACGCCACTCACGAGACCTGCTGTACCTACAACCTGCTGAAGCTGACGCGTCATCTTTTCTCCTGGAATCCTGATCCCTCCTATGCCGACTATTACGAACGCGCCCTGTTCAACGGTATTCTCCCCACGCTTGATCCCGAAACCGCGATGACCATGTACTACGTACCGATGGAATCGGGATGGCACAAGACCTTCGGCTTACCCCTTGATTCCTTCTGGTGCTGCACCGGAACCGGCATCGAAAATCATGCCAAATACGGAGACAGCATCTATTTTCATGACAGAAAAGGAATCTTCGTCAACCTCTTCATCGCCTCCGAGCTCGACTGGCCGGAAAAAGGCGTGACTCTAAGACAGGAAACCAGGTTTCCCGAAGAGGAGGGAACAACCTTGATTATTCAGGCTAAAAAAAGAGTTCGGCTTGACCTCCGCCTTCGTATCCCTTACTGGGCGACAGGCGGCGCGACCGTCGAAGTGAACGGCCAGGCGCAGGATGTCTCCACCGCTCCCTCAAGCTACCTGACTTTAAATCGGACCTGGGCTGACGGCGACACAATAACGGTCAAAATGTCGATGAGCCTTCATCTCTGGAGAATGCCCGATGACCCCACCGCAGCGGCCATATTTTACGGCCCGCTCGCCCTAGCAGGAGAGCTTGAGACAGCACCCCTGTCCAGGGACAAAGTCTACGGCCAGTACCATGCCTCAGGCACTCCGGCTCCGGCACCGGTCCTGGTGACAGAGGAAGATGACTTAAACGCCTGGATCCAGCCTGTCAAAGGATCGCCGCTCACTTTCCACACAGTCAATGCCGGAAAGCCGGACGAAGTCACTCTGATTCCTTTCTATAAGCTCTTCAATAAGCGCTACGCCATCCACTGGCGGCTTTTCAACGAGAAGGAGTGGCAGGACTACGAGGCCAGACAGCAAGCCCGGGCTGCCGAAGAGGCCAGAAAACAGAAGATGCTCCTGGAGCTGACTGTCGATGCGGTCAGAATCGGGGATAGAGGCTCCGAACAGGAGCACAACCTCCAGTCAGAAAGAAGCGCTTCCGGACGACACAGAGGCAAAAGCTGGCGTCATGCCACTAACGGCGGCTGGTTCAGCTATGAACTCAAAGTCCTCCCCGGCCAGCCGATGACCCTGATGTGCACCTACTGGGGGAGTGGCCTGGGGCGGAATTTCGATATCCTCATCGACGGAGAAAAAATCGCGACCCAGGTGGTCAACGTCAACTTTCCGGGTGATTTCTTCGATGTCACCTACAAGATCCCGGCGGAACTGACAGAGGGAAAGGAAAAGGTCACAGTCAAGTTCCAGGCTCATCCCGGAAGCACTGCAGGCGGGGTTTTCGGCTGCTTCATGCTCAAGCAGGATAAAAAGAGCTGAGCTCTCTAGCCCAGATTCGCTCACGCCTGATCAACAGCAGATCTAAACTTATCAATCCTTTCTGGACAGTTCTTTGATCTTCTTTAAGTACTCGGTAATCTTATCCTTGAGTTGCTGGTCCTGAACAAAGGGCAGGATCCTGGAAAGAACTTCCCGGGCCTTGTTGAGCTCATTATTATTGATGTGGGCGACCGCCAGGTTGATAGATGCGACAGCGTGGTTGGGATCGATTTTCAAGGCACTCTGGAAACTCTCGATAGCCTCGGGGTACCGGCAAAGCTTGTTCAAAATAACGCCCTGGAGGTTATAAATATCAACAGAATGATTCCCTTTCTGGATCGATTTCCGGACATACTCCAGGGCCTGGTCGAGCTTATCCTGCTCATAACTCAACAGAGCCAGGTTAAAGCCGGCAACAGAGCTCTCATCGAGAGCATACGCTTTTTTGTATTCCTCCCCGGCTCTTTCGGAGAGGCCCATCTGCCGGTAAACGTCGCCCAGCCTGATACGCGCCTCGACATCATCCGGTTTCAGCTCCAGGCTTTTCTCAAAAGCAGCCGCCGCCTCTTTGTAATTCTTTTTCTGAGAGTGAGCCAAGCCAAGAAGAAAGTACGAAGGTTGATGGTTAGGGTTTAAGGAAAGGGCATTGTTCAAGTATCTTATGGCCTCGTCAGGCATACTGTACTTCATGGCCACCAGAGCCAGCTCATACTGGTCCTGGAGGTCCTTGGCGCGCTTTTTTTCTATCCTGGCTTGAGACGAGGCACAAGAAACCAGAAACACGGTCAAAATCAGAATCAGCGGAAATTTACCGGGCTTCATGAGTCTCCTCTTGAAAGATTTCATGACATTGATTATTCATCTTCGCACATTTGAATGATGAACTCAATCCTTATACTATGTTTAGATTTTTAAATAACTGGCCTAAATTACTCACTGGAGAGGTCCTTGGGATATGGAAGCATCTATGAGGGAAACATCTGGCCCAATTGAGAAGTGCGGCGACGGTTCCTTTCCATCCGAAGCCCATTGT
>JAOUKO010000077.1 GCA_029882525.1 Candidatus Aminicenantota bacterium | reverse complement strand
CTCCGATGAGAAAGCAGCCGTGATTGCCAAAGAGATCGCTCAGAAGATCAAGGACGAGCTGGAATATCCGGGCCAGATCAAGGTGACTGTTATCCGCGAGATGAGAGCTGTGGAGTATGCCAGATAAAGTCAGCTTTTTGTTTTTAGGGGATATCATCGGACGGCCGGGGCGGAAAGCGCTCAAAAAATGTCTGCCCTCAGTCATCGAGAAATATTCTCCTTCTCTTGTCATCGCCAACGGCGAGAATGCTGCCGGGGGGATCGGGATCACGGAGGAAGTCGGCAAGGAGTTGTTGACCGAGGTCGATGTCCTGACATCCGGAAACCATATCTGGGACAAGAAGGAGGCGCTCGTCTATCTCCAGAAAGAACCGCGTTTGCTCCGGCCTGCCAATTATCCGCCCGGCAACCCGGGAAAAGGGACGCACGTGTTCGAGACGAGAAGCGGCAGGCAGGTAGCCATTCTGAATCTTCAGGGGAGAGTCTTCATGGAGCCGGTGGATTGTCCGTTCAGGAAGGCGGATGAGGAGATCGAGAAGCTCAAAGCCATCACTCCTGTGATCATCGTCGATTTTCATGCGGAGGCGACTTCGGAAAAGCAGGCCATGGGCTGGCATCTGGATGGAAAGGTTTCCGCCGTGGTCGGGACTCACACTCATGTGACGACTGCGGATGAGAGGATTCTTCCCCAGGGAACAGCTTTTATCACAGACGTGGGCATGGTCGGCGGCTATAATTCCGTTATCGGGCTCCGCCGAGACCAGGCCTTGAAGAGATTCCTGACGGCGCGTCCTCAGCGCTTTGAGCCGTCCAAGGAGGGGATATTCTTCTCTTCCCTTTTTGTGGAAGTCGACGCCAGGACGGGGAAAGCCCTTTCCATCAAAAGAGTGTTTATTGCCGAGGAAGAAGATGGAGATGGATAGCCTGGTCAAACCGGACAGGATCTACACCGTCTCTGAAGTCACCCGGATGGTGAAGATGGAGCTGGAGAGCTCTTTTCCGCTGCTCTGGGTCGAGGGCGAGATATCCAATTTCCACCGCCATCAGTCCGGTCATCTGTATTTTACGCTGAAGGATGAGGTGAGCCAGCTGCGCACGGTCATGTTTCGCTCCGAAGCAGGGCAGGTCCCTTTCGAGCTTGAGGACGGGCTCCAGGTCGTCTCCCGGGGCCGGATCAATGTCTATGAGCCCAGGGGTGAGTACCAGCTCGTGGTCGAGCTTCTCGAGCCCAAAGGCAAAGGAGCCCTGCAGCTGGCCTTTGAGCAGCTCAAGGATAGATTAAGGAAAGAAGGCCTTTTCGACCCCGCCTTGAAAAAGAAGCTGCCCCTTCTTCCCAAGAAGGTTGGAGTGGTCACTTCTCCCAGAGGAGCGGCCATCGTGGACATCATCCGAACCCTGGAAAGAAGGTTTGCCCGCCTCCACGTTCTCGTCTATCCGGTCAAGGTCCAGGGCGAGGGTGCGGCAGAGGAGATTGTCGAGGGCATCGATTACCTGGGCCAGCTGGCCGGGATGGACGTCGTCATCGTCGGGCGCGGAGGGGGGTCGATGGAGGACCTGTGGGCCTTCAACGAGGAGAAGGTGGCCCGGGCGATCTTTCGCTGTCCGGTCCCCATTATCTCAGCCGTGGGGCATGAGGTCGATTTCACGATCTCCGACTTTGTAGCCGACATAAGGGCTTCGACCCCTTCTGTGGCTGCAGAGATGGTGATCGAGAAGGAGGAATCCTTCAGGGAGAGAATAGATAACCTCGAGAAGAGAATGGTCCATCACCAGAGATACTTCCTCCAGGAGCGCAGGCACGAGGTCTACAGCCTGGCCCATCACCGGGCCTTCCAGAACATGAAGATCAGCCTCCTGAACCTTGAGCAGAAGGTCGATGAACTGGAGATGAAAGCCTGGAACACGATCAGAACCATGCAGCAGAAGATCTCTGAGGACAAATCCCGGGCTGTTCTCCTGGAGGAGAGGATCCGCAATATCCTGAAGGGGATGCTTCAGCAGTTCCAGGCCCGCTGGGAGACGCTGTCAGCCCAGTTGCATAACCTGAGCCCCCTGAATATACTGAAAAAAGGTTACGCCCTCTGCTGGAAGGATGGCGGCCGGCTGCTGGTGCGCAGGATTGACGAGGTGGAGAAAGACAAGGAGATGACGGTTTCTTTCTTTAAAGGAGAGTTCACCTGCCTGGTCAAGGATGTGGATGCGGCCAGGCGAATCGAGAGCCGCGTCGATAGAGATGAAACTGAGTGAAAACCGGGGATAGCCCCCCATTTTTTATAAAGGAGAAAACATGGCGACGCAAAGCTTTGAAAAAGCCTTGGAAGATTTGGAGAAGACCGTCGAGAAACTGGAGAAGGGAGGGCTTTCTCTGAGCGAGTCGCTTTCCCTGTTCGAGAAGGGAGTCAAGCTGGCCCGGTTCCTGAGGGAGGAACTGGAGAAAGCCGAGAAAAAGGTCAGCATCCTTCTCAAAGACGAGAAAGGAGAGATCAAGGAGGAACCGTTTGACCTTGCCGGCGAAGATTCGGCTCCTCCGGAGGAGGAAGGCTCTTCAGAAGAGGAGGAACCCTCTGAACCGGAAGGAGATGAGGAGCTTCCTTTCTAAATGAAAATTGGGGACAGTCCCCAATTTGTTTTAAAAAGGAGCCAGGCCCCTTTTTTAATGAAGATGATATAAATTTTTGTGGATAGGATGCCCTAATTGTCATTGCGAGCGAAGCGAAGCAATCTCATAAGAATAAGTGCATTTTATCCCTACGAGATTGCCACGCTGGGCTCGCAATGACACTAAAAGGAAGGGATTGCCGCGCTGCGCTCGCATGACATGTTTTACTTTAGGATTGCTCCGCTGCCCTGATAGTGATAAATAGGAATGTCAATCAATGATGTATTCGTTTTAATGGCTGAGAATTTGGATTGAGCGATGAACGTTGAAGAGAGGCTCAGACAGAAAAAAGAGGCGGTGGAGCGGGAGCTGGAGCGCCTTCTCAATGAGGAGGATTCCCTCATGTTCAGGGCGATGCGCTACGCTGTGCTCTCCGGCGGAAAAAGATTCAGGCCTCTTCTGTCTCTCTCATCCGGGGAGTATTTCGGTGCTTCCCGGGACATTCTCCTGCCCTTTGCCTGCGCCCTGGAGCTGATCCACAATTATTCCCTGGTCCACGATGACCTGCCCTTGATGGATGATGATGACTTCCGCCGCGGCCAGCCCTCCTGCCATAAAGCCTTCGGCGAGGACATCGCCCTTCTGGCCGGAGACGGCCTGCTGACTCTGGCTTTTGAGGTCATCGCCCAGGCTCCTGTCGGGGACAGCCTCCTGCCCCGGAAAGAACAGGTCCTGAAGGAGATCAGCCGCCACGCCGGGGTCAAGGGGATGATCGGCGGACAGCTCATGGATATCAGCCTTTCCCGCGAAGACCTGACAGAGGATACTATCCATGAACTCATGCTGAAGAAAACCGGCGGCCTGATCACGGCTTCGGTGAAGACTGGCGCTATTCTTGGCGGAGCGGATGGTCCGGAGCTTGAAGCCGTCGTTGAATACGGAAGGAATATCGGGTTGGCCTTCCAGGTCAGGGATGACATCCATGATTCCGGTGAAGATGAGCAGGATGGCCAACCTTTCCGGCCCAACTATGTCTCCCTTTTCGGCCTGGAGACCTCAAAAAAGAGGCTGAAAGATTTTGTCGATGCCGCCCGGAACACGCTGAATGAAGCTTCGATAGAGTCGGAGGAGCTTCACTGGCTGGCTTCGAAACTTCTGGAATTAAAGGGGAAAAAGGGAAAATGAATCAGCTGCTTGACCGGATCCAAAGTCCGAAAGACCTAAAGGAACTCAAGGGGAGGGATCTCTCCAAGCTGGCCAAAGAGATGAGAAAATTGATCATTGATACTGTCTCCAAGACCGGCGGGCATCTCTCATCCAACCTGGGAGTGGTCGAGTTGACCCTTGCCCTCCATTATGCATTCGATGCACCGCGGGACAAGATCATCTGGGATGTCGGCCATCAGTGCTATCCCCATAAGATCTTGACCGGAAGACAGAATATGTTCGGCAGCCTCCGCCAGTATAACGGCATGAGCGGCTTCCCCTGCCGGAGGGAAAGCGAGTACGATGTCTATGACACAGGCCATGCCTCCACAGCTCTCTCCGCCGCCCTCGGGATGTCCATCGCCCGGGATAAAAAGAAAGACGATTATAATGTGGTGGCGGTTGTCGGAGACGGGAGCCTGACCGGAGGTATCGCCTGGGAAGCTTTAAACCAGATCGGTCATCTTAAGGAAAAATTGATCATCGTCCTCAACTATAACGAGATGTCCATCTCCCATAACGTCGGGGCCATGTCCAAGTACCTGTCTTACATCGTGTCCGAGCAGCATTATCTGAAGATCAAGGACCTGGTGAAGTCCATCCTGAGGACTATCCCGGCCGTGGGAAAGCCCATGATCAAAGTGGGCGGCGCAGTGGAGGAGGCGGTCAAAAAGACATTCTTTCCCGGCCTCGTCTTCGAAGAGCTCGGAGTGAAGTATGTCGGTCCTGTATCCGGACACAACATCGGCTCGCTGATCGAGGTTTTTAACAGGGCCAAATCCTACAGCGGGCCCGTGCTCATTCACTGTGTGACCCAGAAAGGCAGAGGCTATGCCCCGGCCAAGAAGAATCCGGAGCGGTTTCACAGCGCCAGTCCTTTCGATATCGGGACCGGAGAGCCTCTCGTTAAGAACCAGAGGCCGACTTTTTCCCAGGTGTTCGGACAGACGATGCTCAAACTGGGCGAAAAGAATGAGAAGGTGATGGCGATAACTGCGGCCATGCCCGATGGGACCGGGCTGGCTGATTTTGGGAATAGGTTTCCGGAGCGGTTTTTTGATGTGGGCATCGCCGAGCAGCACGCGGTGGAGTTCGCCGCGGGACTGGGCGTGAGCGGGTATAAGCCGGTGGTGGCTATCTATTCCACGTTTCTCCAGAGAGCGTATGACCAGCTTTATCATGATATCTGCCTGATGGATATCCCGGTTGTTTTTGCCCTGGACAGGGCTGGGATCGTACCGGATGACGGGCCCACCCATCAGGGTGTGAACGACATCGTTTACCTGAGGCATTTGCCTTATATGATCGTCATGGCTCCCAAGGATGAGAATGAGCTTCAGCATATGATTCATTCCGCTCTCTCCTATGCGCATCCGACAGCCGTCCGCTTTCCTAAAGGCAAAGGATTGGGTGTGCGTTTGGACAGAAAATTCAAGGTGATTCGCCCGGGAGAGAGCGAGCTTCTCAAAGAGGGGCAGAATCTCCTCCTTGCCCTGGGCAGCATGGTTCATCCCGCACTGGCTGCTGCCGAGAAGCTCGAGAAGGAAGGAATAAGCCTGGCTGTGGTCAATGCCCGGTTTGTCAAGCCCCTGGATGAGAAGATGATCCTTCGCTTTGCCCGAAACAGCGGAGTGATCATCACTGCCGAAGAAGGGATCACGGCCGGCGGATTCGGGAGCGCTGTGCGGGAGCTTCTGGACAGGAAGAACAAGTTCGACATCCGGTTCAAAAGCATAGGAATCCCTCTGGAGATCTATCCGATGGGAAAAGTTGAACACATAAAGAAGAAGTTTATGCTGGATGAAGAAGGCCTCTGCAAACAGATTAAAGCCTTTTTCAAAGAATAGTTTGGGGTCGCATCTCAACATTCGACATTTCTGAATATTGTTAGATTTGAAGGGGCCAGGTCTTGACATTCGAAAGGGGACTATGCCTCAGGATAAGAAAAAGGGTGGCCTTATTAATCTCTTTTTCATTAGAACAGAAATCATGTTTTGAGTCCCGAGTTCTTAACAAGGCCTGACCTCATAAAAATCTTATCCCGAGACCTGCTCCTAAGTATTGAAGAATTGTTTTCATGGATTGCGAGCTGTGGAAGAATCAAGGAAATGGACAATGTCAAATGTTGAGATGCGACCCCATTTTGTTTAAGCGATGAAAAAAGAAAGAGCGGATAAGGTTATCGTCAGCCGCGGCCTGGCAGAGACGTGCCAAAAAGCGCAGGCCCTGATCATGGCCGGCCTGGTCTATTCCGGGGAAAAGAGGATCGAAAAGCCGGGTCAGATGATTCCTGCTGACCTGGACCTTTCCCTCAAAGAGAAGATTCCTTATGTCAGCCGGGGAGGCTTGAAGCTCGAGGAGGCTCTGGAAGCGTTCCGCATCTCAGTCAAAGACAAGGTGGCTGCTGACCTGGGAGCATCCACCGGGGGGTTCACCGACTGTCTACTCCAGAGGGGGGCAAGGATGGTCTATGCGGTGGACGTGGATATCAGCCAGTTGGACTGGCGGCTGCGGGGGGATTCCCGTGTCGTCTGCATCGAGAAAAACGCCAGGTATCTCACCAGAAGCGACTTCGACCATAAACCGGAGATCGTGACCATGGACCTGTCCTTTATCTCAGTGCTCAAGGTTTTGCCGGCCGTGGGAGATTTCCTGGGCGATGGCCAGCTCATCTCTCTCATCAAACCCCAGTTCGAAGCCGGAAGGGGCCGGGTGGGGAAAAAAGGGATCGTCAGGGACCCGGCCGTCCATCTGGAGGTGTTAAATAAGACCATCGTTGAGGCGCAAAAGATGGGCTTTGGGACGAGAGGAGTGATCCGGTCATCCACCCGGGGCCAGAAAGGAAACCGCGAGTTTTTTGTTTATCTGACCCTGACTGATGGACCGTTGAGTCAGGACGAGGTTCGGAGTATAATCGAGGAGGCGGTGGGAAATGAGAAAGATTGAACGCGTGGGATTTGTCATCAAGCCGCACGCTCCTGATGTGGGCAAGATTCTGGACGAGCTCATCCAGTATTTTGAGAAGAAAAACATGGAATGCCTGCTGGAGCAGGAAGCAGCCCGGAAGCTAAAGAAAGATAAAGGCGTGCCCAGAGAGAAACTGCCGGCAGCGGTCGATTTAATAGTTGTTCTGGGCGGAGACGGGACTCTCCTCAGCATTGCCCACCTGGCTGCCCAGAAGAATGTGCCAGTTTTGGGAGTCAACCTGGGAAGCCTGGGCTTCCTGACTGAGGTGCCCCTGGATGAGGTCTATTTGACCCTTGATGCATTTTTAGGCGGCGACGAGACAGTCATCAGCTCCAGGCGGATGCTCGAAGCCAGGCATAAAAACAAGTCCTACTACTGCCTGAACGATGTTGTCATCAACAAGGGCGCTTTGGCCCGGATGATCCAGTGCCGGATCTGGATTGATGACAAAGGGATCGCTACCCTCCGGTCGGATGGTCTAATCATCTCCACCCCGACAGGGTCGACAGCCTATTCTCTGGCTGCGGGCGGGCCCATCATCCAGCCCTATGTGCCGGCCGTCATCATTTCTCCCATCTGTCCCCATACTCTCTCTTTCCGCCCCATGGTCATCTCCTCGGAGTCCTGTATCAAGATCGAGCTGCTGACTTCCGGAGAAGAGGTCTACCTCACCCTTGACGGCCAGCGCGGCGACTTGATGGTCAAGAACGATGTGGTGGAGATCAGCTGCTGTGCTTTCGAGCTCCATCTCATCTCTTCTCCCAAGAGAAACTACTTTGACCTGGTTCAGGAGAAGCTCGGCTGGGGCGAACGGTAAAAATTGGGGTCTGTCCCCATTTCTTGTAAGTTTGACATTTTTTGAGCCTCCCATTAATATTAATTCCTCCGATGAACCAGAAACTTCATGTCTCTTACGTCTCAGCCGAGATCTCTCCTTTTGCCAAATCAGGGGAATCGGCTGACGTCGCCTCTTCCCTGCCCAAGTACCTTGCGCATCTGGGGATGGAAGTGTCCGTCTTCATGCCCAAGTACAGGAGGCCGGAGATCGAGTCTCTTCCCCTGGAATGCGTGATGAAAGAACTTCTGGTCCCCGTGGGAGAAGAAAAGGTCAAAGGGAGTGTTTACAAAGCCGAGCTGGGGAAATGCGACGTCTATTTTATCGATAGTCCCAGGCATTTCTGGAGAGAGGATGTCTACGGGACGGGTAAAGGCGAATATCTGGATAACGATGAACGGTTCGTCTTCTTCAACCGGGCTGTGCTCGAGTACCTGCTCGAAGTTAAAATGCCCGTGGATATCATCCACTGCAACAACTGGCCCACGGCCTTGATTCCCGTCTTCCTCAAAACTCATTACTTGAATAAAGGCCTGTTCAAAAATACAGCTTCGGTTTTTACTCTTCATAACGTGGCTTATCAGGGGGAATTCCCTCCCGAGTCACTGGCTCTGACTGGTCTGAACTGGAATTATTTCACGCCCAGCCAGCTTTCCTTCAACGGACAATTCAATTTCCTCAAGGCCGGAGTGATCTTCTCCGATGTGCTCAACACCGTCAGTTCCGCTTATAAGCGGGAGATCCAGACAGAGAAAAACGGCTGGGGAGTGGAGGAGATTTTAAGGAACCGTAAGAATATCTTTTACAGCATCCGCAACGGCGTTGATTACGAGGTCTGGAACTCGGAAAAAGACCCCTACATCATCGCCAATTATTCAGCCTCCAACCTTAAAGGCAAGAAGAAGTGCAAGCGTGACCTGCTCCAGGAGTTCGGGCTCTCCGCATCGCCCCGGACTCCCCTTTTGAGTTTTATTTCCTACCTGAGCTCCCAGAAGGGACTGGATATACTGCTGGAGGCCATGGAAGAGCTGATCCAGCTCAGGGTGCGGCTTGTCGTCCTCGGAAAAGGGGATGAGAAGTATGAGAACATGCTGGATGCGGTGCAGAAAAAGTATCCGAGGAAAATGGGAGTCAAATTCGATTTGAGCCCCGGTCTGACCCATAAGGTGGCTGCCGGCGCGGACATATGCCTCATCCCCTCTCTGTACGAGCCGTGCGGCTTGACTCAGCTCTACAGCTTCAGGTACGGCACTGTCCCGGTGGCCAGGGCAACCGGCGGTTTGAGAGAGACGGTGAAGCCTTTTAGCCTAAAAACGCAGAAGGGAACCGGCTTTGTTTTCAAGGAATATTCATCTCAGGCTTTCCTCAAGGCCGTTAAAATGGCCCTGAGCTGTTACGCGGAGCCTGAGCTCTGGGAAAAGATCATGCTGGCAGGCATGCAGGAGGATTTTTCCTGGCAGATCTCAGCAAGAAAGTATGCCAAGCTCTATCATAGTGCTTTGGCAATAAAACGAGGAGGTTAACTTGGCTGAAGGAATAGCAAATGTGACTGACGATGACTTTGAACAGGAAGTTCTCAAGAATGAGCTTCCCGTGCTGGTGGATCTATGGGCAGTCTGGTGCGCTCCCTGTAGGATGATTGAGCCTTCAGTGGAAAATATTGCGCAAGCCTACAAAGAGAAGCTGAAAGTCGTCAAGCTCAACGTGGATGAGAACCCAAGAACCGCTGCGAATTACAGCGTGATGAGCATCCCCACGCTTCTTCTCTTCAAGGGAGGCGAGTTAAAAGAGACCATCATCGGCGCGGTTCCCCAGAAAAAAATAGAAGACGTCTTAACGAAACACCTCTGATGGAACCTTACGATGTTGTCATTATAGGGGCAGGTCCGGGAGGCCTGGCAGCCGCCGTTTACACGGGCAGATCCAGGCTCAAAACCCTTGTCCTGGAGAAAGGAATGCCCGGGGGTCAGATCCTGATGACCGACTGGGTCGAGAACTATCCTGGCTTTCCGGAGGGAGTCGTTCCCTTCGAGTTGATGGAGAAGTTCCGCAAACAGGCCGAGAAGTTTGGAGCAAAGATCGAGACCGATGAAGTCAAGGAGGTCAAGAAGCAGAATGAACTCTGGCATGTTGTGGGAAATAAGGGGGAATATCCCGCCAGGACTGTGATCATCGCCACCGGAGCCAACTACCGCCGGCTGGGGCTTCAAGGAGAGGCCAGGCTGATAGGGAAAGGAGTGTCTTACTGCGCAACCTGTGACGGAGCCTTCTTCAAGGATAAGGACATCGCGGTTGTCGGCGGAGGGGATAATGCCCTTACCGAGGCCTTGTTTTTGACCAAATTCTGCCGCTCGCTGAAGCTCATCCACCGCCGGGATAAACTCCGGGCGGTAAAGATCCTCCAGGAGAGAATCTTATCCAACGAAAAGATAGAAGTCCTCTGGAATTCTGCAGTCGATGAGGTAAACGGAGAGAACCGGGTCGAATCCCTTACCCTCAGGAATGTTAAGGACAATGCAACGTCCACTTTAAAGGTTGACGGCCTTTTTGTCTCCATCGGGATGGACCCCAACACCGAATTCGTAAAGGAACTGGTGGAGCTGAATGAATGGGGGGAGATCAAGGTCGGAAAGAAGATGGACACCAACCAGCCCGGGATTTTCGCTGCCGGAGACGCCACCGACGCCTGTCCGGAGCAGATAGCCACTGCAGTGGGGACAGGCGTGAGGGCTGCCCTGGCCGTGGACGATTATTTGAGCGATTATCCGGACTGGAAGGACTCCGAAAGTCTAAAAAAGGGGAAATAAAAATTGGGGACAGTCCCCATAAAAAGGGGCCAGGCCCCTTTTTGCCTTTTCTGTGTTTTTTATGCGGGAAGGTTGGGTTTATATTAATTTTTTAACAGAGGGGAATAAATTTATATCTGTATGCGGAAGGAAAAGGGCTCCTGTGTACTCGTTCATGTAGTCAGGCTCCGTGTTCAATTCAATATAGGTCATGTTGTCCGCGGTTTCATCCGCAAGGCCTCTGTTTTTCTCTGAGATCAGGATAAGGTAGGCACCGAGAAGGGAGCTGTTCCCGATATAGTGGAATTTATCCCGGGCAATATCGGGCAGAAGCCCGATCCGAACCGCATTCTCGACGTTCAAGTGCTGTCCGAACCCGCCGGCGATGTAAACCGAATCGATTGTATCGAGCACGAGCCCGA
>JAOUKO010000076.1 GCA_029882525.1 Candidatus Aminicenantota bacterium | reverse complement strand
ACTCACCTTGATCTCTTTGTAGGAGGTGGTGATCTCACAATCGCCCTGGACATCCCTGCCACGGACATCGCTGCTGTGAGACCGAACCGTTAGGGGACCCCCAATCTGGTCGAAATCCACAGACTTATAACTGTTTCGAACCTCAGCTTTCCCCCCGATATTGCTCAGCACAACAGCACCGCTGCTGTTGCTGATCACGACCGGGCCGCTGAAATCTATGACTTCGACCAGAGCATAACTGTTCTCCAGTTCCAGCTCCCCGCCGCAGTTCTGAATGTTTACCTCACCGGACCGGTTTGCGACATATAAATTCCCTGTGATGTCCCTGATTTTGATATCGCCGTAGGCGTTCTCGATGTGAAGAGACTGTTTGGATGGAACCTGGATATCTATCTTGGTCGACATCGAGAACCGGAATCTTCCGCTCCTGAATACCTGTCGAAGAATCCGGGCAAAATCACTCTCGTCCTTATCCAAATCCTCATCTCGGGGCGACCGCAATTTCAGCCGAAAGCCCTGACGGTATGGCTCAAGGACCAATTCTGTCCGGGCCAGGAATTCCTCCAGGAATTCTTCATCACTGTCCCCGACCTCGACCACCGCCCTGACAATGATCTCATTTCCGTCTGTTCCGGTAATGGTCAGGTCGCCGCGGGTCCTGTCGATGGTGAGAGTCCTCCCCGGAGCTGAAGCTATGCTTTCCGTGAATGCCTTGGATTTGATGTTCCGGGAAAGAATCTTCTTACTTGCTTGAAGATTCTGCGCAAAAAAGACTGCGACCAGAAGAATTAAAGCTAAACTGAAGAGTGTCTTTCTTCTCATGATTTCTCCTTTGATTGTGGCACGTATATTCTCGGCATGAAGCCGTCCTTATTCATCTATTCCAATATTCCTATTCCTGGATGTTCTTCTGAGTTTTCCGTATTTCCATGAGTGTCTGCTTCTTATCCTGGAGGGCGGCCAGCATATAGCGCCGGATGTGGGCGTTGGCCGGGTTCTCAGCCAGTGCTTCCCTGCACTGCTCGATCTGGTCATCGATGGTCTCCAGCTTGTCTCTGTAGAGAAGCGTCAGTTCCAGGTTCATGTCCGCCATCCTGGGCAGGACAAGCTGCTCCAGTCCATCGATGGCTTTAACGTACTCATTTTCTTTCTTCTCCACCCTGGCCAGAGCGGAGTCGGCCAGCAAGCCTGACTTTTGAGTTCCGGGCTCAATAAAAAAATAGAGCCCGATAACCACCGCCAACAGGACCACGACTGCGGCCGGCAACAACCAGAGCGGACGCCATCGAGGACGCATCACTCCGGAGCTCAGCTCTTTTTGCTGTTCTTCCTCGAGACTCTTTGCTATCCGATCCCACAGATGAGACGGCTCGGCCGGTCTCTTCAAGGACCGGGACAGAGCCATCAACCGGGTGTCCTGCTCCATCCGCTCCTGGCAGGAAGAGCACGTCTCCAGATGTCGCTCGAACTCGGTTTCGCCGAGCTTCCCCAGTTCGTATCTTTTCAATTTATTGCAGCTCATGGGCTCTCCTGGAATCGAAAATTCATCAGAGCAGCTCGAAGCCGCAGCTTGGCATGATAGATATTGGATTTCACTCCACCGAGGCTGATGCCCAGAACCTCTGCAATTTCTTCCTGCTTCAGCTCTTCAACAGCGTACAGAATGAAGCAGGCCCTCTGCCTCTCCGGGAGCGCCTGGATGGCTTCCTCCAACAGGACTTTTTCCTCATGACTGGAACGGACAGAGCCCTTTTCCGTCTCAAACAACCGGGCGCTCATCCGGCTCCTTCGATTCTTTTTTCTGCCAAGGTCAAAACAGACGTTGATCAGAATCCGAAACAAGTAGGAGCTGAACTTGGCACTGTAGTTATAGTTTTGAATACCCCGGTAGAGTTTCAGGAATGTCATCTGGACTGCATCTTCTGCATCCTGCTGCTGGCCGAGCATCCGCAGGGCTGTTGACAAAAGTGGCTGTTTATAGCGGTCATAGATCATTTTGTAGGCGCTCAAATCGGAATTCTGACATCTTTGAATGACTTCATTCTCATCCATCCAGTTATTCTTCTGTTTTTTAATTGTTAGACCTCGCTACCAGCCAAAAGGTTTAATCTCTTTTTTAAGGTCATTATCATCTTAAATTAAAACAAAATTTTTTAAAAAAGGGTTCTCTTCTAGATAATGTGGGTAAAATACACGGGAATGGCGTTAAAAATCTGAAGGGAGCGATGCCATTTCTGTGTATTTTACCCATGAAATTTTCCACATAAAATATAAAAGAAGCAACAATTCAACATCACTATCATTTACGTTCAGGAGAGGATGATTGTTCGCTGAACCGCCGTCTATCCGGTCAGGACTTTTTCTCTTTAAGGGCTTTAAGTATCCTTTCGGGCGTTATCGGGAGCTCTTTGATCCAGACTCCGGTAGCGTTAGCGATGGCATGGGCTATTGCAGCCAGGACAGGCAGAGTCGCTCCCTCCCCGACTTCCTTGGCCCCGTAAGGCCCTTCGGGCTCGTAGGAGTCAACGATCCCGCTGAAGATCTCAGGGGAATCCTTGATGGTCAGCAGCAGATAGTCATGAAGGTTGGGGTTGAGGATATTCCCTTTTTCGCCATACCTCACCTCTTCCATCAGAGTCTCGCCCGCGCCCATGACGATCGCTCCCTCAACCTGGCCGTGCACGGCCTGGGGATTGATCGGTGTGCCGCAGTCATGATAGTCGGTGAACCTTTCCACTTTCACTTTACCTGTCTCCAAATCTACACTGCACTCACAGACAGAGCTGGAATAGGAATAGGCCGGGCTGGTTCCTACTGCCGCACCCTTGTAATCGCCCCCGAGACCTTCCGGAGGCTTGTACCATCCTGTGCCGACCAGCGGTCCTTTATCGTTGAAATACAGGCGGGCCGTCTCTTCCCAGTCGATGACTTTGGATTTATCACTCCTGTGGAAGATCCTGTTGTCCCTGGCTTCAAGGTCTTGAGGGTCGCATTTCCAAATACCGGCCGCAGTGGTGAACAGCTTCTGAAGAACGTCCTTGCTGGCCATTGTCACAGCGTTTCCGCCCATCAGGGTGGTGCGGGAAGAGTAGGCTCCCAGGTCAAGAGGGCTGATGTCCGAGTCTTCGGTCCGGATGCGCACCCGGTCAAGGCTGATGCCCAGGGTTTCAGCACAGATCTGGGAGAGAACAGTGGATGAACCCTGCCCTATCTCTGCGGCCTGGATGAGAAGGACAGCCGCGGTCCCGTCTTCGCTGATCTTAACGATGGCATTGGCATGAGGGAAGACAGCCTTTTTGACGAACGTCTCCGGCTTTTTCTCCGAGTGACGCTGGACCTGCCCCCTGTAGATGGCGTACCCTGCTCCAGAAACAAAGCCTCCGCAGCCTATCCCGATGCCTTGACCCGGGGGAAGCTTGCCGTATTTTCGGTCCCAGCCGGACTTCTTCCTGACTTCCTGCAAAGTGGCTTTGAATTCGCAGCTTCGAACATCGAGGTCGTTGCAGGTCCGGGTGTCCGGGTCCATGGCGTTGCGCAGCCGGATCTCGATAGGGTCGATGCCGAGGTCTTCGGCGATCATGCTCAACAGGCTTTCAAAGGCAAAACGGGGTTGGGGTGTGCCGTGCCCGCGCATAGCCCCGCAGGCGGGTTTGTTGGTCATGACCCTGAACCCCTCGTATCTGTAGTTGGGAAGATGATAGAGCGTCGGAATCATGCTTCCCGCATAATAGGCTGTGATAACCCCAAAGGAGGTGTAGGCCCCGCCGTCGAGATAGATGCGGCTCTGGACCGCGGTGATTCTCCCGTCCTTTTTCACCCCGATCTTGAACTTCATGTGCTGCTTGTGTCTGCCGCGGCCGTACAAAAACATCTCCTCGCGGCTGTAGACCATTTTGACCGGCCTCCCTGTCTTTTTCGAGGCGATAGAAGTGATCAAATCCAGGGGAGTGGTGGCAGCTTTTTGGCCGAATCCTCCCCCCACGGGCGGCCGCATGATGCGAATCTTTCCTAAAGGCATATCCAGCACCCTGGCGACCATGTAGTGGACATAGTGGGGAACCTGGGTGGAAGAATAGAGGACAAGCGTCGACCCCTCGTTTTGCCAGAAAGCGATGGAGGCATGAGGCTCGATCGGACTCTGGTTGACATGGTTTCCGACGAACTCCTCTTCCCGGATGTGATCCGCCTCGGCAAACCCCTTCTCGATGTCGCCAAAATGATGGTCGACCACGGTGTTGATGTTATTCCTGTATCGGTCATGGAGCTGGGGAGCTCCTTCCTTGATGGCTTCCAGGGAATCAAACACAGCCGGGAGCTCCTCATATTCGACCTTGATGAGTCCCAAAGCTTTCTCCGCAGTCTCCTCGTCCACGGCAATAACAGCCGCCACCTCATCGCCGACATGCCGCACCCTGTCCTTGGCCAGGACATGCTCGTCATAGCGGGCCGGAGAGACACCATAAGTGATGTCCGGCACATCCTTTCCAGTGAGGATGAGCTTGACTCCCGGAAGCCTGGCGGCCTGTCCGGTGTCAAGCTTCTTAATCCGGGCGTGAGGAAGGGGAGAATGGAGGATTTTCCCGTAGAGCATGTTCTCGAAATAGTAATCAGCAGTGTATTTGGCCCGGCCGGTGACCTTATCAGCGGCATCCACCCGGGGAAGGCTTCTTCCCACAGTGGTGAATTTATCCAGGTCAAAGGAATGAGAAGGAGGTTCTTTTGACTTCTGGTACTTTTTCCAGTTCTTCACAGCCTCAAGTATGCGCTTGTACCCGGTACAGCGGCAGAGGTTTCCGGAAAGGGCCTCCTTGATCTCTTCATCCGTCGGGTCAGGGTTCTTCCTGACCAGGGCAAAAGCACCCATGACCACACCGGAAGTGCAGAACCCGCACTGGACTGCGCCGTGGTGGATGAAAGACCGCTGCAAGGGATGAAGTTCTCCATCCTGAGCTATGCCCTCGATGGTGGTGACCTCAGCCCCTTCGCAGGACGATGCCAGGAGGAGACAGCTGTTCTGGGGCTCGCCGTCGACGAGCACCGTGCAGGCGCCGCAGACGCCCAGATTGCATCCCTTTTTTGTCCCGGTCAGCCTCAACCTGTCTCTGAGGACATCCAGAAGCGTCTCACCGTCTCTGACCGCCACAAAATGCTCCTCGCCGTTGACCTTGAGGGTAACTATGCGTTTGGGCTCTTTATCCTGATTCATAGCGAATTCTTTTTTTCTCCGGTTTTTCCCAGCGCCCGCTCCAGGGCCTCAGCAAGGCTCCTGAGAGTCAGGACCCGGATCAATTCCTTCCTGAACCAGGCCGATCCTCTGATATCCGAGATGGGCTTGCCTTCTTCCACAGCAAGAGCGGCCGCTTCTTCGAATAAATTCTGGGAAGTCGTTTTCCCCTGAAGAAATCCGGCGGTCTTTTTAGCCAGCACGGGAGTGGGGGCAACCGCTCCGAGCACGACCGTGACCTTTTCCATTTTGTTGTTTTTCAGGGTCAGCCGAGATGCAGCAGAGGCCACAGCCAGGGCATTGGCTTCCCGGAGAGTGAATTTCTTGTAGGAAATCCCGGTGTAGGGGGGAGGCAATGGAATCCGGACCGAAACCAGAAGCTCTTCTTTCCGGCAGACCGTCTCTCTCGGTCCCGCAAAAAACTCAAAAAGAGGTATTTCACGCGTTGACTCAGCGCGGCGGAGCTCCGCTGTCGCATCTGCCGCGATCAAGGAAGGGGGGAGGTCAGCGGAGGGAACAGCGCTGGTGATATTGCCGCCGATCGTAGCCAGGGTGCGAATCTGGGCGGAGGCCATGGACCGGGCTGCCTCGGCCAATGCGGGAAAATGCTGTCTGATGAGAGAATTGGAATGGATCTCCTGAGGCGTGGTGAAGGCCCCGATCCGAATGGTTTTCCCTTTTTTCTCGATCCCCTTGAGCTCTTGAATGTTCTTGAGGGAAATCAGATCGCCGGCTTTGGTCAGTCCCTGTTTCAAGTCGACCAGGATATCTGTCCCACCAGCCAGGATCCGGGCATTCTTTAAATCTGCGAGCAGCTCCAGCGCTTCGGCCACAGTCTGAGGTGAGTGAACCCTGATTCCGGTTATATACATGGTCTAATTTTCTATCAGATTAATCATTCAATCAATAAAAAAATGAAAAACTGGAGAAAGTTGTCCACATTCGATGATAAGACAACACTTTTAGATGTCATTGCAGGCGAAGGCTGGCGAACTCTTATTATAGAAATTTCATGAAGAGAAGTATGGAAGATTCCTTTACTTGAAACAGGACACACAATCTAAGAAAAAGAAATTTTTTTCATTTCCTCTATGAGATTGCCACGCTCCGCTCGCAATGACACCAGAGAATTTATTGGGTCGCCAATTCTTTATAAATGTCAAATCTTGAGATGCAATCCCTATGTTAATTTATAAATTTCGAATATTGAGATGCAACCCCTATCTTAGGCTTTCTCGAAGACATAGTTCAGCTGGCCGTTGGGCAGCGTGTTGACAACGGTCTTCATCTCCATTCCCAGCTTGATCTCCTCCTCAGGAACGCTTCCGGCGATCCGGCCGAAGATCTTATAATCGCCGTAGTCCAGGACAGCGATCGAGTAAGGCAGGTCGTTCTCAAACCCGACCGGTGCGTACTTCAACTTGCTGTAGGTGAGGAGTTTTCCTTTGCCTGCGACTTCGAACCATTCTATGTTGCTGGAAAGGCACTTGTAGCAGTTAGCCCGGGGTGGGAAAAAGACCTGGCCGCAGTCTTTGCAGCGGGTGCCCATGACCTTGCCCTTTTCCAGGTAATCGATAAAGTCATTCACCTTGGTGAGAGAGGTGAAGCTGACTGTCCCGAATTTTTTAAAGCGGTCGTCTATATCTTTTTTTTCTTTCTGACTCATTTCTTACCTCCCGAGTATGGTGACTGCTCCGTAGAGACCCACACCACCGATATTATGTATGAGTCCGATCTCCGGGTTTTTAACCTGCATTTCGCCGGCATCGCCTCGAAGCTCGAGGACAATGGTCCTGATCTGGGAACCTCCGGTCGCTCCTATCGGATGGCCTTTGGACAGCAGCCCGCCATCCACGTTGACCGGAATGCGTCCTTCCTTGTAAGTCTCCTTATTCCTGACCAGCTCCTTCCCTTCTCCGAGCTTGGCAAAACCCAGGTCCTCGTAGGCCATGATTTCCGAGATCGTGAAACAGTCGTGGACTTCAGCCACGTCGATGTCTTTGGGATTCACGCCTGCCATCTTATACGCCTGTTCTGCAGCCTGACGTGCCACAGACAAACCCGTGAATAGGTCCCTTCCGGACATGTTCACGCTGGCAGACGCCGCGCCCAGCCCCAGGATCCAGATCGGTTTCTTGCTCATGGCCTTGGCTTTTTCCTTATTGGTCACAATAAGACATGAGCTTCCGTCCGCATTGGCACAGCAGTCACCGACCCGGAGCGGGCTGGAGACAGGTCCGGACATGAAGTGGTTAGGGTCAGAGAAATTCTCCGCAGCCACGGGTTTGCGGAAAAGGGCTTTCTCGTTGACCTGACCGTAGGTAGCGGACTTCACCCGGACCAGAGCCATGTCCTCAAGAGTGGTCCCGTACTTTTCCATATGCGCTTTGGCGAACATGGCATAGTAGGCCGGCATCATCGTTCCGAAGGGACTTTCCCACTGGATATCCGCGCCTCTGCCCATCCTCTCCTGCGATTCGGCTGAGGAGATCTCGGACATCTTCTGAAATCCCAATACAGCCACCACATCATGCAGCCCGGACTGGACCAGCGAATAGGCCATCCTCAAGCCCATGCTGGTCGAGGAGCACAGGCTTTCCAGGTAGCAGGTGGGTTGAGGGATCAAACCCAGGTATTCAGCGAACACGCCGGATGGTGAACGCTGCTTATCGTACTCGGGTGCTGAGCAGATGATCGAGGCATCGATATCTTTGACGGATATCTGAGCATCCTCCAGGGCCTCCTTGAATCCGTCAAAGGCCAGCTCCCTGATGGAACCGGGATATCCCCTGACAAAGGCACTCTGTCCAACACCAATGATTGCGACTTTTCCCATTCATGACCTCCATTCTGGTAATGGGATCAGGCCTCGACATCGAACATCCACCTGCAGTAACAACACAGATAGAAACACATGCCCTTTGGACAGGCTGAATTCAGCTCAAGGATGTCCATAATTAAGGCTTGACCCTTTGTGTTCTTATAAAAGCTCCTGTTAAAAAGCATGGAGTCGGATACCAACGCCAATGTTGACTCTCAATGGTCTGATGTTGCGCTCTGACTCCTATATATACTGGCCGCCGTCGATCTTGATGATCTCGCCTGTGATATGCTTCGCTTTCTCCGAAGCCAGGAAAGCGACAAGATGGGCTACGTCCTCAGGTTCGCCCAGGCGGTTAAAGACTGTCTCTTCAGCCGCCTTTGTCTTGAATTCCTCTGGCAGGTCCTTGTACATGTCTGTCAGGATCATTCCCGGTGCCACAGCATTGACGTTCACGTTGTACTTCCCCAGTTCCCTGGCTACGGCTTTTGTCAGCCCGTGAGCGCCAGCTTTGGCCGCAGAATAATTCGTCTGTCCGAATTTCCCTCGAAGACCATTGATGGATGTGATGTTTATGATCTTGCCTGCCTTCTTCTCTTTGAAATGCGGGGCCACGGCTCTGACAAAGTTAAACGTTCCTTTCAGATCGACATTGATGACCGCATCCCACTGCTCTTCGGTCATTTTCCAGACCACGCCATCCCAGTTCATCCCGGCATTGTTGATGAGAATGTCCAGCCGGCCAAAGTCTTCCATGACTGCCTTGACCAGTTTTTGAACTGCACCGAAGTCAGAGACATCCACCTGGTACTCCTTTGCTTTGCGGCCCATTTCCTTGATCTTCTCGACTATTGCTTTGGCTTCATCGCCGTGGCGGCGATAGGTCAAAGCCACGTCCGCTCCGTTCTGGGCCAGTTCAAGGGATATGGCTGTGCCGATTCCCATGCTTCCTCCGGTAACAAGAGCGACTTTTCCCTCTAATTCCATTTCATCCTCCTCTTTCACGAGTAATCATTTAAAAATTCAATCTGTAAGCTTCTTATTATCTGTCATTGCGGCCGACCAATGACAAACGACCTCAAAAGGCACCTTATTATACCATGCATTTTACTATGCTCAATCCTGCGCATGGACCTGCTAAGACGGGATTCTTTGCTTGAACCCAGGGGACCTCCTCTCAACGAACGCTGTTAAGCCTTCCAGGGCATCAGGATGCCGGAGGGCCTGCTCAAGATAATTGTCCAGTTCATACCGAGCCAGCTCATCCATGGATTTTCTCTTGAGAAACTCATCGAAGCCGCGCCTGATCATCCGGTCCGCCAGGTCCACAGCATGAGCGGAATTACCAGCCACTTGTCGCGCTATGCCCTGAGCAAAGGATTTGCCTTCATTGGAGAGAAATATCTCCCCTCGCCCCTTGGCCCAGTCATGAAGAGCCTGGATTAAGTCTGTTTTCGAGAATAAATCCTTTATCCAGCGCAGCTCTTCCTTTTCTTCAAAAGTGAGCTCTGAATGAAGCTCCTCGACCTTCAAAGCAGCGACCTGCTCCCGGGTCAGAGATTTTCCGTCATTATCCATTATGGCCTGAGCGAGCTTTTCCGCAACCTCATCCCTTCTCCGTGCTGGGACAAGCAGGTCAGCCAGGCCTAGATATTTCAATACTCTCGGCGATGATATCGGCGTCCCCCCGGCCAGGATATAATACCGGCTCAGAGCCACTGCCAGATCAGAATCATCCGTAGCTTTGTAGATAATCTGCGGAAGAGCCAAGGTGCCTCTCAATCCAGGATAGATTCCCAGACGGACCTCGGGAAACGCGTAGGATGTCCTCTCGGTGGCGATTACTATAGAATCAGGATCCAGGGCAAAGGCCAGCGCCACCTCGGCGCCACCACCGATCGCTGCTCCGTCCACAATGGCGATCTTCGGCTTGCCTCCGCCGGTCATCTCGTGGAAGACAAAGTCATGCCAGAAAGTGACATCCTTCTTTAAACCTTGCCAATTGCTCTCCCTTATGACTCTTATGAAATAGGATACATTAGCCCCGGCAATAAAGGTCTTTATCGGAGCTGAATCAAAGATGATGACTCTGACTTTACTATCCTCATTCGCCTGCTTAAAAGATGCTTTCAGCCTCTCAAACACCTGGTTATCGAGCGCATTGGAAGTCTTGGGATTGGAAATCATTATCCGCGCTGCACGCCCATTCTGCTCCACGCTTAAGATGATGGGATTGAGCTTCAGAGGCCAAGGCTCACCTTTCTGAACCTGTTCGATCAGGATCCTGGGAATCGGGAAATTGATCTCTTTCCTGTGGGAAAGCTCCATTCTTTCAGTGACAATCCGCATAACCTCCATCATCCCCATCTTATTCATCAAGGCAAAGGGCCCTTCCTTCCAGAGAAAGGCATTCTGGCAGAGCTTGTCCACTTCATCCATCTCGATGACTCCTGCCTCCACGACCTCCACAGAAGTCATGAAGGCGACCGCGAGAAATCGATGCTTGAGCGTATCGATGAGCATCAGGTCCTTTGCTTCTGTTTTCGCCTCATCTTCAGAAACCCATCTCACGCTGGATCTGTCCTCGGCTTTCTGGTATTCATCCAACAACCTCTTATAGCTTTCCGGCGGAGTGAAAAAATTGCCGTAGGCTTTATAAAGAGGATCATCCGGGTCCGAGGAATCGGAAAAGGAATACATGGTGTGAATCCCCAGCGGAATCCCGTTGGCATCCATCAAGCTGAGAAATCCCATCGGCATGCTGAAAGCCTTCTTCCCCGCAGCCT
>JAOUKO010000075.1 GCA_029882525.1 Candidatus Aminicenantota bacterium | reverse complement strand
GGTCCTGCCTTTTGAGAATTTAGGGCCCCCAGAAGATGGTTATTTCTCTGACGGTATAACCGAGGAGGTCACAAGCCGCCTGGCTGCATTGCAGGGCTTGGGAGTCATCTCCCGCACCAGCGCCAGTCGGTATAAACAGACCGAGAAGACGATCAGGGAGATCGGCCAAGAACTGGGCGTTGATTACATACTCGAAGGAGCCGTACGCTGGAATCGAAATGGTGGGGGTCAAGGCCGTGTCCGGGTCACACCCAAACTCATCCGGGTCTCCGACGACACTCAGGTCTGGTCCGAGTCCTTTGACCGGATTATGGAGGACCTGTTCTCGGTTCAGTCCGAGATCGCGGAACAGGTTGCCAGACAACTGGATGTTCAAATCCTTGAGCCGGAGCGCAGGGCATTGTATTCTCAACCCACTGAAAGCCTCGAGGCTTATGATCTATACCTCAAGGGCCGAGAGCATGAGGATAGGGGATGGAGGTCGTCGGATGCCCAGGATTTTGAGCAGGCCATAGAGCTGTATGAGAGAGCGCTTCAGCTCGACCCGAACTTCGCTTTGGCTTACATCAATGAAGCGAATTCCCATATGAGGCTGTATTTTTTTGGAGCTGACCGAACTGAAACACAGCTGGCAGAAGCCAGAGCTGCAGCAGAAAGAGCCATTGAGATTGAACCGGATAACCCGGAAGCGCATTTGGCATTGGCTCTGTATTATTATTGGGGATTTCTGGATTATGACCGTGCGGTCGAGGTGATTGAATCCATCCAGAGAGCCCGCCCTAACTTCGTCACCAACATGCTCGGTTATATTCAGAGGCGTCAGGGTAAGTGGGAGCTCGCTGTGGAAACGATGAAGAAGGCATTTGCTCTCAATCCTCGCTATTCCCAACTGGCTTACGAGATTGGCGGCGCCTTGATGAGTCTGCGCAGGTATGATCAGGCAGATGAATGGTTCGACCGCACACTCTCCATCAACCCTGATCATCTTGCCGCTCAGCTACAAAAAGCTGGGATTCTTGTTCTTTCTGCCGGAGATACGGGAAGGGCACATGCCTTGCTGGAGGCAGTGCCTTCGCACCCGTTGACGGATTACATGTGGTTTACACTCGGCATGCTGGAGCGTAAATACCAGGAGGTAATTTCCCGGCTTGATTCCCTGGAATATGATTTGTTTGAAGAACAGCATATTTATTTTCATAGGGACCTGGCTTATGCGGCTGTCTATCATGTTCTCGGAGAAGAGTCGAAGGTCAGGACCCATGCGGACTGGGTGCGGAACGCGCTGGAAAGAACCATCATCGAGCACCCCTCAGACCCAAGATATTATGCAGCTCTCGGCTTGGCTTATGCCTATTTGGGCCGGAACGACGAAGCCATTCAAGCAGGAGAGCGGGCGGTAAACCTCTATCCGGTATCCAAAGACAAAGCCAACGGTCCCTTATACCTTCTGAACTTAGCCAGGATTTACACCCTGGTCGGCGAATACGAAAAGGCTATTGATCAGCTGGAATACCTTATATCAGTCCCCTCAGCTGAATTTCTCTGGCAGCTTAGCTCGGTTCCGCTGCTTCGGCTCGACGCGATGTGGGACCCGCTGCGGACTTTTCCGAGGTTCCAGCATCTGCTTCAAGAGAATTCAGGAGGATTGGCTCCTTCAGCCATCTTCTCAAATAATCATAAATAATAATCGGGGGGATCCTGTTTGACGTCGATTTGAATTGACTGTTTCTGTTTGAATTGATATTCTTGGGCCTGACAGCCAGGCTTAAAATAAGTATGAAGTGTCCTAAATGTCACTCTGATAATCCCGATCAAAGCCGATTCTGCAACAAGTGTGCTACACCCCTGCCTTCCATTGAGGATATCTCCGAGATTCCCACAGGAACACTCGAAACACCTAAGGAGGAGATAGCCCGAGGGATGACTTTTGCCGGCCGCTATGAGGTGATTGAAAAACTTGGTGAAGGAAGTTTAGGGAGAGTTTACAGGGTCGAAGATAAGAAAATCAAAGAAGAAGTGGCGCTGAAGCTCATAAAACCCGAGATCTCTGCAGATGAGACAACCGTCGAGAGCTTTTCCAACGGGATTAAATCTGCCCGGCAGATTGTCCATAAGAATGTGGGGCGCATGTATGACCTCAACGAGGAGGAAGGCACTCACTTTATCACCATGGAGTATGTCCCGGGTAAGGATTTGAAAAGTCTGGTCAAGATGACCAAACAGTTGAGTATTGGAACGGCTGTTCATATAGCCCATCAGATATGTGAAGGCCTGGCTGAAGCCCATCGTTTAGGAGTGGTGCATCGTGATTTAAAGCCGAGTAACATCATAATAGATAAACAAGGGGAAGCCAGGATCATGGATTTCGGGTTAGCTTACTCCCTTAGGACGAAAGCCCTGACAACACCAGGCATGATTGCCGGGACACCAGAGTACATGTCACCTGAGCAGGTAAAGAAGAATAAAATCGACCAGCGTTCGGATATCTACTCTCTGGGAGTGATTCTCTTCGAGATGCTGACAGGAAAGGTCCCTTTCAAGGGCGATACACCTCTCAGCACTGCCGCCAAACATAAAACAGAAATGGTCGCCGAACCCAGAAAGTTCAATACTCAGGTCCCCGTTGACCTGAACACTATAGTCCTTAGATGCATGGAGAAGAATAAAGAAAAGAGGTATCAGTCCGCAGAAGAAGTCATTGCTGATTTAGAAAAGGTCGAGAAACTCATCCCTGCTGAGGAGACTGACTTTCCGGAGAAAAAATACTTCACTCCCGTAAAGATCACCCGGACCTTAAGAAGACGCTGGGCGCTGATTGCAGCGTTCTTTTTAGTGCTTGGTGCTGTCTTCATCGCTATCCTGTATTTTGGAGGAAGAGAGCCAACTCTTCCTTTGCCAGCAGAAAAAGTCCTGGTCGTTCTTCCTTTCAGGAACCTGGGATTTCCTGAAGATGAATATTTTGCGGATGGAATTACAGAGGAAATCACCAGCCGCCTGGCTGCTATCTACGGGCTTAATGTCATTTCCCGAACAAGTGCTGTCCAGTATAAATTGACTGATAAGACGACAAAGCAGATTGGAGATGAGCTCGATGTGGATTATGTGCTGGAGGGCACTGTGCGTTGGGATAAAAGTCCGGAGGGAGTGAGCCGGGTTCGTGTCACTCCGCAGCTTGTCAGGGTTTCTGACGATACACAGCTCTGGTCTGAGCACTATGACCGTAATATCCAGGATATCTTTTCTGTCCAGTCCGAGATCGCCGAACAGGTTGCCCAGGCATTGGACCTTACCCTCCTGGAGCCAGAACGCAGAGCTCTTATTTCCCGTCCCACTCCTAATCTCGAGGCTTATGATCTTTACCTGAGGGCAGGCGAGCTTGTGGGGCAAGGTTGGGAGCAGTGGGACATTCGGGATGTCGAGCAGGCCATTGAGGCATTAGAAAGATCAACTCGACTCGACCCAAACTTCACCCTGGCTTTCATCTCTCTTGCTAATATCCATTCCTATATGTACTTTTCAGGGATGGACCACACAGAAGAGAGGCTGGCAAGGTCCAAGGATGCTGTGGACCGGGCGCTGGAGCTGGATCCAGACCTTCCTGAGGCTCAGGAAGCATTAGCCTTTTATTATTACCGGGGATTCCTTGATTATGAACAGGCAACAGAGATACTTGAGTCCATTCGGAGAGCGCGGCCCAATTATAAACTTGTATTGCTCGGCTATATTCAAATGCGGCAGGGAGAGTGGGAAAAATCTCTCGCAACTCTCGAGAGAGAATTCAGGTTAGATCCCCGCTCCTCTGATCTTGCCCATCAGATTGGGCTCTCCTACATGTGTCTGCGGAGGTATAGAGAAGCTGAGGAATGGTTTGACCGGGCCACCATGATCGAGCCAGATAAGATCTATTCTCAACTGGCCAAGGCAAGGATCCCTTATCTGGCGAGAGGAAATACGCAGGAAACTCGGGCCCTGTTAGGCACATTTCCCCACAGCCAGGTCACTGAAGTGACGTGGTTCAACATTGGCATGTTTGACCGGAATTACCAGGAGATACTCGAACGACTTGATTTCCTGCCCTATGAGTCATTTGAAGAAAATTACTACTTTTTCCACAGGGACCTGGCTTATGCTTCTGTTTATCATGCGATGAATGAGCTGTCTTCAATGAGAACGCATGCTGAGAGAGCAAGGGCTGTTCTGGAAGGCCTCATCGAAGAACGGCCAGGAGATGCAAGGTTGTATGCAGCTCTTGGCTTAGCTTACGCCTACCTGGGCATGGAGCATGAAGCTGTTCGAGAGGGGACTCGAGCCGTGGAGCTTTATCCTGTGTCCAAAGATGCCTTCGGCGGGCCGCGGTATATCCTGAGCTTGGCTGAGATTTATGAAGTTGTCGGGCTATACGAGCAGGCCATCAGCTTGCTTGAGTATCTGATGTCCGTCCCTGCTGGGAATATCATTTCCGGGCCTGTTTTGAGGCTTGACCCCCAATGGGATCCTTTGCGAGGGCACCCGAACTTTCTGCGTCTGGTCGAGTAAAAGCTTTTCTCTCTTTATTCTGCAGCCTGAAATAATTCGGTCTGAATTATTAAAAAAAAATTTAAAATATTGCTTGAAGATTATATAATTATAGTATAACCTAAGAAAGCCAAGAGGGAAGAAAAGACAAATAAATTTGCCAGCACCGCTCCCGTTGGATGTAATTCTGCAACTAAATGTGTTAATATAAAGGTAGCAAATTTGCTGGCTGGAGAGGATCCTCCTTAGCCCCGCTTCCTTTTCCAAACCTTGGCGCCTCGACAGCCAGCATCCCTCTTTTCAACATTCCTGGCCATCAGCTGCAATTCATAAGATTCTCTAGATAGCGTGAAATTTTGTCAGTGTGGGAAACATTGGCAAATATTGGGGACAGTCCCCAATTTTTTTGTTTTGGCACTGGTAATTAAACAGTTTCCCCCTTTTTCTTTTCCGTGGTTCAGCAGGGAGTATTTTTATATCTGAGCCTTAAAGGTTTTGCAGCACAGATTCATTCCGTCATTTCTTCTCTTTGGCAATCTCCTTGAGGTGGTCTTTCATCTCGAGGTGGGAAATGCCCTCTTTAAGCCAGTCAGGAGCAGGCTTCCCTTTGAGATAATGGTCGAAGAACTGCCGCATCCGGATAGTGTAGTCCTCGCGGTTAGCGGGTATACGCAGTCCATGATTCTCTCCCTTGTACTGGAGCATGACCACTGGCTTCTTGAGCCGCCGGAGCGTGTTGAAATACTCGATCCCCTGATTCCAATCCACGGCTCCATCCTTATCGTTGTGCAGAAGCAGGAGAGGTGTCTTCACGTTAGCGGCAAAGTTGACCGGCGAGTTCCGCATGTAGGCTTCGATATTTTCCCAGTAGCCGCCCTCAAACCGTCCCTGGCTGCTCTCAAAAATAGGCTGGTTGGCCGAACCCGTGTTCCAGTAGATGGAGCTGTACATGCTTATCATGTTGGTCAGCGGAGCACCAGCCACCGCGGCTTTGAAGATATCGCTCTGAGTGATCAGGAAGGCAGTCTGGTACCCTCCCCAGGAATGGCCGTGGATGGCGATGTTGTTTCTATCCACAACTCCTGTCTTTATCGCGGCTTCGATGGCGGGAAGTACACACCAGACAGCCGACATACCTGGATCGTTCACCTTATAGACAATATCCGGCATAAGCACAGCATACCCGTTACTCGTGTACACGGATTTATTGAAGCCGTTGGCAGAGGGAGTGAAATAACGGTGGAGCGACTGCGAAAGTTTTTCGTAGATGTAGACAACCATTGGGTAGCTCTTTTCTTTTTCGTAGTTAGCAGGCAGGAAAAGGGCAGCCTGAAGCTTGTCTCCCTTGGCGCTCTCGTAATCAAGGAGCATGCTTCCCGATGACCAGAGAAACTCTTCCTGCTGAGCTCCGGCATCGGTTATCTTCAGGCCTTTTTTGAGAGAGCTGTCCGTCACATAGTAATCAGGATAATCTTTATGGGTTTGTCTTGTGTAAAGGTAGACTTCGGCATCTTTGGCTTTCATAATGGAGAAAAGAGCATCATCCCAGAGGAGTATTTTAGCTCCGGGTTTCCCTTTGTCCACACGGGCAACTCCTCCCTTTTTTGTCCATTCTCCATAGGTGCTGATATAAAGCGGCAGGGAGAGGTCTATCCCTTCCTCTTCCGGGTCGAGTCTGTAACGGCTTCGGTAGCGGATCTCTTCCTTTTTCCCGTTTACGGTCAGGTTGACTCCCTTGCCTCCATGGACCGGGATATTCCACACATCCCAGTTGTCATATAGAAGAACAGAAACGCCGTCTTTGACCCAACCGAAATAATAAGGATAAATGGGCGGGTCTTTCACGTTGTGGTCATCTTCCGTATTTATAAAAGATGTGGGGACGTCCTTGGTGATGTTGTATTTTTTCCCAGTGGCCATGTCATAGGTATTGTAGTGACCGTCCTCATAATAGAGGAAGTGCGTTCCGTCAGGAGAAGGACCGAAGTACCAGCGGCATTTCTTGAGAGTGAGCTTGCGGTCTCCTGTCTTCAAGTCGATCACATAGACATCCTGGTAACGCCGGCCTTCGAGGTTGCCCGTCAGCTCATACTCCCGGTCGTCGAGGCCGATCGCCCAGCGGTGCTGGGGCGCTGCCACCACCTGTCTCACCTCTTCGTCAGCGAGCCTGATGAACTTTCGCTCTTTGACCCGGTAGACGCAGAGAAAGCTGAAATTCTTATCCCTGTTCTCCTGGACCTGTTGCATGGATTGAAGCCTTTTGTCGAGCCAGTGCCAGATAACGAGGTCAGGGTACTCCTCTTCTTCTTCCTTTTTGGGTGAGGGTTTTTTCTTTGGCTCCTCCTTCTCAGGAGCTTCTTTGGGCTTGTCCTTCGCTTCTTCCTCTTTCTCCTTTTCCTTGTCTTTCTTATCCTCTTTTTTCTTGGCCTCATGGATACCGAACAGGATTCCGGAAAAATCCTCGGTCCATTCAGGAGTCCTGTTCGGGCTGATGGTCATATCTTCTGGAAAGTTCTTATCCTCTTTGGGATCATAAACGATTTTCTGGGGTGATCCTTTGGAGAAGTTGGTAAACCCGATGACGCTGTAGAGCTTGTCTTCATAGTCTTCGTCCTCTTTGCCTTTCAAGACAGACAGCCCATCTCCTTCTTCTGTCCAGCTCAGCCTTTTGTAGACGGCTTTATCGTTATCGAGCGAGACGACAACTCCTGTCTGCATGTTTCGAAGCTGGATCCCGTTCCCGCTCATTTCTTCAGCATCGACGATCCATGCCAGCCAGATTCCTTTTTTGTCAAAGGCGAATTCGGAGACATTCCCGATGTTAAGCTCCTTCGAAGTGGCCAGCTCGTGGAGGATCATATCCGACCCGCTCCATTTTTCCTTTTCTTTCGCCTGGCTTTCGGGCGGATACCTGTGCAGCGCAATCCATTCGGAGCGCTCACCCGAGAATTGAAAGCTCTTCGTTTTCTCGAATTCGACCTTTTCACCCGAAGAAAGGTTCAGCAATCCCACTTTGTTATAAGGAGTTTTCTTCTGCATCTTGAGCGCTTTTGCCTCCTTTTCATCAGGATAAATCATGTAAGCCAGCCACTTGGAGTCCTCGGAAAAAGCAAGGCCGCCAAACGAGAATCCCGAGACTTCACCCACAGGAAACTTGTATTCTTTTTCTCCCGTTGTCTGCCTGATAATGACTTCACTGTCACCTTTGGTAGGGGAAAGCATGTAGGCAAACCACTGGCCGTCATTCGAGATAACAGAGCTCCTTATGTTTTTCCAGGCAAGAATGTCTTTCAGCCCGATCGGCCTTGGCGCTTTAAGCTCAGCTTGTTCTTTCTGTTCTTCCTGAAAGGAGAAGCTGGGGATGACTAAGAAGAGCATCAAGACAACTGCCAGAGCCCATTTTGTTTTCCTTATCATTTCGACCTCCTCATTGACTCAGATTTTATTAAGACCTGGCTAAAAGACAAGGCAATGTGCCAGGCTTTAAAGCCAGTTTTTACTTTTTCCCTGTTGCATGTGGATTTACCATGGAGATTATAAAGATAGAAAATCAAACCGAAAAAGTCAAAAGGCAAAATACAGTTGTATATGTTATTATTTTTTTTAGGATTGTTCATAAACACTTTTTGAGGAACGGGCGTAATAGAAGTGAAAAAAACGAACCGCATGAATGACAGTCAGTTATTAAGGGAATGTCTGCGTGGAGAAACGGATAAATTTAAAGTGATCGTGGAAAAATACAGAGGAAAGGCAATGGCTCTGGCTTTGAACATTCTCGGAAACCGGCAAGACGCTGAAGATGCCTGTCAGGAAGCCTTCTTGCAGGCTTTCAGCCATTTGAATAAGTTTGATTTCAAGAGGAGTTTCTCCAACTGGCTCTTTTCGATCCTTTACAAGAGGTGTCTCGACCAATTGAGAAAAAGGCGGCGGTTTTTCATTTTTTTTAAAAAGGCAAAAGGGGAGGAAGCCGGAGAATTGTCTGGTTCCCAGGCCCTGAGCTTTTCGAAACAGAATCCTTTGCCGCATAGGCTGCTGGAGAAATTGAGCCCCAAAGAAAGGAGCTCACTTTACCTCTGGGCTGTCGAAGGATATACGGGGAAGGAGATAGCCGAAGTGCTGAGGTGTTCCCCCAGCACAGCCAGGGTTCATCTCTACAAAGCCAGAAAAAAGATCAAATCTTTACTGGAGAAAGAGCATGTTTAAATGCAGATTCATTGATTTTCTCTTTTCAGTTTTACCGATAAAAAGATGGCAGGATTTTCTGGTTCGCCGTCATATCCAGAACTGTGCAGCATGCCGGAACAAGCTGGCCACCACCGAGGAAGCACGACAGTTATTAGTCTCTGAAAGCGAGATCGAGAACCTGGAGGGTGTCTGGCCAGCGATAAAATTGCGGATGGATGAGAGAAAGGGACAGAAGCCTCAGGCACAGCGCCGGTGGAGATGGGCGTTAGCCACGGCTTTTTTGTTCATAGTGCTGGTTGGAGCGGTTTGGCTGTATCTTGCCTTTGAACCGGGGAAGGGGAGTCCTGAGCAACCCTTCGCCGAACAATTCCAGATCAATTCAATCGAGATTGATAACGAGCCAGCCCAGGCTTTTGTCTATCATCCGCTTGATTCGAAGACATACTTTGTCTGGGTTGAGAAAAAGACATAAAAGAATTGAAAGACACAAGGGAGGATAGCCATGTTTAAGAAAAAGATGGTTTTATTTTTTTGCTTAATGATTGCCGTCTCTTTCCTTCATCTTCAGGCATCGGAAAAATTGAACATCAAGTTGAGAGTGTACGAAGGGGCTAAGGAAGGCACGGCTGAGCCGCTTCGATTTGTGACTTCTTCTTTCCTCCAGTCCACAGTCTCGGCGACCATCCAGACCGAGTTTAAACTGGAAGAAGAGAGAGAAAAAATTCAAAGAGTTTTTAATCTGCAGGATGTGAGCTTGCTGACTGAAACAGAATTGGAGCTGGGTTTAAAACCAGACCAAGTCAGCCATTATTTTCGCCTAAACGGCAAGGAGTATTACATCATCATCGCTTTGAGTGAGTGGAAGGGAATGGGCCAATTCGTAATCGCTGTGAATGAGGTTCTCGAAGACAAGAAAAAGAACATATTGACGACAGCCATTACTCTCCCCGGAGGAAATGCAGCGGTATTCGGGTTTGAGGACAGAGAGGGCAAACCCTATTTTCTCTCTTTCCATGTTACCAGTGTCATCGGGCCTGATGGGAAACTCAAGCCTCCGCCGCCACCTCCGCCACCGCCACCTCCCAAGAAGGGTGCTCTGCCTTCGCCTCCACCCCCTCCCACAGAAGAGGAACTCAAAGAATTCGCCGAGGGTGCTGTTGTCGCAGTCGGGGAGATCAAGCCGCCTCGGATCATAAAGGAAGTACCGCCGGTCTACCCTGAAATCGCCCGTCAGGCTTTAGTTAGGGGAACAGTATTATTAGGTGTTAGAGTGGATATCCATGGAAGGGTTACAGAAGTAATGGTCTTGAAGTCAATTCCTTTGTTGAATAAGGCCGCTGTTGATGCTGTCAAACAGTGGGTCTACGAGCCGTTTATTTGGGAAGGGAAGCTGACTCCGGTCGTATTCTCGGTTAACGTTGTTTTTAAGGTGAAGTAACGGGCCGAATAAGAGGATGAATTCTGGCTTGATTTTGGTTTTTTGCCTTAGTTTAAACGCGCTCTTACCTGGAGCTTATCGAAAAATAAAACTGCCAGATGCTCCTTTCTCTTACCCTGCATGATTCGGCGGAGACAACGGGCCTGATTCTTTCAGAAACAGAGATGAGACGCTTGAGTCGGTGTATTCCAGCTCTGAGCCGAGAAGACTGTGGGGGATGAGATAGACCGCAAAAAGCAGGATCGAAGCTCCTAGGACCCACCAGCGGGCGGGTTTATTGCCCCGTCCGGCGATTACAGCCGCTATCCAGCCGATCATGGCGATAAGTGTTTTGTTATCTGTCAGGTCGAATCCTAAGGGGAACCCGGTCCAGAGCTGGCCGAACGCGAATTTCTGGACCAGCGGACCGAGGATAAACCCGCCCACGAGCAGGAGCCCTGCTGTCCAGAGCGCCAGTTTTCTTGGATTCCCTTTAGGATTAAGGGCTTCGATTCCAGCCCGTGTTGAAAACACCATCGCCAGAAACATGATGATGACATGGGGAATGAGAATAGCGTCAGGGACAGGGTCTTTGAAGCGGACGATCACCGGTTTTTCTCCGGACAGCGAAACCTCACTATCTTGAGAAGCGAGGATCACTTTATATTCCAGTTTCCCTGCAGCTGGCTGTTTGGGAAGGTTGCCAACAAGATAACCAT
>JAOUKO010000383.1 GCA_029882525.1 Candidatus Aminicenantota bacterium | reverse complement strand
GAAATATGCTCTGGACTTCTGTCAGGTACTTTTCGCATTGAAAGATTATAAGAGCGTGAAAGAGGTAGTCCTTCCATTTTTAGAAGACCAGGAAAAATATGTGTTTTCTGCAATACTCGGACAATCATCTCAAGCTCTTGGAGAGCTCCAGGAGGCTATATCCCACTATAAAGACTATCTCTCTCATTACGGCACCAATGTGAATGTCCTCAATGCCATCGGCGAATGTTATTATCGGCTGGGAAACAACGAGGAAGCTCTGGTTGCCTGGGAAAAATCTTTGGAACTCAGTCCCAATCAAGAGAGGATAAAAAAGATGGTGGAATCCATAAAGGAGAAAAAATGAAGAAGCCTATCATCTCTGCATTTTTGCTTCTGTCTCTCTTGCTCTTGGGGTTCTGCGCTTCCTACAAGCTGGAGAAGACCTTGGATCCAGAACACCAGGAATTTCTGTCAAAGGTGAGATATATCATCACCAGACAAGAAAGAAAAATATTCCTCAACCTTCCCTCCGCAGAAAGGGCGAAATTCATCGAAGAATTCTGGAAAAAAAGAGACCCAGATCCAGATACAGAGGAAAACGAATTTAAAAATCAATATTTCACCAGGATTGAAGAAGCTAACCAGCTTTTTAGAGATGGAGGGAAACAAGGATGGCTCCAGGACAGGGGAAGGATTTACATTCTCCTCGGACCCCCTGACGAGAGAGAGACTTATCCGCGTGGCTACTCGTTCTATGGAAAGCCAACAGAGATCTGGCACTACGGGTTTTTTCCTATCGTTTTCATCGATGCCGCCTGGAATGGCAATTACGAATTGGAGCCCCTCAGCGCCTATCATATTGCAGAGATCAATAAAGCCCAGATGGAAATGAAGCCGGAAATTGCGGCGGAAAAGGTTGTTTTTGATTTCAATCTGAGAATAGAAAAGATTAAAGACGGCAACATCCTGATTATCATCGGTATCCCTTATAAGAATATCTGGTTCAGAGAGGAAGAAAACAGGCTGAAAACAGAGTTTAAAATTCTCATCGAGGCTTTTGATCCCTCCGGGAAAAAAGTGCGGGAAGTCCAAAAAGATTATCCTCTTGATTTAAAAAAAGACAGTTTAAAAGATACCATGGGAAAAGAGCACATCATGGAAATTCCATTGAGCCTTGATAATGGAAGCTTCACGATGACTATCGAATTAGAGAATAAAACCGATGGAAGCCGGGTGAGAAAAAAAATAAGTCTTGTTGTTTAATCAAAGTTGAGCTTCCATCAATACAGAGCGACCAGCCTGCAAGGCAGGAAGATAGGAAAACTGTAGTATCGATCGAGGAGGAATGAATGAAGACAGAAAGTCTTTTGCGGCTTGTTTTATTCATACTGTTCTTCCTTCTTATTGTCCCCTATACAGCTTCACAAGCGGGAAGAGGAACGGCAAGAATCAACGGGGTTGTAGTTGATGAAAATTCAAATCCCATAGGTTCCGCAAAAATTGTCATCCAGCTTCAAGAGAATGAGGAAATCAAACGACAGACGACTTCCAATAAAAAGGGGGAGTGGGCAATTCTCGGCCTGGGAACTGGGATGTGGAGAGTGATTGTTTCTGCAGAAGGGTACGTTCAAACTTATGTCGATGTCTATGTCCGGCAGCTTGAGAAAAATCCAAAAATCACGTTGACTCTCAAAAAAATTCAAACAATTGATGAAGTGGTCCTCCAAGACGACGCTTTTCTGAGTCTTGTTGAAAAAGCGAACGAGCTCGTTGCCGAGAAGAGATACGACGAGGCCGTAGCCACCTACGAGCAAGTGCTCGAAAAAAATCCCGAACTCTATCAAGTTCATTTGAGCATCGGGAACTGCTATATCGTAAAAGGAGAACTCGATAAAGCCATTGAGGAATACGGGAAAGTGCTGGAACAATCTCAGAAAGATGAATCAAGGGGAAAGGAGATGGCAGCCAAGGCTCTGGCAGGCATGGGAGAGTGTTATTTAAAGAAAGGAGATTTCGAAACGGCACAGCATTATTTCAGACAATCCATCGAGTCCTACCCGGAGAACGAAATCATTCCTTATAATGTCGGAGAGATCTGTTTCGCGAACCAGAAGATTGATGACGCCATTCATTATTTTGAGCAGGCATCTCAGATCAAAGCCGATTGGCCACCCCCTTACCTCAAATTAGGTTATTCATTCTTGAACAAGGGAGATTATGATAAAGCCATTCTTAATTTCAAAAAATTCCTGGAGCTTGACCCTCAATCGCCAGAGGCACCCACGATAAGAAACACCATTGAGTATCTTGAGAAAATCAAAAAATAAGCATAAAAAAAGCCCCCTCAAATTCCTTTGAGGGGGCTTTCTTCTGATCTGACTTCAGCTTAGAATCTGAACTTCATCCCAAAACGAACAGAGATTGGAGGATAGAACTGCTCTTCCATTAGGAAACGAGGATCGGCTCTCCAACTGATAGTCCTCAGGACTGTGCTGTGGGTTTCGTCTGTATATGTGGTTGTAGTATGGTCAGTCAGGTTATAATCCCAGCCGGCTAACCTTTCATCATCAGTAAGAGGCCTTGGCTGCTGGTCGATCCTGTAGTATATACGACGAGCCGTCTTAATATCGAAAACGTTATCCACATTAACGCTGAACTGTATTCTGTATCTGCCTCCCAGTTTCAGGTTGTATTCGGCATAGAGGTTTGCCCAGGTCAAGAAGGATGACCTTCCAT
>JAOUKO010000382.1 GCA_029882525.1 Candidatus Aminicenantota bacterium | reverse complement strand
CGTTCTGAACAGGGAAAATGAAGACGAGAAAGAAAAGATGTTTGATGTCTTTGACCAGGATGGAAAATTTTTAGCTTCCGTTCGAATAGCCGGCGACACTCCATTCCGCTTCTCCCGCCAAACAACCACCCATGACAGGTCATTCTGGCTGCTGAATACCGGCGAAGATGAACTCATTCGTGTGATCAAATACAGCATAGAAGCAGAGTCGATGCCTGGAGAGTGAAAACAGCAAAGCCTTAAAAAATATGGATTGCTCCGCGATCGGTTCCGTCACCGTCCTCTGAATACGCACCCGCGAGGGCATAATCTCCGCTTTTGGCGACAGAATTGCCGAAATAAGCTTCATCCCCGGCGCCAGAAGCGGTCAGCTCCGTCACCTCTTTCCGGTTGTCCTGTCTGCCCTGTCTCCGAGGATGAAGATGGTGTCGTCATATGGCAGAAACAAATCACGCTCATCGACACAAGACTGCACCCCGAGCATCTGAAAAAGAAAATAATCACAAATAAATATGTATTAATTATTTGACAAATTGTATAAATTATTTTACATTATGTAAAACAACTTTGTCATTAAGGAGGCAAACAGGATGACTCAGCCTACTAAACAGGCGTTATTCACTCTGATAATCTGGGGAATTGTCACGGCTGCGTTCATTCCTATTTTCTTTTCCAGAGGAGGACCGTCAACCTATGTCCAGGATAAGCCAAGATTCGTGTTTGTGGCTATCCTCTTTGGAGCAGGTTATCTATCCTATTTCATCATGATGTTTTTGACCCGGGCCAGGGGCAGGACAGACAAGATTGTCAGGGATGAACGTGACGAGCACATCCAGGGCCAGTCAAGCGGAGTCGCTCTCATACTTGTCCTCGTCTATGTGTTTTTCTTATGCATCACTCTCTATGAAATTTATCGTGAAAGCGGATGTGTTCCCGTCGGCTGGATGTGGTTCCTCGGATACACGACCGTGTTCTGGGGATACATCTCAAATTCAGCTCTGGGACTGGTTCTCCATTCGAGGATGGTCGGTCGTGGCAAAAGCTGAGATCAGGAACAGGATCAGGAAGCTTCGTTTCGAAAACAACGAAATGACCCAGCAGGAGCTGGCAGACCGTGCCGCATGCACCCGCCAGACAATCGTCGCCCTGGAGCAGGGAAAGTATCTGCCGTCTTTAGCTCTCGCCTTCAGGATTGCGAAGGTATTCGGAGTTCTGCTGGAGGACGTCTTTGAATATGAGGAATGATGACCGATCCACCGCTCAAAAGAGGATAAAAAAACGGCCAGAGAGAGTCAGGCTAAAGAGGCGGCCGGGTTTGAACCAGCGGCCGCCTTCCTCCTCTGTAATCCATTACAGCCGAAGTTGACTCGAAGCTGAGATTTCGATATACAAGATGTGGTTTCAATCATAACTCAGAGCGAGGAGCTGCAATGACCGAAAAAACGTTAGCCATCATCAAGCCCGACGCCGTCAAAAAGAAGATCATCGGCAGGATCATCCAGAGAATCGAGGATGAGGGGTTCAAGATATCGGGTCTGAAGATGCTTCTTCTCACCAAGGAAGAGGCGCAGGGATTCTACATCGTCCACAAGGACAAGCCTTTCTATGCTTCCCTGACCGACTTCATGTCCTCCGGAGAGATCCTGGTCATGGTCCTGGAAAGGGAGAATGCCATCATTCACTGGCGCGAGGTGATGGGCGCCACAGACCCGGCCCTGGCCAGGCCCGGCACCATCCGCCACACGCACGGCTTCTCAATCGAGCGAAACGCTGTCCACGGCTCTGACTCTCTCCCGACAGCGGAATGGGAGATCGGCTATTTCTACAAAGGCGAGGGAAAACAGCCCCTCTAATCCCCGATGAACCTGGCTGAGATCTTCGGGCTCTTCCTCCTCCCCGCCGGAATCATCCTTCTCTCCGTCCTGCTCTACGTATTCTTCAAAGAGGAAGGAGAATAGCCCGGATGGAAGAGGCAGCCCAGCTCACCATCCAGGCCAACCCTCTGACCATTCTCGCCTTCGGGCTCTACCTCCTCATCATCCTGGCCATCGGCTTCCTCTCAGCCAGATTCTCCTCCGCCGGAATCTCGGAGTTTTTCCTCGGCGGCCGCAAGATGAAAAAGTTCGTGGTCGCCCTGAGCGCCGTCGTCTCCGGCCGCTCCGCCTGGCTTCTCATCGGAGTGACCGGCATGGCCTACACCATCGGCGCCCCGGCGGTCTGGGCGGTCACCGGCTACATCACAGCCGAGGTCTTTCTCTTCGCCTTTGTCGGAAAAAGGCTGCGCCGCTACACATCGATGATGGACGACCTCACCCTCCCCGACTTCTTCGAGTCCCGCTTCAAGGACAAGTCCCACATCCTGAGGATCCTCTCGGTCTTCATCATCCTGATCTTCATGATCTCCTACGTCGCTGCCCAGTTCAGCGCCGGAGGAAAAACCTTCGGCACCAGCTTTGGCGTGAGCGAGACATCCGGCATCCTGATCACCGCCGTCATCGTTCTTCTCTACACCGCCCTGGGAGGGTTCCTGGCCGTCTCCCTGACAGACATGATCCAGGCCATGTTCATGATCTTCGCCCTCCTGGTCCTTCCCGTGGTCGCCATCTCTCATGCCGGCGGCTGGAACGAGGTGGTGGGAGTCCTCAAGCATCTCCAGCCGCAGTTCTTCAACCCTTTCGCCTTCGCTGCCGGCGGGATCATCGGGTTTCTCGGCATCGGGC
>JAOUKO010000381.1 GCA_029882525.1 Candidatus Aminicenantota bacterium | reverse complement strand
TTGATTTCTTCCTGGGACAATCCGTCTTCAGTCAGCTTGTCCTGGTAAGCCTTGAGAGAGGCTGCCTCCGGATGGGCGGTGATCCAGAGTTTGAACTGCTCCCAAATTTTCTCATCGCCCGCCTGATCCTGGGCCGGGACCGGAATAGATGCCGAAAGGACCAGCACAAACATCATCGCTGTCGCGAACAGGTTTTTCAGAAATCGCGATTGTTTATCCATAGGTGCTCCTTTTATCCAACCGAACATGGATTTTTATTGTATATACTCATACGATTTGCCCAATGATTGGTTTGCAAGTCATAGAATAAGAAGACTATCGAGAGGTTTAGAAATGAACTGAAGATTGCTCGAAACATCCGTCATGCGAATGTCTGTGGAATGTTTGATTTGGGTGAGGCAGAAGGGGCACATTTTATCACGATGGAGTATGTGAGTGGGAGTGATCCTTTATGAAATAGCGACAGGAAGAGTGCCCTTCGAAAATCGGCAGGAGCCAGTTGAAGGAATCAATTTGAATCATTCACAGATAGTCTTTCCATTCTGCGGTGAAGGGATTCAAAATCTTTAAATCCTTTACAACTTGACCGTCAGGCAAGTCCTCACTGAGGAGTATGTGGGCTTGGCCTTGAATAGCTGCTTGAATAACCAGGGAATCCCAAAATGAAAACCGGTATTTCTCCTGAAGATCAATTGCTTTCAAAGTGATGCATTTATCATTAACGACGACATCCCAGTTGAATAAATACTCGATTATCATTCTTGCATTTTTTATGAGTAACGGTTTTACGATTTTTTTGGTAACACAAACGAAAAATTCTTGCAGGACCTGAACGCTGATTACTCCTTTTCTGTTTTCCCATAAATAATCCATAATCTCTCTTGCTACCGCATGCTTTACTCCACTGCTGCAGTCGTGTGCATAGACGATGATGTTTGTATCGAGGAAGACCTTATCTTTCATGAAGTTCCTCCCTCTTCCAGGAAATTTCTCCTTCTAATCCAAAGTCAAATCCTTTTTTTAACAAGCGACGATGCCTTGTCTGTGCAATTTGATAGGCCTCTTCCTCCTTGGTTATCCTGGCTAAGTAATCGCAGAGTAATCCGCTCAGAGAAGTATTGTTTTTTACAGCAATAATCTTTGCTTTTTTAAGCAAATCCTTAGGAAGGGAAAGAGTGACATTTTGTCTCTCCATGAACGCTCTCCTTAATCACGCAAATATGTATATCACATATTCACGTGTAAATCAATAGAGCGGTGAAATGAACATGAGCCCTGGTCATTCAACTTTGAAGCCTGATAGGGATCCAGCCTCATGAAGATAAACGATCAAAGGGATTCGTTTTTCTCGCTTTACGATGAACAGGCAGAGTTAAAATTAGTTTTGAATCTTTGGACATCTCTACCCAGTACTTCACCTGACTTTAAATACGGTATTTTACGTCGTTGAGCATGCTACCCTGAAGCTTGGACTTTCATGGATTGTTTTTTACTCCCTTATTACTCCTGAGGTGCTTTTAAGGTCTCCCTCCACTGGCAAGAGGGAATCATGTAGAGGCAGCGATTTTTGCATATATGTAAGGAATAGTTCTGCCAAGCCCTGATAACCTGCTACCCCATAACGACCAATGTGTCATTCGTACTTCAGCGTTTCAGAGGGATTGGTCAGGGCGGCCTTGAAGGCATGGAAGCTGACTGTGACAGCGGCCATGAGAAGGGCAATGAGCCCTGAGATTATGAAAACCCACGGCGTCAGCGTGACCCGGAACGCATAGTTTCTGAGCACCACGGACATGGCCAGATAAGCTGCCGGCCAGGCAATGATATTGGCGGCAAGTACAAGCCAGATGAATTCCCTGTTGACCAAAAGGAGGATGTGGCGGGCGGATGCGCCAAGCACTCTGCGGATGCCTATTTCTCTCGTCTTAAGAAAAATGATCTGAAGAGTCAGGCCGAACAAGCCGGAGCAGGCGATCAGGATGGCAAAAAATGAGGCGTATTCCACCATCCGGACCCAATGCTTCTCGCGCTCGTACTGCCGGGCGACATCCTCATCCAGAAAGGTATACTCGAACGGAATCTGAGGAGCGAGGGCCGTGAATTCCTTTTCTATGCTGGCGATTGTCTCCTGGAGCCTGTTCCCTTTGACTTTGACAAAGACATAGTTATAGTCCATCCCGGTCATGCCCAGGAAAGCCGGAAGTATGGGATCGTGCAGAGACTGGGAGTGAAAGTCTTCGACCACACCGACAATCTGCCAGTCAAGTTTGGTCGTGAAAAACTCGGAGAGGCGGTGGCCGAGCGGGGATTCAACGCCGAGTATTCTGGCAAAAGACTCATTGATGATGATCGATCCTTCACGGTCCGAAGGATATGCATCGGAAAAATTTCTTCCCTCAAGAAGCTTCATTCCCAGAACCGGGATGAAATCCTGGTCGGCGTAGTTATAAACGACAAGGCTCGGCTCACCGCTCGCTCTCTTAAAATAGGTTCCCATCCAGCCTTCCGAGAGATTATACGCAGAGCCGCTGACTCCTTGAATCGTATCGTAGGCGAGAAGCTTATTTTTCAGCACCGGTACAAAAGCGGCGTTTTTCGTAAAGTTCGTCGTGAGATTATTGAGGGGCAGGACGACGACCTGGTCCGCGTTATATCCGAGGTTTCTATTCAGCATATAGGTCTTCTGATTGTTCAAAAAGATTGTCGAAACCATCAGAAAAATG
>JAOUKO010000380.1 GCA_029882525.1 Candidatus Aminicenantota bacterium | reverse complement strand
CAGGAAGTCCTATATAGCCAGCGACAACAGAGAAGAAAGCGAGCAGGACCAGGGGAATGGTCATCATTGGCGGGGATTCGTGGATATGTTTTTTGACTTCAGGGTCGAGCCGCTCCTTGCCGTGGAAGGTGAGGAAGATGAGGCGGAACATGTAGAATGCTGTCAGTATCGCGCCCAGCACACCCAGCGCCCAGATGTAATAATATCCGTTGGCATAAGCAAGGGTTAGGATGGCGTCCTTGGAGAAGAACCCGGAGAAGAAGGGAATGCCGGCAATGGCGATGGCACCGATGAGGAAAGTGGGGTAGGTGAGGGGAAGGTATTTGCGCAGCCCTCCCATTTTTTTCATGTCCAGCTCACCGGAGAGAGCATGCATGACGCTTCCGGCAGCCAGAAACAGAAGGCTCTTGAAAAAGGCATGGGTGTAGAGGTGGAACATGCCGGCGGCATAAGCTCCCACTCCGCAGCCCATGAACATGTATCCTATCTGGGATATGGTCGAGTAGGCCAGGACTCTCTTGATGTCGTTCTGGGTCAGGGCCATGGTTGCTGCGTAGACAGCTGTCACCGCTCCCACTGTGGCCACGATCAGAGCCGCTGTCTCGGATAGAGCATAGAGAAGGTTCATCCTGGAAACCATGTAGACTCCAGCCGTGACCATGGTCGCGGCGTGGATGAGGGCGCTGACCGGAGTCGGACCCTCCATGGCATCGGGAAGCCAGACATAAAGAGGGATCTGGGCCGATTTTCCGGTGGCGCCGACAAAGAGGAGAATGGCGATCAGAGTGGCCAATCCCTGGGTGATAGCTCCTCCGCCGATGGCCTCGTTGATGGCTGTGAATTCGGCGCTTCCGATGTGAATAAGAATGAACATGATGCCCAGCAGAAAGCCAGCATCACCGATCCGGTTGACGATAAAAGCCTTTTTGCCGGCGTTGGCCGCAGAGTGCTTCTCGAACCAGAACCCGATCAACAAATAAGAACAGAGGCCGACCCCTTCCCAGCCGACGAACATCAGGACAAGGTTGGAAGCCATGACCAGGATGAGCATGGCAAAGGTGAAGAGGTTGAGGTAGATGAAATAGCGCGTGTAGCCTTCATCCTTGGCCATATAACCGACCGAGTAGACATGGATGATGAATCCCACCCCGCTGACGACCATGGCCATGACCGCGGATAGGGGGTCGAGCTGAAGAGAAAAATTGATGTTGAAACTCCCCGAGTTTATCCAGGGGAAGAGGTTTTTGATCAAAGGATAGCTCTCAGGGGATATCTGGAGGAGTCCCAAGAAGGAGATGACCGAGATGATGAAGGAGATAAACACGGCAGAACAAGCCTGGAAAGAGACGTATCTTTTAGGGAGCCTCTGGCCGAAAACAGCCAGGATGAGAGTGCTCAGCGCAGGGATAAACGGAATCAGCCAGAAAATCTCAGTCATTTCAGCCTTTCATTAGATTGATGTCTTCAGTTTTGATGGTCTTTTTTTGCCTGAAAATCAGGAGAATGATCGCCAGTCCGACGGCTGCTTCAGCCGCAGCCACGGTGATGATAAAGAAAACGATAACCTGTCCGTCTATGGAACCGGCTGACCTGGCCAGAGCGATGAAGGCCAGGTTGGCAGCGTTGAGCATGACTTCAACGGCCATGAACATGGTGATTAGGTCCCTTTTAACGAAGAAGGCGATCGCCCCCATGACAAACAGGACGATGCTCAGGATCAAAAAGTAACTCGCTGGGATCATTCTCTTTCTTTCCTCTTGACCAAAACAATGGCTCCGACAAGAGCCGCGATGATCAGGATCGAAGTGATCTCGAACGGATAGAGATATTTCGTAAAAAGGAGCCGTCCCAGGCTGACCGGCCCGGCCTCTAGTTTCTCAGTGGAGATAGGGAGGGTAAAGGCTCCTTTCAGGGCGACAGCAAGCTCGATGACGAGAACCACTGCCAGCCCGAGGGAGAGATAGAGCGTCCACTTCTTTCTTTCAGGGGGAAAGCCTTTGCGGACGTTGATCATCATGATGACGAAGATGAAAAGAACCATGATCGCGCCGGCATAGATGATGATCTGGACCACAGCAATGAAGGGGGCCTCGAGGAGCCCGAAGAGCCCGCCCATCGAGGCAAAGGCGACGATCAGAAACAGGGCATTGTACGCTTGATTTTTGGAGATGATCATCCCCAAGACTGAGCCGACACACAGCGCAGCCAGCAGAAAAAAGAGGAAATAGCCCATTTTTTAAGTTACTCATTATATTTATCTCTACAAGATAATGTCAAGGAAATTTTGTTTTCATGATCTTTCTCCATTTTTGCGGGAAACATCTCTATTCCCGTGACAGTGAATTATGAAGGTGTAATCTGGTACAGCGCCGATTCCCCTCCATCTTAGCCAAGACCATCTCCCCCTCCACCATGGGCTTCGGATGGAGAGGAACCATCGCCGCGCTTCCCCTTTAGGCCAGATATTTCCCTTGTCACGGAAATAGAAGTGCTTTTTGTGGTTTTTTTTGACAAAGACAGGAGTTTTGTTATAATAGTTTGGTAGCGCGGGGTAGAGCAGTCTGGTAGCTCGTCGGGCTCATAACCCGGAGGTCGCTGGTTCAAATCCAGCCCCCGCTACCATTTTTTTCAACCGCTCACGCAAAAATCCACTCCAAAAAGGCCCATAAGCCGTTCATTAGCCCCCCATATAGGAGGCATTCATGACTCCATTTCGTCACACATTTAT
>JAOUKO010000379.1 GCA_029882525.1 Candidatus Aminicenantota bacterium | reverse complement strand
ACTTTTCTCATTTCTATTAATTTTCAGCTCTGTAATTTATGCTCAGGAAATTATTGAAAATCCTGAAAAGCCTCTCAGTGAAAAAGCAGGAAGGGTTGTTAATCTTGAGAGAATTCTCCAGGTTAAAGACACTGGAGCTGAATTCTTTTTCCAATATCCTCTCAATCCTAAGATTGCAGCGGACAATTCATTCTTTATCAAGGATTCAAACCAATTGCTTCGATTTGATCAAACTGGCCGATTTATCCAAAACTACTTCAAAGAGGGTCAAGGTCCCGGAGAGATGGTTTTTATAGGGAATTATAATTTTTTTCAAGATGGAATAATAATACAAAGCTACAACCCCCCCAAATTAATGTGGTTCAATTTTTCAGGGGAACTTTTAAAGGAAATGACTATTCCTAAAATGGCTGGCTCAACATATCTTTTTAATCGCGGCGACAACTTCTATTTTATCAAAGCTCAATTTCCTCGTATATCTGGTGAATCCAGGATTGCCGACGCCCCACAGGAACTTATTATGTTCACTGATAGTGGTGAAAAGTCTGTCGATTTAGCTGAATTCCCCACAAAACAATATGTAGTTAGGGGTAAAAAAGGAGGAGCGGGAGCGGTCCCCATCAATAATCTGATTACCACCTCATTTCAAAATAGATTTCTCTTTTTATCTCATACACTTGAGTATTCAATAAAACTGTACGATGCAGAAGAAAATCAAGTGACAAAAATAATTAAGAGAAAATATAACAGGGTGAGATCATCGAAAGAGATTGAGGATAGAAAGGGAGTCCCCATAATCGATGGGAATGTGGTTACTCCTCCTCCACAAAAATATGCAAACGATATAGAACACCTATTTATAGTTAATGACAAATTATGGGTGCTCACTTCTACTCGTGACGAGGAACAGAGAGCCTTGATAGATGTATTTGATATAGGAGGAAAATACATTGACAACTTTTATTTATTATTACCAAAGGGGCTCACCTCATTGGGGTTCCATTTGAAGCTAATCTATATATATGGCGGATTTCTGTTGGCGATAGAGAAGAATCAGGATGAAACATATTCTCTAGTGAAATATAAAATAATTGATGAAAATTAATCAGTACAAAGATTATGACAATGCAGGAATTTTTATTACACCATCAGATAAGAATTCATAATATAGAAGCAACTGGAACCCAAATCCCCTAAAGCCTAGGCTTCCCAGATTGAAAAAGGACGCTGAGCGAGTTAGAATTGTTATATGGGGGGTAATAATGAAAAGTAAAACTAAGGTTATTCCAGCCGTTTTATTTCTTTCGGTCATTATTATGCTTGTTTCTTGTGGAAAGCAAAAGTCTGAATGGAAAGGGACAATAGAGGAAGCAGATGGAGTCACAGTCGTTAACAATCCGAAAGAGCCGATATATAGTGAAAATGCAGTTAGTTTAGAAGAGGAATTATCTATAGGAGAAGCAGAAGGCAGAAAAGAATACATGTTTTCCCAGGTAAGAAGTATAGCTGTAGATGATGAAGAAAATATTTATGTCCTCGATAGAAAGGAAGTTCATATAAAAGTTTTTGATAAGGACGGAGAATATTTAAGGACTTTCGGTAAAAAAGGACAAGGCCCTGGAGAATTTAACATTCCATCCAGCATTCTGATTACTCCCCAGAATGAAATTGTGGTTGAAGATTCTCGCGTTTTGCATTTTTTTACTTTTAAGGGAGAGTTTATTAAATCTCTTTTCGCAGCCAAGATTCAATTTTTTGGGAGAACAAGCATGGATTCTCAGAGCAGTATTTATGCTATGACCGCAATAATAAACATGGAAAAGGGAACATCATCGTATGAACTAAAAAAGTTCGATTCCAATCTGAATTTCCTCAATACAGTAGCTTCTATCCCCGGGCCTAAGGCTGGTGAGCCTTTTGATCCATTCATACCTCTCTTTTATTGGAAAATATGCGAGAATGACAACATTATTTACGGTTATCAAAAAAACTACGAATTTCTGGTTTTTAATCCTGAGGGAAAATTAATTAAAAAAATAGTAAAAGAGCATACTCCGGTGAAAATCAAAGAGGAGGAGAAAGAGAAAAGCCCAGGAGACAGCCTCCCCCCCTTGAAATATGCGTTGTCTGGTTTCCATACTGCATTTTTTACGTTCTCGCTCGATGAGGAAGGCAGAATCATTGTCCAGACCTGGGAGAAAACAGAAGATAGAGAGCGATATTACTACGATGTTTTTGATCCCGAGGGAAAATATATCGCCAAAGTCTCCTTTAAATTCCGGCCACAAATTTGGAAAAATCACAAGCTCTACACTATCGAAGAAGATGAAGAAGGATTTCAGAGGATCAAGAGATATAAAATCACCTGGAAATATTAACGAATTTAAGCAAGTTGGAGCCAAATCACTTAAAGCCCTGGCTTCTTGTCGTTGAAAAAAAGACAGCTGAGCGAATTAGTGGCTAGAGATGGGTGAGAGGGAGGAAGATTCTCATTCGCTTCGAACCTTGTCAAAAGGAATCAGTTAGTAGTAGTATAATACTCGGAATCTGTAGTTTAAGAAATCAGCAAAAAAGTCTGAAACCGCTTGACGACATACATTCGGTACTACAGTCCGGCGCAAGTAATTTTCAAGCAAGGAGAAACAGATATGGGTGATAAGGGAAAAAAGGATAAAGGCAAAAGGGAACAACAGAAAAAGGCCCAGCATAATCTAAGGGAAAAACGAAGAT
>JAOUKO010000378.1 GCA_029882525.1 Candidatus Aminicenantota bacterium | reverse complement strand
CATGAAATGGTGTCGCAAAACAAGTTCCGTCAAGACCTCCTCTATCGTATCAACACCGTGGAAATCCACTTGCCTTCTTTACGGGAGAGGACTGAAGATATCCCCCTTCTGGTAGACCATTTTTTAGCAATCTACTGCAAAAAATACAACAAGCCGTTAAAGAGAAGCGCCGCAGCAACTCTGAAAAAGCTCGAAAAATATCGCTGGCCGGGAAATGTCAGGGAGCTGCAGCACGCCATTGAGCGAGCGGTTATCATGAGTGAATCTAAGGTATTGAACCCTTCGGACTTCTTCTTCCCTTCTCCCGAGATTAAGGAAGAGAAATTGGCTCTGGAAAATTACAATTTGGAAGAAGCTGAAAGGGCATTGATCCGAAAAGCCTTAAGCAAACATGGAGGCAATATCAGCCACGCAGCCAGGGAATTAGGGCTCACACGAACCGCATTATACCGCAGGTTGGAAAAATATGGTCTATAAATCGTTTCGAGTAAACTGCATTATCCGCATCCTTCTTTTAGGAGCAACGCTCTGCGGTTTCTTCTATTTTCTCTTTAAAACAACTCTATATGCCGCTCTCTTCATTATCGGAATCTTAATCATTTATCAAATTTACTCGCTCATCAATTATATCGAGAAGACAAACAGAGACTTGACCCGTTTTTTTCAATCCATCGAGTATAGCGATTTTTCCCAAACATTTAAAAATAACAAGTTGGGTTCATCTTTTGATGCTCTAAATAAGGCATTCACTGAGGTTATGAATGCATTTCGAAAAACAAGGAGTGAAAAAGAAGAGCACTATCGATATTTACAGACTGTGGTTCAACATGTGGGCATTGGCTTAATCGCCTTTCAACCAGATGGAGAAGTGGAGCTGGTTAACACCGCCGCAAAACGGCTGCTAAAAGTACCCCGTCTCAAAAACATTAACTCCCTTGAATCTTTAAGCAAGCCTCTGGTAGATACGCTTTTTCGTCTGAAGCCAAAAGAAAAAGCTCTGGTCAAACTGGAAAACAATAATGAGCCTTTGCATCTATCTCTTTATGCCACTGAATTCAAGCTCCGCGGACAAAAATATTCTCTGGTTTCCATTCAGAATATCCACAGTGAACTTGAAGAAAAAGAAATAGAAGCCTGGCAAAGGCTCATACGCGTCCTCACTCATGAGATAATGAACTCCGTCACTCCCATAGCTTCTCTTGCTTCCACCATAAATGAGCTAATCCAGGAAAGATTCGAAAGCCCTGAGTTTGAAAAAGAAAAAGCATCCGAAAGCTCGAACGATATTTATCAAGCACTCCACACCATCCAGAAAAGAAGTCAGGGATTGCTTCATTTTATGGATGCTTACAGAAACCTCACCTTATTACCAAAACCAAAGTTTCATATTTTCTCTGTGAACGAGCTCTTCACTCGAGTAGAAAAGCTCATGCAGTCACACATCGCAGAGAAAGCGGTTAGTTTTAAAACTCACATAGAGCCTCAAGGTCTTGAACTCATCGCCGACCCAGAGCTCATGGAACAGGTTTTGATAAACCTTCTTCTCAACGCCCTTCAAGCGGTAGAGGGACAGAAGAATGCAAAGATTGAATTAAGCGGCTCGCTTGATGAACGAGGAAGAATCATCATCCAGGTTATTGATAACGGTCCTGGAATACCACAGGAAAACCTGGAGAAAATATTTATTCCCTTTTTTTCGACCAAAGAAGGCGGTTCGGGCATCGGACTCAGCTTGTCCCGTCAGATTATGCGTTTGCACAAAGGGTCAATCAGCGTTCACTCCGAGCCAAATGTAAATACGGTTTTTACACTGTTATTTTAAAATACCCATCAGATATATTTTAAAGCTCTTTCTTCAATAGTTGCTCCTGCCTAAGTGCACCTCACCCTGGGCGTTTACCCCACCGAAAGCTTTGAAGCTGAGGATGGAAGTGCCATCAGCCTTGAACACCTTGACCTGGGAGACACCTCCCTCGCCGTGGGCACAAATGAGCTCATCAACTCCATCGTTATCTATATCAGCCGCGGTTATCTGCACATCGCCGTTGGTGTTGCCGCCAAAGCCAAAGGCGGTAAACTCCCCGATTGAGGTGCCATCCTTGTCAAAAAGCCTGACCTTGTTTCCCCCGTTATAGCCTGTGGCTGCGGCGATCTCTACAGCGGGGTCGGCATCAAAGTTGCCCACCGCCAAACGCATCTCACCGCCGGGATTATCAGTAGAATCAAATGCTGCGAAGGAGCAGATGACGGTTCCGTCATAGTTGAATATCTTCACCCGGGAGGTGCCGCCTTCGCCCATACCGGCTACTATCTCGTCAATTCCATCGGCGTTCTCGAGGTCACCGGCGGCCAGGTGGACCTCACCCTGAGCATTGGCCGCACCGAAGGCTTTGAAGGCGGTGATGAGGGTTCCATCGGTCTCAAAGGTCTTCACCCACGACTGCCCCCCTTCACCCTGGGCTATGGCTATCTCGTTATCAGCGGTGTCAGCATCAAAGTTGCCTATGGCCAGATGGAGCTCACCATTGGTGTTTGATGCTCCGAAGGCTTTGAAGGTACTGATGATGGAGCCATCCACCTCAAATAACTTCACCCAGGACTTTGCCCCTTCGCCCTGACCGGCGGCAATCTCATCCAGGCTGTCGGCATCCACATCGCCAACCGCCAGATGGACTTCTCCCTGGCTGTTCACCGCTCCGAAGGCTTTGAAGCTGCCTCGGTCGCTCGCCAGG
>JAOUKO010000377.1 GCA_029882525.1 Candidatus Aminicenantota bacterium | reverse complement strand
CGACCAGAAAAGCCGCCAGAAACAAGGCGAGAAAACTGCACACAAGGGATTCTCCGATGAACTGTCGTACAAGCTGTGGTCTTTGAGCGCCGATCACTTTTCTCATTCCGATCTCCTTGGCTCGTGAGCCAGACCGGGATGTGGAGAGGTTCATGAAGTTGATGCAGGCAATCAGCAGTATAAAAACAGAGATGACGGAAAGAATGAACAGGAACTGGGTATTCCCTCTTCTCCCAATGGCCGGTCCCGGAGACTGAAAATAGAGGTCTTTCAAAGACATGATTTCATGGCTTATGGAGGTAAAACTCCATTTATCGACGTGTTTTTCCGTAAAAGCAGGCAGCTGGCTCTCAAGGTCTCTTGGATCGTATCCTTCAGAGAGAAGGATGTAGGTGTGAGTCGGGCTGTCCCAGTGCTTGGTGAGAAACCACTCCCCCACTATCGGACGGAGACTGCTGTATGAAGCCAGAAAATCAAAATCAAGGTGGGAATTCCGAGGAATCGATGCGGCCACACCCGTGACTTTAAAGTCGAATCTATTCCCGTAGAAATTACAGACAAGGATTTTGTTGAGAGGGTCTTCTTCCCCGAAATATTTCTGGGCGGTCTCCTCAGTGAGGACAACGGAGAAAGGCTCTTTGAGGGCAGTATCGGGGTCGCCCTTGAGCAAAGGAAAAGTAAAAACCTTGAACACCGGTTCATCAGTGAAGAAAAAGCGCCGCTCGATGAATCGTTTATCGCCATATCCAATCAATCCCATCTCAAAACAGGTGAACCGTACAGCGTGCTTGATAGCGGGAAAGTTCTGGGCTAACAAAGGAGCCAGGGGAGCGCCTGTGTTCACCCTCCGCTCCACCCGTTCTCCTAGGGTATTCACCCGAACCAGCTTGTAGATATTCTTGCTGTTTTCGTGAAAATCATCATAGCTTCGTTCAAACTGGATATAGAACACGATCAAAAGAAAACAGGCCATTCCGACAGCCAGACCAAAAATGTTGATGAATGAGTAGACTTTATGTCTGAGAAGGTTTCTTATGGCGATTTTGAAGTAATTCTTAAGCATGATTACCTCCTCTCTTTATTACCTTCTATTTTTCATTTCTGTGAACAGCCAATATAAGCCTAATATTTCCCGTGTCACCGCAAGGAGCGAAGAAGATTCCTTCGCATGGCTCAGAACAGGCCTGGCAATTTTGTAAGGAATATTGTCACGGTGAGGAAAGCATGTCAAACTCATCAAAAGATGAGATTGAAGTTTTCCTGAAGGGAAGGGAAAGCTCACTTTAATCGCTCGCCATGACAACATAACAAAACTCATTGTATCTATATGAATTGCAACTTTTATGCCATCATTATTATTAGAGGAAAATTCAAAAGAATGGTGCTAAAAAGGGAAGAAACTGTCCGCGGCTGGACATGAAGTGTACTCAATCGGACACAGTTTTTTCGGCTAGTGTTGAAATGAGCTACACCCTTTTCTTACCAACGAAAAAAAAGAGGCCGGAGTTCTAATCCTGAGATAAAACTGCGGCCTCTTAAGCTATGGGATTGTAGTGGAGGTTAAGACTTTTTATTTCCATCAAAAATAAGAGCCGGAAATTTTGAGGCTTTATCACGCGCTCATTTTTAATCTGAGGGGCTCGGCTCATTACTTTTTTTATCGTAAATCTCATCTTCAAATCACGGCATCCTGATGGGTCACAGGCGCCGGCCTGGCCACAACGTGCATCGTTATTTCATAACCAGCTTCTTTTCCTTTTTTCATCAGATCCAATGCACCTGAAGGAACTAACAGACTAAAAATGAGGAAGGTGAGCAGAAGGGCGATGATGAAAATCTCTATTTTTATCCTGAGTTTCATATTTTTTCTCCTTTGTATCGATCTTTCATTTCGTTCTCCTTGTCAGGATCAATATTAATGCAATAAGTGTGCCAATACTCATTATTAGGGGAAAAATTAAAATGAATTGTGAAATATTATGAAAAAGTGCTCGCTGGCATTACAGTAGGTGTGCGCTGACGTACATGAGGAAGCTGAATTATTTTCTTACCAAGATTAAATCCTCTACTTTAAGCTGAAAGAGTTCTCCTCTTTCATTAATAAGGATGAGCTCACTCCCATCAAAACATATTGCTTCACAGTGTTGAGCTTTATAGGGAAGCAATGATATTTTGCCGTTGAAATAATTATCCGATTTTTTCCTCGCTTCAAAAAGCCAGACAGAGGTGTACGTCAACACAACCAGCTTTCTTCCGTCTGGGGAGACATCTGCTCCGGATACCTGTCCCCGGACGTTAAACCTGGCGATAAGCCTGGCAGGCTTTTTCTCCCCTGAATTCAGCGCGTCCAATCGATAAAGCTTGGTGAACATATCCGCACGGTGCTTGGTTAACACATATATTTTGCCGTCCTTCCAAAACATGGCTTCAGCATCAAAGTTAAATTTTTTTGCCGGTATCTCTTTCTGATCAGGATAATAATATGAGATTCTTTTCTTGGTGCTTGTCACCACGGTCTGAGTCGGAAAAGGCTCTTCGATGATGTAGATCATCAAATCCCTGCGGGTGTTGCTGTTGTTCCCGATATCTCCGATGTACAGATGACCCTTATCATCTGTGGCGATGCATTCCCAGTCCACGTTGACAGCATCAGGGATCTGGATGCCTTTATAATCACTCATCCACTCAGGCTTCAGGATAGTGCCATCCTTTTTAATGGGAAATATTCGAGCTTCA
>JAOUKO010000376.1 GCA_029882525.1 Candidatus Aminicenantota bacterium | reverse complement strand
TGCTGGAGGAACTCGGCATGATGCACCACCTCACAGCTGAAACCAAGCTGCGGATATTCTGTTTTGAGCGTGTTGAAACAGTGGGGGCAGGTGGTCAGGATTTTTTTTATTCGATAACGCTTAAAGGTTTCGATGTTGGTCTGGGCCAGGGTCTGGAAGAGATACTCGTTGCCCACTCGCCTGGCCGGATCTCCGCAGCATCCTTCCTCTATCCCGAGAATGGCGAATTTAGCACCGAGATGATGGAGTATTTTTGTCATGGCTTCGGTGACTTTCTTGTTCCGGTCATCATAGGAGCGGATGCATCCGACAAATAACAGAAAGTCTATCTCTTCACCGGGAATCTCGGCGAGGACAGGGACATCCAGCTCTTTCATCCAGTCAGCCCGGGCATCGCGTCCCATGCCCCACGGGTTTGAGTTCGTTTCCAGCCCCTTGAAGGCTTGCGTCAATTCTTCGGGAAACTTGCTCTCCATGAGCACCTGGTAGCGCCTCATATCAATGACCTTGTCCACGTGTTCGATATAAACCGGACAGTGCTCCATACAAGAACGGCAGGTTGTACAGGCCCAGAGTTCATCCTCCTGGATGATGCTGCCCACAAGAGGCGCGGCTTCCTCCGGCTCAGTCTTTTTGGCTTTAGCTTTGATGAGCAGAGGCCCCCTCGCAGATAGGTGATCCTTCAGGTCGTTGACCAGCTTTTTAGGTGTCAGGGGCTTTTTTGTCAGATAGGCCGGGCAGTAGTCCTGACAGCGGCCGCAACGGGTGCAGGCATCAAGGTCCATGAGCTGTTTCCAGGTGAACTCCTCGATCTTGGCCACACCGAAGCTCTCTGCTTCCTCGTCCTCCAGGTCCATGAAAGAGAGCGCTCCTTTTGGCTCGAAAGAACGGAAAAGCATGTTCATCGGCGAGCTGATGATATGGAAAAGCTTGAAGTAGGGGATGGCGGCGATGGTAGCCAGGACAAGGAAAAAATGAACCCTGAAGACAATCATGGCCAGGAAACCCTTGGTGCTCGTCTCCATTCCGGCTGCGTTGAGCATTGCGGCCACGGCCTTGCCCACCGGCGCCCAGGTTTGGGCGTCCTCACCGATTATTGAGAGCCGTAAACCTTCCAGGAATATTCCGGTCAACAGGATGACCAGGATCAGCACAAGAGCTGTCAGGTCCTCAACCCGGTTATCAAGCCTTGACGGCCGGGATATGTAACGGCGGTAGAGAAGAAGAATGGTGCCGACAATGGCGGCCAGAGCGATCAAGTCCAGGAGAAGGGAAATGAGCCGTGCCAGAAAGGCAGGCAGTGTGAACATTACCTGGGTGAAAACGATAACCAGCAGAGGAATCAGAAAGCCCACGAACAGAAATAAGTGCAAAAGGCCGGGATAGAAGTCCTGAAGGATCCTTTGATGGAAGATTCCTTCCACTATAAGGGATTTTATCCTTGCTCCCATCTTCCCGGAAAGCGCGAGGTCTTTGCCCAAACGCCAGAGCCGGAATCGTCTGCCCATCCCCCTGATAAGAAGCAGGAGGGCGAGCAGGATAAAGAAGATATCGAATGTTCTTATCATTATCTCATCTTAAAATTATAGTTCACCCATTTCCCTTCTTTCCATTTCCAGCCTGTTGAGTATTGAATCCATAACGCTCTTTCCGCTCTTCATTGCCATATTCTTCCGGGAGCCAGCATCACGTCATGACAATTCAAGCATTTCCGGTTCTTGGGCGGTCCTTCGAATTCTTTGATGTGGCATAAAAGGCATTCGGAGACAGTGGGACGGTTGGTACTTCCGGCCATGTATTCATGTCCGGATGTGCGGTGGCAGTCCACACATTCCAGGCCCTCTTCATGGTGAATCCGGTGGTTAAATGTGATCACTTTCTTTTTGATTTTGTAGTTGAAATCGAGTACATCCTGGTGACAGTCCAGGCATCTCTGAGAGGTGAGCGCATCGTCAGCCAGATACTCGGGTGGCGCTAACTGGTCACGCGCATGCTGGAAAACATTCCATCCTTCGGGCGCGAGTTTAAACGACCGGGAGTGACACTGATGGCAATCTGTCTGGCCTGCAGGATGTCCGTTTGATTCTCTCCAGAGCTGTGAAAGATCGGGATGACACTGCCGGCATGTCCGTTCGCTTGTGGCCGAATAGCGGACAAGATAAGCTGTGACGTATCCGGCGCAGACAAGCAGGACAAGAAGAGAGATGCTGATGATGAGGCGGAATTTCATCTTGTATCTTCGCCAGCCCATTCTATTCTATTCCCAGTTCCAGCATGTAGATTTCAGGCGTTTCCTTGCCTTGGGGAGGACCGATGAGGAGAATCCTGTTTCCCTTGAGACTCATGATCCGGGGCCCCCAGAAAGCGGGAAGCCGGGGAAAATCCATCGGGAACAGCCCTCTGGCGTAACCCGGAGTGTTCTCATCGAAGGCCACCATTTCCTTTCCGGTTTGAAGGTCAAGGACCATTCCTTTGTAGATATATTTGAAAAGAATGAAGCGGCCGTTTCCTGAGAGTTGGAAAAGCTCTATCCTGGGAGCGACTTTGGATTCGAGATATTTTAATCCTGTCCCGTCGGAGTTGACCATGTAGGTTCCCATTCCCTGATTTTTGCTGCCGTTGTAGTAGAAGACCACTCGTTTCCCCTCATCGTCGATGTCTGCCAGGCTGAACCAGCGGTCATGGAAATCAGTGAGCCTCTTCAATACCTGTCCTTCCCAGTCCGTGAGGTAAAGGT
>JAOUKO010000374.1 GCA_029882525.1 Candidatus Aminicenantota bacterium | reverse complement strand
CGCGGCAATAAACCTTTTAAAACTATGAAGGATTCAAATTTATGTAAAAGGTTACCATCTCCATTGTATTTTTAATTTTACCAAAATTCATGCGATTATCAAACTATACGGGCCTAAAGGTCAGCACAACTCTCTTTTTAAATGATTGCAGTCTAAGGGCAAAACAGTGTAAATCGCTGAAAATAAGAGAAGTTATCTGGTACGCCCGGAGGGATTTGAACCCCCGACCTTCTGATTCGTAGTCAGACGCTCCCTCATATACTTTGAAATGGTATCGTATATGAGAACGAAGGTTATTTTTCTTCCGTTATTCCATGGGGGACAACGGGCCTTTTTCTTTTAATCATGGTTTGCCCTCTTTCCTTTTTGCTTTTCTTCTTTTTTCTCTTTTTTCTCTCTTTTCTATCTGCTTCTCTTTTCTCTTGCGTTCTTCTATCGTATGTTTTTTCGTTTGTTTTCTTTTCATTTGCCCTTTTCCATAGCTGGATTATGTAATTCCAAGACTCCATTTGCGTCTTGCTCTATATCTCTAGACTCTCTAGTGTTATCAAGTCTGACCTTGTCCTTTGCTCTTTATCCCTGCCAAATTGAGCCCCTAAGATAACTGGTATAGAAAGGCTTTTGACGGTCTCTGGATTTCACTCGTCTCATACTCTTTTGAATTGTATTTCTTTCTCCCAGGGCAAATGTTAATAAACACCAATAGATATCATTTCTCTATGCTGATCAAATTATCCTTTTTCTATTATCTCGAGAATAAATCTCTTTTTCAGCTTCATCCCAGCAGCACTGACAATAACTCTGATAGCCTGAGCATTTCTTCCCTGTTTTCCGATAACCTTACCCAAATCTTCTTGAGCAACTTTTAATTCAATGATTGAGCTCTGTTCTCCGTCTAATTGGGAAACCTGCACCTTGTCCGGATCGTCCACTAATGCTTTAGCAATCAATTCAACGAGTTCTTTCACCGTAACCTCCGTTAATACCTAAATTGTTTTTACCTTAGAGAAATTCTTTCTCCTCACTCGTTTTCCCTCAGCCGCAATTCGCTCAATTGTCTTTTTTTGTTATTCGGAGGCTGAGGCTTTATGGAACTTTCCTTTTTATCTTGCCCTCCCTCTGTAATGAAAACATGGATGTACGAGTGGTGAATAACAAATAAAAAAAATTAGGGTGTTCCTCAAGATGCCACCCTATAAGGGAGCATGTCATAGGACGTCCCTTGTGTTCCCTGCACTTTGCGTCTAGGAAATAGGTCCGGCTATTTTATAAAGGTCTTTAGTTTTTGACTGTAGCTAGAACACTTTAACTTTCTTATCGCTTTTTCTTGGATTTGCCTGATTCTCTCCCGCGTAACTTTGAATTGCTGACCGACTTCTTCCAGGGTATGTTCATTACCGTCTCCTAATCCGAATCTCATTTTTAAAATATTTGCTTCTCTATGGGTGTGGTTTTTCAATGCTTCTTCAATTTTTTCTCTCAAATTAATTTGAATAACTGTATCGGGAGGAGAGGGAATGGCTTTATCTTCAATAAAATCACCAAGGTGGCTGTTCTCTTCTTCCCCAATAGGTGTCTCAAGAGAGAAAGGCACTTGGGAGATTTTCATTATTTTATGTACGTTAGAGATGGGTAGATCCATCTTTTCTGCAATCTCTTCACGTGTGGGTTCTCTACCTTTTTCCTGGACAAGGCTTCTTGACACTCTATTTAACTTGTTTATGACTTCATTCATATGAACAGGAATTCTTATCGTCCTTGCCTGGTCAGCAATCGCACGTGTTATGGCCTGTCTTATCCACCAATGTGCATAAGTTGAAAATTTATACCCTCTTTTGTATTCAAATTTATCCACTGCTGTTATTAGGCCTATGTTTCCTTCCTGAATTAAATCAACAAACTGGACTCCGTAGTTGCTGTACTTCTTGGCAATGGAAACCACTAATCTTAAGTTAGCTGTGATAAGTACTTTTTTCGCTTGATCGCTGATTTTCTTTCCTTTAGAGATGACACAAAGTGTTCTTCTTAAACCTTGGGAATCAAGTCCGATCTCTTCCTGAAATAGCCTCAGAAGCTTGTTGATTTCCCGAATTTTCTTTTTCAGTTTCTCTTTTTCTTTTTTAGCTGCGTCTTGAGAAATTGATTTATTCAGCTTTCCTTTTGTTTCTTCTATTTTGTCTATAACTTTAAGTTTATTCTTGAGATCCTCAATAATCATTTCTCTGTATCTATCACGGAGATTAAGTCCTCTGATGAGACGGCTCATGTTGACTATGAAACGCTTTCGGGTGAAATCATTTTTATTTCTCGAAGGAACGCTCTCCAGCCGGGAATTTATCTCTCTGATTTTCTTGATTTTATCCGTAATCTCTAATATTTTTTCTTCCAGGTTTCCCTTTGCGTTATTATTCTTGCTAGAGTCAAAAATTCTCTCAATAATTTCCGGCTCCTCCCTTATCTTCTCTTCTATTGAAAGAACCTTTGTAAGAACAAATCGTGTTTTGGAAATAGCCTTGATAGTCGTCTTTTCGCCTCTTTCAATTTCCCTTGCAACAGCTAACTCTTCATCCCGTTTTAAGAGCGGGATATTGCCCATATCCCTAAAATAAAGTTTCACGGAATCGTCGGTTTGCTCTAAACTCTTGTAAGAAACAAAGCCGCTCTTTCTTTTTTTAGGAAGAATCTCTCTATGTTTATTGAGTATTTTTATCCTACGCTGACCTATAGAGCTTAGAAAATCATCAAAACTCTTTCCAGTATTCA
>JAOUKO010000375.1 GCA_029882525.1 Candidatus Aminicenantota bacterium | reverse complement strand
CGTTTCCTACACATCCCGGGATGGGTTGACCATTCATGGATATTTGACTCTGCCTAAAGGTGTTAAACCTAAAAACCTTCCGGTTGTCATCCTCCCTCATGGCGGCCCTTGGTCCAGAGACACATGGGGTTTCATTCCTGAGGTTCAATTCCTGGCGAACCGGGGTTATGCTATTCTCCAGATGAATTTCAGGACTTCCACCGGCTACGGACGAAAATTCTGGGAAGCCGGATTCAGACAGAATGGGCTGGCCATTCAAGACGATATCACGGACGGAGTCAAATGGCTCATCGACCAGGGAATCGCTGACCCGGAGCAGGTGGGTATCATGGGCGGTTCTTACGGGGGTTACTGCACATTGGCCGGTCTGGCCTTCACTCCTGATCTGTATGCCTGCGGCGTGGATTATGTGGGGATTTCGAGCTGGTTCACAATTTTGGAAGGTATCCCGCCCTACTGGGAACCCATGAAGGAAATGTTCTACGAAATGGTGGGTCATCCGGAAAAAGACAAAGAGCTTCTCGAGAGGACTTCGCCCCTTTTCCATGCGGATAAGATCAAAGCTCCCTTGTTTGTCGCCCAGGGTGCCAATGACCCTCGTGTGAATAAGATTGAATCAGACCAGATCGTGGAAGCTGTGAAAAAGCGAGGTGTTGAGGTTGAGTATATGGTCAAAGACAACGAGGGACACGGCTTCCGTAACGAGGAGAACAGGTTCGACTTTTATAGAGCTGTAGAGAAATTCCTGGCCAAGCATCTGGGCGGCCGGGCAGAAGAAAAGTGAGGTCTATCGGGACTCGCTTTTAATAATTTTACAGACTGATATAAACGCAATAGTTTTTTTACATTGTCATTGCGAGTCCAAAGCGCGTGGCAATCTCTTTCCTTTGGCGTCATTGCGATCGTGGCAATCCCTTAAAGAAAAAATGCATTTATTTTTACGAGATTGCTTCGTTTCACTCGCATGACATATTAGTCAATGCGTTCATATTAAAAGAAGAAGCTTGCTTTTCAATCATTTGATTTTTTTCTCGAACATTCCGTCCTCCTCAAGGCGGACTAGAACTCGCCATCAGTCAACCATTTCCTTGTAATCCCAATTTCTGTGAATGGAGTTTTGGCTTGGTCTGTATTCTGACAAAATTGTAAGCAATCCTACATTTTTGTCATATTCCTTTGAAATGAAAATAATTATCTTATTGATATTAAATAAGTTATAATTTGGCACGATTTTTGCCTTTATTGTTTCCCACTAAGGAAGCGAGGTTAATACGAATGAACGATCATGACAATATCAGTGAGTCAAGTTCGACTGATAGGCGAGAGTATTCATCTCGCTCAATAAAAAATAAAAAAGGAGGTATCATGAAGACCTTTAAACCTTTAATCCAAGGAATTCTGGTTGTCGGGCTTTTGGCCGCATTTGTTTCTGTGCCATTCGCCCAACATGCAAGCCAGCAGCAGGCCATGCAGCAGCGGCAGATGGAAAGAATGCAGAACATGATGCAGAGAATGAACCGGATCATGGAGCAGGCACAAAAATACGCGGATGAGGTCGGAAAACAGATGGAGAGAGTGCAGGGACGCACCATGGAGCAGCATCGCTTGATGCAGCGCATGGGAGAGTCGGTAGGCAACATGGCTGAGCAGATGAAAGGGAACCTGGAAAGGTTGAGACAGATGACTCAGAACCGGGAATTCATGCAGATCAGGAATATGAATAGGGAGATGAACCAGCTTCAAGAGCGGATCGAAAACATGGCTGAAGACATGGAAGAGATGCTCAAGATCATGGAGCGGGTGACAAACCGTCTTGTTGTCGGCAAGTAAGAACTAAATGGCAAACACAGGAAAAAGTTTATCTTGGAAGAGATTGGCGGCAGTGGCCGGGGTCCTTTTTGTGACCCTGGCCGCTGCCTCTTCAGCCCTGGGAGCCTCTGTAGCCTACACCGGGTCGCTTCAATTTGCGACCGGGAATTATATTTTCGATCAAAACACAAATGGCTATTATTTTTTCAACGGGCTCTCTTTTTCTGCTGGACCCTTCAGTTTTTCGGGCAGCCTCCCGATGATTTTCCAGAGCACTCCTTATGTTTCCTACAGCGGCGTGGGAATGCTTCCATCAGGAGGATCCGAGAGCTCAGCGGTCAACGGGAGACAGGGCAGAGGTCAGGTAGTTCTTCCGGAGCCGGTGGACTTTGAACAGTTTGGCCTGGGTGATCCCCTGTTACACATGGACCTGGAAGTGTTCAAAGAAGGAAAATTGATTCCTTCAGTCCGCCTTATGGCTGAAATTAAGGTCCCTTTAGCAGATGTCGATAAAGGATTTGGAACCGGTGAGTGGGACTATAGCGGAGGCTTATCCTTTTCCAAGGCCTTGGGCAAAACGTTTGTGTTTGTGGACTTGAGCTACTGGATAATGGGCGATTTGCCCGAGCTTGAGCTGAAGGATACTCTCTCTTATAGTATTGCCTTGGGCCAGTCTCTGGCAGGTGGAAAATTCGCCTTGCTTGCTTCCTATTCCGGTTATACCCAGATCATAGCCGATGTAGAGCCTCCCTCCATTATTGGACTCGGCCTTTCTTACAGAATCGACTCTAAAAAAAGCTTTATAGTCAACTCGACATTTGGATTGACCGAATCGACTCCTGATTTCTCGGTTTCTCTGGGCTGGAGGATCGGCTTTTAAAGGAAGAGAACTCTCTTTTTTGAGCAGGTAAAAAAGAGCCTTTCCCGGGAAAGAGGGCGAGAGTCTTATTTCAG
>JAOUKO010000373.1 GCA_029882525.1 Candidatus Aminicenantota bacterium | reverse complement strand
GATGATTTTTTTCTTTGCAGAATCGACGGGAACTCCTCGACTGTTTTCACATTTTCACCAATTCAGAGAGAGCAATTCCCTTTTTCTCTATCTCTTCCCGCCCATGTGGTTCACAGGACTCTATGAAACTCTATTAGGGAATAATGATCCCCTGTTCTCGGCTTTGTCCATTTTCGCTGTATTGGCCTTCGTCGTCCCTCCACTTGCTTTTTATCTGACCGGAGTGCTCGGGTACAGAAGATACATAATGAAAATGCAGGAAGCAAAGAAAAGAACTGCACATTTTGTCAGGTTGAAGAAGTTTTTCTTGAACCTTTTTAATTCCGTATTCCTGCGAAATCATATTCAGAGAGCGGTTTTTTATTTTTTCGGGAAGACCCTCGTGAGAAGTATGCTCCACAAGATGAGAGTTGCATCTTACATGGCGACTTCTGTCGCCGTAATTCTCATCATTCTTGTATCCAGTTCGAGCAGCATTCAATCATTTTCTGATGTCAATAAAGCACTTCTTTCCATTCCTCTGGTCTTATCTTTTTTTCTGTTAATTGGAATAAGAGCAATCGTTAATATTCCTGCAGCTAACGAGGCAAACTGGGTTTTTAAATTGACAGAGGGGACGGATAAAAAAAATTACTTCTCAGGCCTTAAGAAAGGGATTTTTTTCTTTATGCTATTCCCTCTATTTGTTCTCCTTTTTCTTTTTTATTCTTTTCTCTGGGGATGGCAGCTTGCCTTCTATCATTGTCTGTTCGGGATGATCGTCTCGTTATTACTGATGGAAGTTCTGTTTATCAATTATCACAAAATTCCGTTTGCCTGCTCGTATCTTCCCGGTAAAGCAAAATTACATCTGTACTGGATAATATATATTATTTCTTTTTTAATATATGCATTTCTCATGAGTTCCATTGAATATAGGATTTTGAATTCTCCTTTAAATTTGTTAATTTTTTATGGAGTTGTCTTTCTCATCATCGTTGTCCTAAAAGTCTCGCAGAATCATTTCATCTATAAGAAACTGGAAATCTTGTATGAAGAAATGCCAGAGCCGGTTATGGTGACGCTGATTCCTTATGAATAAAACGCAATTCAATCCTTGACAATTGGGCAAGAATTAAAAGCCAGATCCCCTGAAGCCCTGGCTTTCCTGGATTGAAAAAGGACGCTAAGTGAATTAGCGGCTAGAGATGGGTGAGAGGGAGGAAGATTCTCATTCGCTTCGAACCTTGTCAAAAGGAATCAGTTAGTAGTAGTATGATACTCGGAATCTGTAGCTTAAGAAATCAGCAAAAAAGTCTGAAACCGCTTGACGACATACATTCGGTGCTACAGTCCGGCGCAAGTCATTTTCAAGCAAGGAGAAACAGATATGGGTGATAAGGGAAAAAAGGATAAAGGCAAAAGGGAACAACAGAAAAAGGCCCAGCATAATCTAAGGGAAAAACGAAGATTGAAAAAAGAAAAGAAGAATAAATAAATGCCCAGTGCTGTCCGGTGATGACCTGCCCCCCATCAATGTACCACCTTTTTATTTATTTTTAAATCCATTATTCTCCCTCAAATAGTGATTGAAAACCCAGAAAAGCCTTCAAGTAAAAATGCAGGCCGAGCAATCCAGTTGGAAGAGGTGATGAGGATTAAAGATGACGGGTATAAAATTGTATTTAAGAATCCCAAAGATCTTTCTCTTTCAGAAGATGGATCCATTTTTCTCATTGATTTCATTGACGGATCACGTCTTTATAAATTCAGCAAAGACGGAAAATTCATCTTCAGAGCTTTGAAGCAGGGGCAGGGACCACGTGAATGCAGACATGCTTCTAACTTTTTTATCCAGGGAAATAGAATCCGAGTCCAGGCATGGATTCCGCCGAAGGTCATGGACTATGATTTGGACGGCAGATGCATAAAAGAAATAAAAACAGACTATATCGGCCCCTTCTGGTTTTTAGAGTATATTAACGGCAAGATTTATGGAATAAGAGATGAGATCCGTTTCTCAGATGCCATCCACAAAGAGGGATTCATAGAGACTCCTTCTAGGCTGTATGAAATCTCAGAGGACTTTAAAGAACTGAAAAAGCTTTATGACTTTACTGTCCGGCATTACATCAAACAGAGACGCTGGTACCGCAGAGATATGATTGCTGCAGCGGTATATGATCATTTTCTTTTTATGGTGCACACCGCAGAATACAAAATTGTGAAATTCGATCTTCACCGTGCCAAAATAGAAAGAATCTTCAATAGAAAATACAAACGCCAGAAAATCCATAAAGAAGAAATTGAGGAGGATGCCTATGATCCAGAATCAATACGTTTTCGCCCGCCTCAACTCGAGTATTACTTTGATATCTTCCACATTCATGTTTTCAGAGGCTCACTCTGGGTGATTACGTCTACCTCAAAGGACAATAACTCCAAAAGGCTTGTGGATGTGTTCGACATGGAAGGGAAATATATCGATAGCTTTTACCTTCAATTTCCATTAAATAATGAGACGCATTGGATTGGAAACAGCATATTATCGGATGATGGATTTATCTTCCTTCCTGAGCAAAACCAAGATGGCTTTGTCAGTATTGGGAAATACAGGATTAAAGAAAAATTTTGATCTCAGAAAAATGCGGATTCGTATCCCCAAAGTCCTGGATTGAAAAAGACGGCAGAGTGAGTTAGAATTTTTGGACGGGGGTAAATATGAAGGATAAAATCATTATTGTTTGCGTTATTTTGATTTTATTTCCATTTATCAGCCGACCACAAAGCCATGAAG
>JAOUKO010000372.1 GCA_029882525.1 Candidatus Aminicenantota bacterium | reverse complement strand
TATGAAAATTATGAGCAATAAATTCAAATTTCGCTGATGAGCCCGATTAAAGTATAGAATATGGTTTTTAAGGTTTAAAAACTTTTATTTGAATCTAAATGTGACACAGCCTGATTGCGGGCGTAGCGTGGCAATCCCTTAGGGAAAAGGATGCATTTATTTTTACGAGATTGCTTCGTTTCACTGACATATAATTTAATGCGTTTATACTAGTATATCAAAGTGGGAGGTTCACCCGTGAAAATGACAAAACTGATGGGTGGTATTATATGCATCGCGGTCTTTCTCTGTGGTTTCCTGTCCACTCCTGCAGGGAGCGCGCCGCAGGCTGCGAAGAAAGTCGAGCGCTATGGCCCGAATCTCTATAAAGCCATGCAGTGGCGGTGCATCGGTCCTTACAGAGGAGGGCGGGTGACAGCAGTCACCGGTGTTCCCAGCCAGCCGTTCACCTACTACTTTGGCGCCACCGGAGGCGGTGTCTGGAAGACAGAGGATGGAGGTTTGAATTGGGAGTCCATCTCTGACGGCTTTTTCGAGACCGGTTCAGTGGGAGCTGTAGCCGTTTCGGAGAGCGACCCGAATATCGTTTATGTGGGTATGGGCGAGGCGCCGGTACGGGGGAACGTTTCCCATGGCGATGGCATGTATAAATCCACCGACGCTGGAAAGACCTGGAAGCATGTCGGACTCTCAAACACCAGCCAGATTTCTCGAGTGCGCATCCATCCCCAGAATCCGGATATCGTTTATGCGGCGGCCCTCGGCCATGTCTACGGTCCCAACGAGGAGAGGGGAGTGTTCAGGAGCAAAGACGGCGGCCTGGCCTGGGAAAAGATCCTCTACAGAGACGATAAAACCGGAGCCATCGACCTCATCCTTGACCCTTCCAACCCCAGGATCATCTATGCTGCCCTCTGGGAATTTTATAGAACTCCTTACAGCCTCTCCAGCGGAGGGCCGGGAGGAGGTATATTCAAGTCGACCGATGGCGGAGATACCTGGACTGAGATATCCCGAAACAATGGGCTTCCCAAAGGAATTATCGGTAAAATCGGGATCACTGTCTCTCCGGCGAAAGCGGACCGTGTCTGGGCCATTGTCGAGGCGCAGGATGGCGGTGTGTTTTGCTCGGATGATGGAGGACAGATCTGGCGCAAGATGAATGATGAGCGCCATCTGCGCCAACGTGCCTGGTATTACACCCGGATCTATGCTGACCCCAAGGATGAAGAAACCGTCTATGTGCTCAACACCGGTCTCTACCGTTCCGTGGACAGAGGCAGAACGTTTTACTCTATCCGCGTTCCTCATGGAGATAACCATGATCTCTGGATTGACCCGAAAGGCCCGAAAAGGATGATCAACGGCAACGACGGAGGCGCCAATATCAGCTATAACGGGGGATTATCCTGGACAGCCCAGGATAATCAACCCACGGCACAGTTTTACCATGTCACGACCGACAACCATTTTCCCTACAGGGTTTACGGCGCCCAGCAGGATAATACCACGGTTCGTATCGCCAGTCGGACGACCGAATCTGGTATCGATAGGCCTGATTGGGACCCTGTTGGCGGAGGAGAGAGCGGGCACATCGCTCCCCGCAATGATAATCCGAACATCGTCTACGCCGGAAGCTACGGAGGCCTGATTACCTGTTGGGATTACAGAACCCACCAAACACGGATTATTTCTGCCTGGCCAGAGAATCCGATGGGATGGGGTGCCGGGGATTTGAAGTACCGATTTCAATGGACAGCACCGATCCTGGTCTCCCGCTTTGACTCCAATATCCTTTACCATGCGGCTCAGGTACTATTCAGGTCGACGAACGAAGGACAGAGCTGGCAGGTCGTCAGCCCCGACCTGACTCGAAACGACAAATCCAAACAGAAGTCCTCAGGGGGTCCTATCACTCAGGACAACACGAGCGTGGAGTATTACTGCACCATATTCGCCCTGGCTGAGTCTTTGCACAATCCCAACATCCTCTGGGTGGGCACGGATGATGGCCTGGTCAGCATCACCAAGAACGGCGGTAACAATTGGGAAGATATCACTCCCAAGGAAATGCCGGAGTGGAGCCTGATCTCGATGATCGAGCCTTCCGCTTTTGATTCGGCCACTGCCTATATCGCTGTGGACCGTCATGAACTCGATGACTTCAAGCCCTATATCTACAAGACCGAGAATTATGGAAGATCATGGAGGGAGATCACTAACGGCCTTCCGGATAACACCTTCGTCAGAGTTGTCCGGGAAGATCCCAAGCGGGAAGGACTGCTCTACGCGGGAACGGAAACTGGGGTCTTTGTTTCCTTTGATGACGGTGCGAACTGGCAATCTCTTCAGCTAAACCTCCCGGTCGTGCCCATCCATGATATGGTGGTTAAAGAGAACGACCTGGTGGCGGCCACTCACGGCCGTTCATTCTGGATCCTTGATGACTTGACACCTCTGCACCAGATCACGGATAAAATGGCAAAATCGGATTTTTATCTCTTCAAACCTCGAGAGGCGTACCGCATGAGGGGTTGGGGATGGCCACGGCCCAATGTCGGCCAGAATCCTCCCAGCGGCTCAGTTATCTATTTCTATTTTAAAGAGAAACCCGAAGAGGAAGTGGTTCTCGAATTCATGGACCGCGAGGGCGGGGTTATCAGAAAATTTACAGGCGTGGCGGGTGAAGAAGACAGGATGAGCCCTATCTCCGCGCAGTTTTCAGTAGAGGCAGGGATGAATCGTTTTATCTGGAATATGCACTATCCTGACGCAGAGCGAGTTCCCGGC
>JAOUKO010000371.1 GCA_029882525.1 Candidatus Aminicenantota bacterium | reverse complement strand
TTCCCCATAAATATCTTTTTTCTTGGCTTCCTCTGGAAATTCAGGCTTGACTTTGACCACCAGTACAGGCTTCACCTCGACCGCGACTTTCCCGGCTGCATCGACTTTGAAATCACGTTTTAAATCCACGCTGATTTCCGGAGCCACATCTACATGCACTTCACTCAATTTGATCTTCAATTCCTTCAACATCTTTTCTATCTCTTCTTTCTCCTGGGCTGAAAGAGTCTTTTCCTCTCCTTCTTTTTTCTTCTTCTCCTGCTCTTGTTCCTTCTTCTGTTCTATTGCCTTCTCCTCCTGAATTTCAGCTTCAGTTTCTTGCGTCCATTCCGCATTGGTCTTGATTTTATCCGAAGCGAACGTCCACTTATAACCGGTTATTAACCCGATACTCAAAACAAACACAAGCAAAATAATGAGTGTTGTGGATTTTTTTGTTTCCGTGGCCATGATTCTCTCCTTGGATAAGATTTGACTGATTCTCTCTCTCATGGGAATATGGCGAACCGCCAATCCCCGTAAAAAAGGAAGCCGGTTGACCAGTGCGGTCTTTTCGGCAAGATTGACCAGACACTCAGCATACTCCCTCGAATTATTTCCGATGATGGCGTGATTGTCTGAGATCTCCTCTCTGGCCTTTGAAAAATCAGTGCTCAGCGTATGCACAAACGGGTTCCACCAGTAAAGCGCTGTGACAATCCTCTGGAGAACGCCGGTGACCTGATCCTTGTGGTAGATGTGAGACAGCTCATGGAAAAGAATGCCTTTGATCTCCTTGCTGCTGAGCTTTCTGTAGACTTTTTGCGGAAGAACAACAAGAGGCCTGGCGATGCCCAGCACAACCGGGCTTTTGGCTTCTTTTGAAGCATACACTTCTGGCAGCGACCGGAAACGAAACGTTTCTTGAGCCTGCCTCAGGATTCTATCCAGGCGGGTATCCTTAATTTTTATCAGTCCCTTCTTAAATCCATGGAGAGAGGCGGCTCCGTAAAGCAAACGTGCTAGAAGAAGAACGAAACCGGCAAACCAGACCAGACCCACGCCGTTAATCACATTGGCGGTGGTAATGCCGGATAAAATCGATTGCAAGAATACACTGAGCTTGCTGGGTCTCTTCGTGTTCGCCGCAGACTTATCAGATAGGCTGGCGGGAGTGTCTTGTTCTGTCATAACCGCAGCATTCCCGACATCATTGACTCCAGGATGACTCAGACTGCTATCTCCAGTGAATGGCAGGGATGTCTTGTAAAATGCGATATCAAAGGACTGGTAGGCCACAGAGAAAAAAGGAAGCAGCAGAAGAGCCAGCATGGTCACAAAGCTGATCTTGCTTCGAAGCGGTGCGGATTTGCGCTTGAGCAAACGGATAAAAAACCATCCCATGAACAGAACGAGGAGAGAGTGCAAGGCGAAATTCAAAACCCATTCCGCTCTGCTCATGCTCGCGAAGAAGCTGTCCGCAACCATGTTTTATTCCTTGTCATATTTTTCCAGTAAATCGCGAAGCTCCTGGATCTCTTCGGGCTCAAGTTCAGACTCGTCAAGCAAGCTTTTAACAAGCTCCATTCTCGAACCGCCAAAAACACGGTTTTTTATGTCATTGATGATGTCTCGTTCTGCCTTCTGTCTCCCCCGGACAGCCCGGAAATAGTGCGTGCGCCCCACTTCTCTGTGTTTAATCCATCCGTATTCCTCAAGCCGGTTCATCTGTACCTGGATCGTTGTCCTCCGCAGCTTATCCTTTCTGTGAGTATTTATGGCCTCAAACACATCGTTCACCGATGCCTCACCGAATCTCCAGATGATTTTCATGATCTCCAGGTTTGCCGGTGAAAGCTTTCGGAGCTGTATTTTTATCATGTTAAACTTCCTTACTATTTAACGACATCTGTCGTTATTAATATAAACGACAATTGTCGTTTTGTCAAGTCAATTTTTTGGATTTTTTTTCAATAACCATCCCTGAGAACTGTTCAAAAAAATAAAGCAATATCAAAAGAATCGATTGTATTTTGTATTTCATAACAAGTTCAGAGCGGCTGCCTATATTGTATCATTGCCAGCCCAACGCGACTGCCTGTCTTGTGTCATTACAAGCAAAGCGTGGTAATCTCATACATAATAAAGAAAACACATCGAGTATCTCAGATGACAGGGACAAATTGTAAAAAGATTTTACAGAACTGACTGGGAGATTACTTATAATTCCCTCATGAAGAGTGAAAGCCATGCATAACCTCAACATGGTGATTGCATGTTTTGTGCCTTTTTAGGGCAAGGATTATCATCTTAAGACAAAATAAAAAAAATCAAGATTCCTTTCTAAGAAATCGTTATGCTTCGTGGACAATAACAGAAAATACAGAAAAAAGGAGAATTGGAACAGTCCCCTTTTCTAGGAAACTATCCCCTTTTTCTGTAATATCAAATGTTAAGAGTTGAGCTCTAATTTACTTTAAAAGATCGCCACGCTTCGCTCGCACTAACACTCAAACCAGCCTTTTTCAGCTACTTAATTTCAAGGACGACGATGCCGGCGAGATTTTTCTGCTTGAGCATAGTGTTGAACGTGGGGAGGTCTCTGGTCAGAATCTCCTCATACAGGGCTTTCTGCTTAGTCAAGCTCTCCTTCAACACAGCATGCACCTCGCGCTGCTGCTTGTTCGGGGCAAAGTCCACGTTACCGCTCACATCTTCAGCCAGCACAGAGAACTTGCAGTAGAGTTTATGCGGATAACGGAAGCTCTTGGTGTCGCCCTCTGCGATTATGTGCTGGAAGAGCTCATCTTCCAC
>JAOUKO010000369.1 GCA_029882525.1 Candidatus Aminicenantota bacterium | reverse complement strand
ATTGTGACAGGGACTACGCACATCCGGTAGAACAAATCGCTTCGAAATCTGCCTTCTTTGATTTCTTTTTGAATATTTTTGTTTGTGGCGCTGATCACACGTACATTGACCCTGATACTCTTTTCGTCTCCGACTCGTTCAAATGCGCCTTCTTGAAGAACGCGCAAGAGCTTAACCTGGAGTGTTGGGCTTAGATCTCCAATCTCGTCAAGAAAGATTGTCCCGTTATTGGCCAGTTCAAAGCGTCCCTTTTTATCGCGAACGGCCCCTGTAAAGGCACCCCGGACATGTCCGAACAGCTCACTTTCAAGAAGGCCTTCCGGAAGTGCGCCGCAATTCACGGCTAAAAAAGGTTGGGGGGCACGGTGACCCTCATTGTGAATGGCTAGGGCCACCAGCTCCTTTCCGGTGCCGCTTTCTCCCTGGATCATGACAGGCACATCAATATCGGCCAGCTCTTTTATGGTATCAAATATTTCCAGAATTTTCGGGTCGCGGCCTATAATTCCCGCGAAACCCACTTCTGTCTTCATTTGATGGCGCAGGTTTTTAAGCAGCTTTTCTACACGCAACCTTTTTTTGAACTGTTTGTCTCTCTGCAATCTGGCGTGGAGGATTGGCGCGACTTTTTCAGCAATGATTTCCAATAATATCTGGTCTTCTTTATCATAATCTGTTGCTTTATTGGCAAGTGTGAAAACTCCGACTGCTTCTTTTTTAAAGAGGACAGGAACGACCAGAACCCGCCTCATGGGAATATGCCCCTTGGGAACAGCAATGGATTCGTTCGAATAAAAGCTCTTTTTCTCCACTAAAGACCTGCCCCATATCCCGCCCCATTTCTCGCGAGGGAAGATGACTGTTTTATCAGGGATCTTGCACTCATCCCATATATCCTTGGTCAGAGAAGCCAGGACCAAAGATTTATTGTCATCGATATACCCGAAGAGCCCGTATTTGCTGCTTATGGCCTTCAGTATGGCCTGCAGTACCTCACTGTACATTCCCTCATCGGAAGTGGTCAGAAAAATGTTCGCAATCTTGTTCCTGAGGTCGAGTTCCCTCTCCGATTTCTTTAACTTATCTTGGTCTTCTATTCTCTTGATGGCTGTTCCCAATTGTATGGCTATGCCTTCCAGGGCCTGCACTGTTTTTAGGGAAACCATATTCTCTTTGGAATCGGCCAAATGGATCAGGCCGAGAATATGTTTTCTATAAATAATCGGCACCAACGCTATCGACTCGTATCCGAACTGATTGCAGGTGTGGCAAGTTTCTTCTTTTTCCAGGGCGAGAGTTGATAAATAGCGTGAAGAACTGTTCACGTAGAAAGAGCCGCCGCCAGTGAAATACGGAAACGTCGAATCAGTATGTCCCATGATGATATTCGTACACATGCATCCTTTTGATCTAATGGAACGGAAGTTTTCCAGGTTATAAAATTCATCACTGAAACCTTTATGTGCCTTATAGAAGATATTCCCGTCATTGTCCGAAATTCGGATTCCAACAGCCGAGCAACCCGTGAATTTTTTTGTTTCGTTTACAAATTCTCTGAGTAAGGGGAGCATATCTGTGTGTTTGTTTATGAGCTTGAGGTAGCGTTGTGATGTCAGAATCAGTTCTTCTGCCTCTCTCCGTTCAGTGATATCGATGAAGGAGACCAATACCTTTGATAAAGATTCCTCGTAGCCTGGAGGCACAGACAGCCTTAAAGCGAGAATCTTGAGATCACCGCCCGGGGTGCGAACAGGGATTTCACCCTCAAACCTGGTCTGTCCTTCAGCCAGAGCAGCCAGACCTTCTCTGAAAATTGGCCATGAGTCTTCAATAAAATATTGAGGCAATTGAGTAGGTATCTCCTCTTTGCGACTGACCTTGAAGAGGTCTAGGCTCTCTTGGTTAATGTCCAGGATCTTTAATTTGACAGCAAGTTTCTTGACTTCTTCCGGATGGTTCTCGAAGTATGATCTGAAATTTCGGACCTTTGAAACCCTTAAATTGTCAAAAAAGGATTTCGCTTCAGAAGATTCTACTTCCCAGATGGAGATAGGAGAATTCTCAAAGAGCGTGTGGTATCGTTCATGGCCTGCTCTCAGCGCTTCTCGGGCTTTCACGTGTTCAGAGCTTTCAATAAGTTTCCATTCACCTTCTTGTTTGATAAGAGCGAATTGGTGATTGCTGACTACGTCTATTATTTCTGTTGCGCTGCATTTATCGAGACAATAGGTGCAAACAGCCAGCATGTGATACTGGCCGATCACACTGTTTACGACTGCTTCATAATCGGTGAAGTCTTGCCAGTCTTTCTTTTCAAGCCAAAGAGTATTTCCTGTAAGGCGGAGCCCGTCAAACCCTTTTCTTAGAGCCTGCTCTTCCTTCTCAACCCAACCCTCTAAAACCTTATCCGGATCAAAGTATCCCGGTCTGGTATACCACTGGCTGTAGTCCAGAATTTCCAATTGTCCTTTTTTGATATAATCTTCCAGATTTTTTACTTCCTTCCCTATTGCGCTCTTTGCCTCTTTTTCGGACAGAGGTTCTGAAGTCACCCACATACAGAATTCATTATTTTCTAATCCCGCCTTGATATAAGGCACCAGCATATCAATCAGATCTTCTTTGGTTTGATAGAATTGACAGAAATGCGTTCCCCAGGGGACATCTCCTATCTTTTCGATACCTGTCTTTCTCAGCCTTTTTTTCATATGATTGACTATAATTTCCTGTTGGGTTTCATGATTAAGCTGAGAATCTCAATATGCATCCCGGGGGGAACGAATAGGCGGTATAAAAAGGCACTGGCAATTA
>JAOUKO010000370.1 GCA_029882525.1 Candidatus Aminicenantota bacterium | reverse complement strand
TGATAATCCGAATTATTCTGCTCATAACTCTTCGTCTTCCCAGTCGCTGTGATATTCAAGCACATCATCCCCTTCTTTGAGACCCTCTCTGATTTCGATGAATTGTCCCTGTTTCCAACCGATACGAACCTCACGTCTCACCGGCTTTCCATTCTCAAGTACGTAGACGAAGTCAGCGCCTCCGGACTTTTTCACGCATTTCGCTGGTATCAAGATAACATCCTTACGGGATTCAAGGAATATAGAAACGTTGGCCGTCATTTCCGGTCGGAGAACGACTGGAGACGGTTTCGTACTCATGACAACGACATTATAGAAAACAACATTCTCTTTGAGTATGGCTTTAGGATAAATCCCCACAACCTCTCCTTCTATATCGATTGAAGGAAAAGCCTCAACAGCAAAAATGGCTTTCTGGCCAACCTTGATCTTACCGATGTCGACTTCATCAACATAAGTTTCGACTTGAAGTCGATCAAGATCTATAATCGTCACAAATGTGGGCGCACTCAAACCAACAGCAACGGTTTCTCCCTCTTGAGTCGAGACAGAGGCGATGATCCCTGAAATTGGAGCACGCAAGGTTGCATAGGACAGCTCCACCTCAGCAATTTTCAACTCAGCCCTCGCACTTTCAACTTCCGCTTTGAGTCGTTTCAAATCTTCATTAAACCTGTTCTTTGTCAGTTCCAGGGTTTTTAAACTTGCCTCTAAATCCTTCCTAGCCACCAAGAGCTCCTCCCTTGCCTGGTCGAGAATCTGCTGGGACGTAAGTTTTTCCTCGAACAGGGTTGCTTGTCTCTCATACTCTGCGGCTTCCAGATCATGGATTGCTTTCAACCGTCCCCACTCAGCCTCGGCTTTCTCGACCTCGATAGGGCCGATAACCTTGGTCGCAGCGAGATTTATGAAGGCTTTGTCCAGTTCGGCTTTCCGTTTCTCCACAGTCGCCTTTAACTCATCTTTTTCCAGCTCCGCAATGGTCTGCCCCTTCTTCACAAAGTCGCCGACGTTTGCACGAAGACGCTCCACCTTGCCAGGTATACGAGCGCCCAGGCGCACTTCAGCACCCACCTGAGGCTTGACTGTGCCAAGGGCGGTAACAGCAGGGGAGAGCGTCCGCTTTGTGACCCGAATCGTCCTGAATTCGGCCTTGTCTCCTCCTGATGAGCAGGAGTGAAACGACCAAATTCCGAGAGTGCAGAGGAAGACTATGATGAAGATCAGTGTATCTGGGACTATTCTGTGAGGTGTTGAATCCAATATGTGACCTCTGCTTTTAGACACCGGATGTTGTTGAACTCGCTTTCAAACCTTCCCGCTTGACAAGCAGGAAAATCAAGGCAATCGATGACGTATTATATATAAAACACAGATGGACTTCAATAAACGCAACACTCAAGCTAAGCAGACACGCCTTTCTTTACCAGAGTGGATGAATAATTTTCATGAATATAATCCTAAGCTTTCATTGACAAAATAATAATAACTCTTCTCTCTGCTTGTCCGGAAAAAGCTCATCGGCCTTCCCCTCCTCAAAGTGACCAGCAGGAACTCCAGATGGCAGCTGAGGAGAGAGAGGAGTATTTTTGAGGGCCTCTGTGGCTGCTTTCTGCTGATTCAAGGGTGGAGTCTATCTTAAACTCGATGGTTGGAGGTTCTGGTTGAATTGTGCCTCTTTTTGAGTCGTTGACCTTGCCGTTTTGGGTGTTATAATCTTATTTCAGGACGTCAGGGGATGGAAATTATGAAAAATGGCGAGGGATTTGTGGCAAGACCAAAAACGAATTTCCTATATATATGTTAAATTGTTGTTTCAGTAAATTACTGCCTATATTAGCTTTACGAAAAAACTAAAATTATTCCCCCGGAGGATTTTAAGTCCTGGGCATCTGGGTTCAAAGAGATGTCTGGAAGCAGAGGTCTGGATAAATCAGTCAGCAAAAGTCCCTTGATCCGGTGTTAGATGTTCCTTTTATGATCAAGAGCGGGCCATTTGCAGCGATTCTTCTATTCGACTTTGATATAATAATGCTTTTAAAAATGCATTATAAAACTATGCTCCGATCCGCGTACAACAGAAAGAATGCATACTGCCCTCTGTTTGATCACAGTGCCCAAATATTATTCCGCCACACTTCAAAAGACTTTTCAGATTCCACACGCTTAAGAGAAATTGCACAAGAAAGGAACCTATTTTAAATGAAAAGAGAATCCGCCACGCTTCCCAGAGGGAAGTTCGCTACTCTCAAAATCATGTTTCGCTCCCTCCAATATAGAAATTACCGGCTTTTTTTTGGAGGGCAGAGCATCTCGCTGATCGGCACCTGGATACAACGAATCGCTTTGCCCTGGCTGGTCTACCGACTCAGTGGTTCTCCATTCTTACTGGGATTGGTCGGCTTTACCGGTCAAATCCCAACTTTCCTGCTGTCTCCTTTTGCTGGCGTGGTAGTTGACCGGTGGAATCGCCATCGCATTTTGATCGTCACTCAAATCCTGGCCATGATACAGGCATTAATCCTGGCGGCTCTCTTCTTTGGCGGAGGCATTAAGGTCTGGCATATCATCCTTTTAGCGGCCTTGCTTGGCTGCGTGAACGCCTTTGATATGCCTGCCCGTCAGTCATTCGTGATAGAGATGGTGGAAAAGAAAGAAGATTTGGGGAATGCCATTGCCCTCAACTCCTCGATGGTCAACAGCGCGAGGCTGCTGGGCCCTTCCATAGCTGGAGTGTTGATCGCTGCCGTAGGAGAAGGAATATGCTTCCTCCTTAACGGCTTAAGCTATCTTTTCGTTATTGCCTCACTT
>JAOUKO010000367.1 GCA_029882525.1 Candidatus Aminicenantota bacterium | reverse complement strand
AAATCAAGGATAACACATCCGAAGACTTTAAAAGTTTAAGAAACCTGGATATTGGCAATTGGCTGAGGTTTTTAAGTGTCAATAAAATCTGTCAGGGATTGAAAGTCCTCGTTTCCAGCCCCGAATCGTTATCGGCAATTAAAAAAGCCCGAGAGCCTCATCAAGGCGATGATGATGTTTCCAAATATGATGACGATGGCCTGTACGATGAGAACCTGTTCGCAGACCCATCAGACCTCATGAATTCTTGTATCAATGGTCCGGCAATCATCACTATTGATTATGACTTTTTTGCCAGTGTTGAGGAGAATGTATCCAAGAGAAGGATTAAAATTAAGGCCAGGAAGGTCGCCAAGGCGATTTTTTTGGGGAAAATTGTTCCCGAGGCCATAAATTTTACCTACTCTGATTTATTTGACAAGAAATCCGGAAGCCAGCCTTTTACGAGATTATCCTGCCGAGACTATGTCTCAAAGGCTCTTTCAGATGCATTCGAACGATGCGGAGCGATGTTTAAGCAGAACAGCTCCTCCACTCTCATAAATGCTAAAGTCAGATTAATAATTTAGACCAAGCTGTCAGTTGGATTTTGCCTTCTATCTTTTTTAAGATTTATTATTGATTCAAAGAAAGAGCGTCTATAAATTACATTCCTGCCAATTTCACTTTGAGCCGGGCCATGACTGCGCCCGCGTCATTTTTGAATATTAAAAAGCCGAACTTCGGTCCGGGAGACTGAGCAGTGGCCAATGCTGCTGGCCCCGCGGGACGGGCTGGCCTTGCCGGGCGTGCTGTTGTTTCCGGGCGTGCTGGCCTCGCAGGACGGGCCGGTCTTGCCGGACGCAAAATACCCTGCGTTTCAGGCATTCCCTTCACCTTCACAAGTTCAGGTATAGCGGAGAATTTCACCTTTGTTGCTTTAGTATCTGGCCCGTAGGTTCCCAGGTTGCCAAAAAGCTTATCCTCTACATATAATTCGATGGTCACCTTCTCCGTTATTCCTGCTTTTTCGAGGGCATTCTTAATTCCCTGCATGTTGAATTTAACCGTGTTTTCTTCTGGAACTGATGTAAATTTTAGGGTTTTCAATTGGATTTTTTTTAGCTTTTCCCAGGATTCTTTGTAGTCCTCTTTTTCACTTAGTGTTTCTCTGCCTAAAGCAAAGCAAAAAGTCATCAGTAAAAGTGGAACTATCAATCTTTTCATGTTTCCTCCAGCAGATGAGATTTTTTTTATTATTATTAAATGGAGTTATGGTCAATATTATATAAAACAAAATTATATAAAACAAAGAAAGAAAGCTAGCATTTCTAAGACGATCCGAAATAGACCGCCGGCTTGACATCTCCCTGTATTTTGATTTACTATCGACCGCGATAAGAGGATGGGAAAAGCCGACATAAAATACCCATCCCTCATTATTCAAGGTCCATTATAAGAGGAGGAAAAACAATGAAAAGGAGAGTGAACGTCTTGCTCGTTTCGGGTCTTTTGGCTTTTGTGGTCGTAATATTTTCTATTGGTTTTGCACAGCCAAAAGCACAAGCCGATCTTGGGGTGGAGGGCATTTACGCCTATTCTTGTGCCTGCGACCTCCCGGGTGTTGATGCGCTCTATATGAACAAAATAACAGTAGAGGTGTCTGCCAAGATTAAAACTCGACTGGATGATTCAGAAGTCATAGGCACTCTGAAGGTGACCTATCATGACTTGATGACCGGGCGTCTTGAAACCCGCACAGCTATGCTTCAGGCAAACCTGTTCCGTGGTCGTTCAAGCAACGTGGTTGAAATGGTCAGCAATGCGCTGCTCATCAAGAAGTCTGTGGGAGTAAGGGCAGAGGTCAAGCCTGCTGGTGCGGTGAGTAGTGATCCAAACCCCGCTAATAATATGAAAAAAGAGAATGTTTGTAGAGTTCGACTCTTATAAGGCACAAGATCCTGTCAGAAATTTCTGATGTCAGCTGAAGCCATCGGGGAGTATTATTGATGCTCGATCTGAAGTCACCTCCAGACAAGGGAAAAGCTTGTCCACGTTCTTTGGGATAGAAATTTGAGGTAAAGAAACAGGGGAGCATGCCTTTTCTGAGCTGAGCTTTCCTGACTTTTCGCCGTTCGGACTTGACCTCCTGAGTTGAAGGGGCCTTTTGACATTTATTTTTTCTTTGTATATAAGATCTGAAGTGTAAATAGGGTGGAAAAAGGGATAATCATAGGAAAGAGCTTTTCGTCAGACAAAAAATATCTCTAATAAAAATATATTTAAAAGGAGGTCACATGAAAAGATTTATTGTATTTTTTGGGTTTTCTTTGATTATCCTCGCCTCGGCTCTGATTTACGCCCAGGCTCTTCCCGACCTCGACCTGCAGAATGTCTCCTGTTTGAAGGGCAAGCTGTATTTTGTCGTCATCAATCGCGGGGCTTCACTCCCTGCGGGCTGGAGAGCGGTGGCCGATGTCTATTTTGACGGGGCCAAGAAGGGTCATATTGATTTAGGCGCACCGACTTCCAGGACAGGGGGCGGGATTGAAAATTCAGGCGGAACATCCAGCTACCTGACAGCCTTTGATATCACGGCACCGGTGACGGTTGACATTAACATCGACCCTACAAACTCGATAAAGGAATCAAACGAGGGTAACAACTTCAGGAGGGGAGCACATCTCCAGCCCTGCGGAGAAGTAGGTCTTCCCGACCTCGACCTGCAGAATGTCTCCTGTTTGAAGGGCAAGCTGTATTTTGTCGTCATCAATCGCGGGGCTTCACTCCCTGCGGGCTGGAGAGCGGTGGCCGATGTCTATTTTGACGGGGCC
>JAOUKO010000368.1 GCA_029882525.1 Candidatus Aminicenantota bacterium | reverse complement strand
AGGTAGGTGGCTTTGAAGATTTCCGACTCTCTCGCGCCCTGGAGCAATCTCGCTAAAGAATTGGCTGAGAGATGAAGGCCATGACCTTCTGCGTAACACAAAAAGCCAACCGCTAAAACGGTCTTTCCGGCAATGTTGAGAGTGCGAGTGGAAGATCCCTGAGCGGAGGCAGAGAGCGAAATGGTTCTCAACCGGGAGTAAATCAGGAAGGCTGAAGGAATGATAACAAAGGGCGTGAGAAAATCGAGCGCGTCCCCCCAGGATAGAGGCCAGAGAAAGAAACTGGTCAGAAAAGGGGGTAAGATGTGAAAAAATGCCAGGAGAAAAGAGAAGCTGAAAAGCCAGATACAGAGAAGATCGCTATCTCTGTTCATCGAGCCCTTTCTCAGAAGATACAGCCGAAATGGAAATGGATCCCGATGCTTTCATTTCTCCAACCTGTGTCAAGCCTGGCCACAAAGTTCTCTAAATAATACCTCAATCCGCAGCCAACATCAACAACAGCGTTATCCAGTACTGGCAATTTCCGAGGCGGTGACAGGATAGACTTTCTTCTGGGCATGATCGCGCTGAAAGACGGACAGTTTAAACAGGATGACGGAGAGGAGCAGCGGCCGGAAAACACGCCAGATGAGGCTGCCTTTCGATTTCATCGTCGATAAGAACCGCCACCAGCGTTTGAGTATGCTTTTCCAAGAGTAAAAATACCTGTTGATCTTCCGGTAAGCTTCAAACACCTCAGCAGCCGTGACTTTTTTGGGTGTAAAGACAAGATGGTCTCCCTCATAATGAGAGAGGTCCTTATCAAATATTCTCCCCTCTGAGTCCACCTGCTTCTGGAACGGAGTCCCTGGAATAGGAATGGAAATGGAAGTGAGTATGGAACTCGGGTCGATCTCATCCAGCTTCTCAGGAAGACTCTGGTAATAGGAAGGAGTATCCTCGTCGAGAGCCAGCATAAGTCCGGTAAATGTCAAGATTCCACGTTCTTTGAGTTTAAAAAAAAGCTCCCTGTATTCCTCGACTCTATTCTGTTTCTTATGAACGGACAAAAGGCTCGGCTCATTCAGAGACTCCAGCCCGATGAAGGCCATCCCGCAGTGTGCTTCGACCAGCAAGTCCATAAATTCATCATCCTGAAGGCAGTCAAAGCTGAATTGTGTTCCCAGCCCCCAGAGCTTGAGCTTGGCGATCTCCTTGAGAAGCTCCTTGGCATAATCCATATCTCCCCCCAGGTTATTGTCCAGTAACATCGCCAATTTGCGTTTGTGGTACGGGAGTTTGCCAGTCGAACTCAAGTCACGGATCACATCCTCTATCGGACGGCACCGGAATGGAGTGGGCTTGATCGTGAGCTGACAAAAACTGCACCTGTATTTACATCCACGAGTGGCTTCGGTCACGACAGGAACTGCAAAATCCGGCTCGATAAGGTCATAGCGGGGAGGGGGGATGTTCCCTAAAGAGGGGGCAAATGGTGCCTCATAGACATTGTTCAGCTTTCCACTGACCAGATCCTCAACTACCTGAGCCCAGACCGGCTCTGCCTCCCCGACCACGACGGCATCCATATGAGGGATCACTTCATCGGGAAACGCGGACGGGTATCTCCCGCCAGCGACCACTTTTTTTCCGAGCTTTCTGAACTTTCTGGCGACTTCATAAGCGTGGGGCGCACAGTAGTCCATGAAGCTGAGAGCGATGAAATCCGCATCCGTGTCGTAATCGATAGGTCGAACCATTTCATGGAGGAGTTCCACCTCTACGAGCGGCGGAGTCAAACCAGCCACCAGCGAACCTGATAAAGGAGGAGCCGGAGAGCGGGCAAAATAAGCCTGTTTCTCACCAAGGTTTTGAAAGAGGACGATGATTTGAAGCTTGGGTTTAGACATGAGAAACCTCCTGTCCATCTCTGAGCTGGAAGGCGATTCTCTCCATCACCCTCTCGATCAGAAGCGGCAGTATTCCTTGAAACAGTGGCAGAGTTTTGCCCTCAAGCGAGAGGACCAGATTTCGTTTCTGGCATTGAACGGCCTTCACAATCGCCTTGGCCACCTTGACCGGAGAAGAATAAGGCCCTCGAGGACGGCGTACTCGCCCTACCTTCTTCTCTTTCCAAAAAAATTCTGTTTGCGTATATCCTGGATACACGATCATCAGGGACACTCCGCTCCCTGATAGCTCTGCTCGAAGACTCTGACTCAAAGCAACCAGGGCGGCTTTACTGGCACAGTAAGCCCCAAGAAAGGGGACGCCGTACATGGCTGCCACGGAAGCGACATTGACGATAAGCCCTCTCCCTTCTTTCTTCATGTAAGGAAGGACTTCCAGGATGCAGCGGACAGAGCCAAAGAAATTCACATCCATGACTGCACGGAAATCAGCTAATGCCGTCAATCCCGTGTCGCCGTAAACGCCGATACCCGCATTGTTGACCAAGACATCTATTCCCTTGAAACGTCGGACCGAGATTTCAACCAGCTTTTTTACATTCTTGGAATCTGAGACATCACAGCTGACGACCAAAGGGTCCGGGGCACCTGGAAGTGCTGTGTTTATCTGCTCCCTCACTTGACGCAATGCGTCCATTCTGCGGGCAGCAAGGATCAACTGGGCTCCTTTTCTGGCAAATTCTAGGGCCACTTCCCGGCCAATTCCAGAAGATGCCCCGGTTATCAGAACTCTCCACCCTTCCATCATTGGCTCACCTTCAACATCTCATTCCTCACAATAAATCTAAGCTTCTATCAAGCAGAACTTGTCAAAAACATGTAAAGAGTCTGTTAAAATTTTGTTAAAAGTGAAGGGAGTAG
>JAOUKO010000074.1 GCA_029882525.1 Candidatus Aminicenantota bacterium | reverse complement strand
AAGAGGTCGCGGAGACTAATTTTAAAGAATCACTGAAACTGGACCCGAACAACTGTGAAGCCGCTTTTTATCTGGGGAAAATCTTTGGAGACCGTCAGGAATGGGCAAGATCAGGAGAATACTACGAAAGAGCGGCCCTCTGTCATTACGGTAAAGAGCTGGCTTTCGAAAGAAAGATCGCAGAGATCGAAGGCTCAGACTTTTCCGAGGAAAGAAAACAGAAAATGATCGCTAAAAAGAAAGTCCAGTTGAAAAATACCATCCTCACCAAAGCCACTTTCTTCTACAATGCCGCAGCCGGCTACTTCAACGCCGAGATGGATGACCAGGCCCTGAAGCTGGCTGAACAGGCCACATCTCACATTACCTTGAAGCAAAAGGCAGAGGAATTGATCCTCAAAATCAAGGAACGAAAAGATGGTAAACGAAACCTGTTTTTGGAACGTTCTATTTAATAAAGACTTCAGAGGAGGAGGACGATGAAAACCTGCCTGAAACCTCTTCTCGTCATATCCCTCATCTCGCTCTTGATCATGAGCTGCTCAAAAGCGAAAACCGTGAAAAAAGCGGAATGGAAAGGAGAGGTCGAATCAAAAAACGACACGAAAATCGTCAAGAATCCTTCCGACCCCGTTTACGGGGAAATCCTTTTCGAGCTGGAAAAAGATTTGAGCATCGGACGCGAGGATGACGATAACTATTTATTCTATAACCCGGGAAACATCGCCGTGGATGACCAAGGAAACATCTCCATCCTGGAAAGAGGCAACTGCCGAATCCAGAAATTTGACAAAAACGGAAAATATCTCCAGACAATCGGGAAAAAGGGACAGGGACCCGGCGAATTCGAGAGGCCGTATTCATTATTATTGGACAAGAATAACAATATCTATGTCTCGGATAGAAGGAAAATTCATTTTTTCAATCATACGGGTGAATTTGTAAAGACCATTCCACTCTCCGACCAAGTTAACGATTTCTGGGTCTCACCTGAGGGAAATATTTTCGGCTTGATAACCACAAGGGCTGAACGAGAGAGAACGAAGATTGTGGTGAAAATGAACTCTGAAGGAAAGATACTGGAAAATATCGCACAGTTCGCTGAGGTCACCCAGGTCATGAGAAAAAGCGGGAATGTCGTTCAGACATTCTCCATAACTCACTCTTACAATCCAAGCTTATACTTTGTTTTCTCAAACGACTATCAGATATTTTATGGTGATTCTTCAGAGTACAGCTTTTCTCGGATCAATCTTGATGGAGAGGTAGAACTGATCGTAAAAAAAGAAGAACCTCTCCACTCCATCTCTCAAAAAGAGAAAGATAAGATATATGAAGGGTTCTCCGAGCTGATAAAACAATGGCCAGAAGGAGTGGTCGAAGAAGCCGTTCAATTTCCTGTTCATCGTCCTTTTTTTGACAGAATCTTGATCGACGAAAAAGGAAGGATTTACATCAAGAAGGTCAAGCCAGTACTTGATGAGACTGAAAACGTGGGATTTGATATCTTCAACAGGGAAGGCTACTATCTCTACAGGACAAGCCTCCCCTTCTCTCCCGAAATCATTAAAAACGGCTGCTTCTACGACCTCTTCACTTCCGATGAGACCGGCGAGGTCAAAATAATAAGATACAAGGTCTTGAACTGGGATCAGATAAAAGACGGTTTCTAGAGCTTTCCCCCCGATTAACAAAATAGTAAGGCCTTTTCTGGTCTTTCACCAATCCGAGTCAACTTGGAGGGGGAACTGACTTCCCCCTTCCAACGCTCGCTTCCGCTCGCTGCCTCCCCTTCTTGGGCGGGGCATGAACCCACGCCCTGCGACCAAGGGGGCATACCCCCTTGGATCCCCCGACGATCGGTTCCCCGCGGCAAGCCGCGGCGCATATCATCCGATCGTCAACAGGCTTCAAGACATATCTTCCTTCACCTCCATGGTTCTGGTTTAAGTGAATAACCGTGCTCTTTAAAATTTAAAACCATACTCTGCGGATTCCTATAAGAAAGTTTACAATTGTAAAGAAATTTAATGCTTCAAAACGTTTTTCGTAATTCTATCTTATTGAAAATAATTAAATTAAACGATTAAGCTTTGGCACAAAAGTTGCAGAATATGGTTGTGGAGGGGATAAAAAATGCCTCATAACAAACTGAACAAGGGAATAATTCTGTATTCCGATTGTATATAAAAAGGAAGGTTCGATGAGGCAAGAAGACATTCCAGAAAAGAGGCTCATTGCGCTAGCCAAAGAGGGAGACATGGAAGCTTTCGAATCACTGGTCAGAAGATACCAGAAGAGCATCTATTACCTCTGCCATCGGATGACCGGTGCTCATCAGTCCGCCGACGACCTTTCCCAAGAAGCTTTCATCAAAGCCTATCTCTCCCTCTCTTCATTCAGGGATGGGATGAATTTCTTCACCTGGCTGCGGAAGATCGCTGTGAACAACAACCTGAACTACATCAAGGCGAATAAACGGGAAGAGCTTTTGGGAGAAAAAGAGGACACAATCCCCGGTAGTGCCTCATCAACCAACCAAGAGCTGCCTCCTGACAGGCTCCAGAGAAATCGATTAGAGCTAAAATTCAAGGAGGCTCTCAAGGCTCTTCCCGTAAAACAACGCCTCATTTTTATCCTGAGGTTCTACGAGAACCAGAGCTATGAGGGGATATCTCAGCTCCTCGGACTTCCCAAGGGGACGGTGATGTCACGCCTCAATAGAGCACGGAAAAAACTCAAAGCTCTACTGGCTGATTATATATAAGGGAGAAGCCCATGAGACACGAAACTATCAAGAAACTTTTAGGCGCTTATCTTGATGGAGAACTCGATCAGGAGCAACAGAAAAAAGTCGAAAACCATCTGCAGGCATGCGAGAGATGCCGCCAGGAGCTCTCTTTTTTGCTGAAGCTGGATGAATTGCCGCGAGAAACTCCTTTCATCCCTCAAGAAGAAATCTACTGGGCGTCATTCCCATCTCGGATTAAAGCCAGGATAAATCAGATTGCTTATGAAGGCCAACATAAGGAGGCTAAAATGTTTCAAGATTCTTTCATCAAAGGTGAAAAAAATATCGGCGTGAAGGCGATGGTTTTCCCGCTTTCTGTGACAGCCCATCTTATACTCGCTTTGCTTCTTGTCATCTTTCCTCTAATGAATCCAGGTAATCTTCCGCAGGTCGAGATCTACAGTGCATTCCTTGCGCCTCCCCCACCTCCCCCGCCTCCTCCACCTCCCCCGGCAAAAAAACGCGCCAGCTCCACCAGAAGAACCAGGATCAGTCCTGTCCAGTCCCGCACTGCCATTGAACCAGGTAAACTCGTCGCCCCAGTCGAAATCCCCGAAGAAATCTCAGAAGAAGAGCTCTCCGATATCGGAATCGAAGGCGGAGTCGAGGGCGGAGTCGAGGGCGGAGTCGTCGGCGGCGTCCTGGGTGGCGTTGTTGGCGGTGTCCTCGGTGGTGTTGTCGGTGAGGTCGAAGCTCCGATCAGAGCGGTCGGGGAGATCAGACCCCCAAAACTGATCAGAGAAGTGCCCCCTATCTATCCGGAGATTGCCCGCCAGGCAAGAGTGGAAGGCGTGGTCATCGTCGAGGCCACGACCGATATCTACGGAAGAGTGAACGATGTGAGGATCATCAAGTCCACCCCCCTTCTTGACCAGGCAGCTGTGGATGCGGTGCGTCAGTGGCTTTATGAGCCGATGGTCATCAACGGCCGCCCCAGAGGCGTCATCTTTGTGGTCAGAGTCATATTCTCATTGAAGTAAAGATGTGTCCCTCTAGCTTTATGAAGAAAACGCTATGGAAACGATCGCGCACAACGGGAATAAACAGAAAGTACACCCTCTGCCTATCCTGAGACTGTCGATGAATTAATAAAGATGATTCTATTCCAGATAGCGTGGGTAAAATACACGGGAATGGAAGAAGCGACCTTGAAGATTTTATAGTCTATGAAAAAGGATGATATAAAAAAAAGGTAAGACGCGATCCAAAATGCAGGGACAACCTACTGTTCGATTCTCACCTTGGCATCGTGAGCGAGAGTGAAATGGCCGTCTACGATGACCGTCTCTCCATCTTTAACTCCATCTAAGACCTCAACATAATATTCATTCTCAAGGCCGACATCGATGTATCTCCATTTGGCTAACTCTCCCTCAATCACGAAGGCCATCTTCCTTCCCATTCGAACCAGGACGGCTTCTTGAGGAATAAGCAATCTGTCTTTATGAATCTCAGCCGCAATCTCGACATCTGTATGCATGCCGGGTTTGATCTCCTCCTCTGGATTGGCGACATCAATCGTAACCTTGCAGGTCCTATCTTCAGGATTGATGACCGGGCTTATCGCCTTTACAATCCCTTTAAAGACTTTTTCCGGGTAGGCAGAGAACTTGAGATCCACTTCCCGACCGACCTTCATTTTGCTTATTTCACTCTCCAGCACTCTTGCCTGGACTTGAATCCGGTCGATGTTCACCAGCGTAAAAAGCTCCTGACCTGGCGAGACATGCTCCTGAGGCGAAACCTGAATATCATAGATAATCCCGGAAAATGGCGCGCGTATCTTTGTCTTCTCGAGGTTGAACTGAGCTTCTTTAACTCGAATCTCGGCCTGAGTTAGTCCCTTTGTAGCCGACAGGATCTCCTCCTTTTTATCTCCCGCCTCAATCAAGGCCAATTCGTACTCAGAGCTTGCCTTCTCAAACTCGGAGCGGGAAATGCGGCCTTCACGGAAAAGGTTCCTGGCATTCTCATAATCATCTCTTGCTTTTTGAATCTTCTCCATATCAGCGCTGGTGCTTGCCTCCTGTTCGGCAAATCTTTTTTCCACCAGGTAATCTGATAAAAATTTCAGCCGGTCAGCCGCTGCATTCTCATATCTCAACCTGTATTCTTCATCGTCCAGCCCAACGAGAAGGTCACCCTTTTTAACATGCCTGCTTTCTTCGAGGTTCAAGTTTTTTATAACACCCGACACTTCGGCCTTTATGTCTATTTTCATGTTCGTCACAGCTTCACCAGGGGATTTCAGGGTGATAATCAGGTCTCCGATTCGGGCTACATCCACTTTTACAGGAAGCGACGCCTCCTCAATTGTCCGGCCTTCAGCGGAAGCCTCCGATGATTCCTCCCCAGATTTCTCTGATTTACCCCGGAAAACAAAGAAATAAACCAAAACAGCCGCGATGATGACGCAGAGTGCAATAATCAGTACTTTTTTTGGAAATACCATTTTGATCCTCTCTTTTCTCTTGCCTTTTGCCCCGGTTGCAATCCAATTTTTATGTTAAACAGTAAAAAGGAAAAAGTCAAACTTTTAAAGACAAGAGTAGGCATCTCTATTTCCATGATGAGGGAAAACATCGAATCTAGCTGGTAAGTGCGGCGACGGTCTCTCTCCATTCTAAGCCCATGAAGGAGGGTGGGAGGGTCTTGGCTTGGATGGAGGGGAACCGGCGCTGTGACAGATTTCACCTTCATAATTAACTGTCATGGAGATAGAGATGCTTCCAGACAGGAAAAAATCGAAACGGAATGGAGTTGAGAAGGAGGTTAGTCGTTATCCTCGGCTACTGCTTTCCTCATCAGGCTGAAGAACTCTGGCACAGCCGCTGAAACCCTGTGCCAGTTGGGAAGGAGGTTGGGCTTTGAAGGATTTTCCCAGAACGTCTCCCCAGCCAGCTTTATGCCCACGGCAAAAGCTTCGACACATCCCAGCTCACTATGGCGGTCAAAATTCAAGTGATTTATCGCTGCGTCGTTCTCATAACGCACCACTGCCTCTTGAGCGATTTTTAAGTAGATGTTGTTCAAGGTTTTAAAAAACCCCTCTGAAAACTGCACTCCCTCCGTGGCAAGAGTCCTGAAAACAGACTTTGTGATGTCAATGGACATCTTCAAAATGCCCCTTTCCGGGTTGTCTGGAATCAGCTCTTGATGCTTGTGTTCGTAGGTATCAGCAATATCCACCTGGCAGATCCTGTTTAAGGCCATGTTTCTGTAAACTTCGGCCAGAGTTCCCACTTCCAAACCCCAGTCGCTGGGAATGCGCATGGCCAGGGCCAGGTCCCTCCTCAACGCGATCTCACCTGAGAGGGCATAGCGAAAACTATCCATATAAACCAGGAAGGGAAGATAGCCCAGAATCTTCTCCAAAGCATTCATAAAAGGAGTGAAATACAGGCGAGTGGCCCGTCCGTACAATTGATCCGTGTAACGGCTGTAATAGCCTTTACAGAATTCATACTCTGAGTTGACATTGGCCACAGGATAGCAGAGACGGGCAAGAAGACCCCGGTTGTAGCTTACGATATCACAGTCATGGAGAGCGATGACCCGGCTCTTTCCTCTTGCCAGAACATAGCCGATGGCAATCCAGACAGCTCGTCCTTTTCCTCTTCCTCCAGGATGAAGATTATCTTTTTCCAAAAGCTGATAAAGCTTTTTCATCCGGGGGCCATCATTCCAGATAATTTTAAAGTTCTTATGGTCAGCAAAAGCTTTTTTGACTTCCTTGAACTGTTTCGGCTCCGCCGCGTCCAAGCATAAAACAATCTCTTTGAGGTATTTCACTCTCTTTAAATGAGCCATGATATTAGGGAGTGCTCCGCTTGCGTATTCCCTGTACAGCGAAGGCAGGACCAGGCCAATCGGGTTTGTAGATGAAAATTCCTTTAAATCTTTCTCCAATTTGGACAATTGGAGCTCTCCCAGTCTATGAAAAGTGGCAATAACGCCATTCTGGAAGAAATCTGACATTTTGCCCTCCTATAAGCGAGTTACAACACAAAAAAGGATTTTTTGGATTGAACCGTTAGTGGTACTAGGATATAGAAAAAAAAATATTGTGTCAATCATAATTGTGTGGAAGTATCTCTATTTCCGTGACAGTGAATTATAAAGCTGTAATCTGACGCAGCGCCGGTTCCCCTCCGTCCTAGCCAAGATCCTCCCACCCTCCTTCATGGGCTTCGGATGGAGAGGAACCGTCGCCGCAATTCTCCATTAGGTTAGATGTTTAATCCATCGCGTAAACAGAGAAGCTTACTAATATAGACGCATTAATTAATATGTCATTGCGAGTTAAACGAAGCAATCTCATACAGAATCATATAGAGAAAAAGATTGCCACGCCCTTCGGGCTCGCAATGACAATGTAAAAACATTTATTGCGTTTACAATAATTGTATCAATCACTTGATTTTCAACCTAATCTCGTTGTATTTAATAAAGTTAACTTATTATTCCAAAAAATCATGCCTTTGCGTCAAATTGAAGCGGGAAGAAGCAAGATCCAAACAAGAAGATTCTCCACTACGTATCGATCCGGGAATTCCTCAAATCTTGACCACTTATTTGTTCAATTTTATAAAAGGGGTTGGCTTCCATGAAATCGATTCTCACTGAAAGGACACAGGAAAAAGTCAACGAGATTGAAAAAGTCGCTTCCCAACCTAAAAAAGGCTACTTTTTTCCTCTCGAACTCTGGGTGAAAATCATCTACGACTATATCATCTTCTACCACAGGTTCAAGCATGTCTTCATGGAGATGAGCCTGCCTTCAGTCCTTGAGTCCATGATCCCTCTCTACTTCGGGTTCACGGCGTCTTTTGTGCTCAAAACAAAGGACATGAGCAACCAAGAGGCAGAAGAAGAAATCGAAAACATCTGCCTGGAGTTTGGAAAGCAAAAATCCTATCTGGTGAAGATGTGGGAGCAAAGAGACTAGACCCCCCCATAAATTTTGCTCTCTCCATCAGACGGGACGACTACTCAGCGCCCACTCTATCCTGAGAATATCGTCCCCCTCACCGGGCTTACTATTATCTATGGATCTGTGTGCATGGCTTTTCTGTAAGCGTAGACCATTCTGGCAGTTTCATCATCACTACCAACCATTCCGTCGGCCCCAAGGACAATCAAAAAATATCTTTCAACTTCTCTGGCTATTTCAGAAGAAACAGCAGTTTTATAGGTCCAAAGATCTTGCTTTTCTTTGACTTTATGTTCTATAAACAGAGTATTGCGGGCGTTGCTGCTTACTCCGACATACCACAGATTATAGTCTCCTCTGTTTTCTTTAATATATTTTTTTATGTCATCTATTATTTCTTGTTTACCGTTCGACAATCATTCCCTCCCCTACTGCGAATTCCTTTTTCTTCCTTTGTCCTCTCTATCGAGGTTATAACTCGCTCCCTCTTCCAAAAGCCAGCCCTCTCTCATTCTCCTTGGGGAAAAGAAGCTCTGAGAGGACAAGCTCCTAGAGGATAATGATACTGGATCGAGAGAGGGCATGGCATAATATCTTGCTTCCGTGCAGGAATTTTCCTTCATTTATATTTTTTGTATATCAATTTTGTCTACTAATATCTTTTCAATACAAAGATATCAATTGGAAAAGAGTGAGTAGGGAATGGGCATATAAAATACTTGTTATATTGAAGGGAAATTAAGGTTTAGAGTTCACGAAGGAAAGAGATCAAGTTAATATTCTTATTGGATATTCCGATTTTTTGCCTGATATTCCTGCGGTGCTTTTCCACTGTCCTGTAAGAAACATTGAGAAGACCAGCTATGTCCTTGCTTGTCAAGCCGCCTTTAACCATATTACAAATCTCGATTTCTTTTGGAGTCAAACTAAAGATTTTTCCTGTTAATTCCTTCCCGAATGGAGAAGCCAATTTATTTAAATGATAAAGAAGCAGATCAATATATTTAAAGGCATTTTTTTTATCTTTAACAATCTTAATTTTAAGCTTTTCCAGTATAGGAAATATCACTGTTTTTATGTTCGCTACTATATCTTCTTTAATCCATTTTTTCTCCATTTCGACCTGGGCTATGACTTCTCTTAGGGCTATGTTTTTCTGTTCCAAAGCGGATTTTTGCTTTTGCAGTCTCAATTCAGATGTCATAAGTTCCTGTTCTGCCTTTTTGCGTTCAGTAATTTCCTGTTGAAGTCTTCGGTTAGCCGCTTTGAGTTCGGCAGTGCGCTTTTCCACCATTTCTTCCAGATGGCTTTTGTACTTTTTCAATTCCTTCTCAGCCCGATCTCGTTGAAGCGCTACTGATGCCTGGCCGACAAATGCCTCTATGAGATTCCTTTTCTCCAACCAGTCTCCATTTCGGGAGAGAACAACAACATTGCCAAAAAGCTCACCTTTCCTGGTGAAGCCTATAACATAGATATTTTTCAATCCAAGAAGCTTTTCCAGGGCGCTGCAGATACGGGATGGAATTTTCTCAAAAGTGAGCACACGCAGGCCTCCGGGAACTTTGACCAACCTCCCTGTGGTGAGCCCGGCCCGGGCTTCATCATTGATGGGGAAACTCATCCCGATAGGATCTCTCCCTAAAATTTTAATTATGCTGCTCATCATCTCACTCATTCCAACAAAAGCCCGCACTTGAATACATTGAGTTGCTTGGTCGAATGAATTAACAAAGACCAAGGAGCTGCCAACAAGTTCTTTCATTCTCTCACCTATAAACTGGTAGATATTCGAGCCGGAAGGAAACTCCACGAATTCCATGGCTGTCCTGGATAAAAAAGCCAGATTGTCTGCATATTGTCTCTCTTTCTTATCCGTCTGTTTTCGTTCGGTGATATCTTCTACGGCTCCCTCATAGTACAAGACACGACCTTTGTTATCACGCACAATCCGGGCACTATCACGTATCCAGAAGGTTGTCCCGTCATACCGACGACATTCCGCTTCAAAACCACGAACGACCCCGGAGAGTTCAATAAGGGCCTTCCATTTCTCGCGGTCTTTGGGATCGACATAATCATCACTCACATTTCCTTTTAGAAAAGTTTCTCGATCCGAGCATCTCACCATCTGCAGCAAAGTCATATTGACATCAAGTCTTTTGCCTTCCGGAGTGGAGCGGTAAAGTCCCACAGGGACACCCTCGAACAAGTTCTGTAATCGGTCTTTGGCCTCACGAAGTTCTGTCTCGGCAAGACTGCGTTCCGTTTCTGATTTTTCCAGTTCAGCAAGTTTTTGACGCAATCCTGACAATTCTTCAACGAGAAGGTCCTTTGATTTATCTTGGTCGTTCATGCTGTTCTCCTTAAGCTCAAAGCCGCTTCATTTAAAATGGCGCATTTAGTTAAAGCTTCAAACAGAAATGTGAAGCGAGGGAGTTTTTTTCTTGCATCCTGCTTATTTCCCTTTATTCAATCCTTCAGGATTATAAGTAAAAATATATAGCATGCGAATAAACTTAAGTCAAAGACGAACTGACCGATTTATCGAAATGAACGACTAAAAGAAAAGATTCCCTGAGAAAAAAGCGAAAATGGCTAATCCCACGATCTACTTCAACACAGGCAGCTTGCTCTATGGTTTTGCCTGTGTTATAAGGTCTTTGTCATAGAGAAGAGAAACATACTTAGATGGCTAACTTGCAGAAATGGAGGCCTCACAAAACAGGATTCAGCTCTGGATCAGGCATTTGCGGACTTCCTCCTGCATGACAAATGATTCCAAACATCCCATGATGATCAATCATCTCGGTATTCCCTGAAACATGAGTCGACTAATCGATTATCAAAGCGTTATAAAAATCCCGGAAGAAGGCGTCCCGGAAACAAAAGACGAAAGATCTCTCTTCTCCGACATCCCTGCGAGAAAAAGAGATAAAATCGATAAGATCCTGATTCCTGAGGTTTACATCAAGGGAAGGATCAAAGCGCTGGCTCAGGAAGTCTGCAGAGATTATCAAAACGCAGACGAAGTATTTCTGGTGGCAGTCCTCCAGGGTGCTTTTATTTTTGCTTCAGACCTGGGAAGAGAAATCTACAGAACGTACGGGTTGAAAGGTCCGGAGATCAAATTCGATTTCATCAAAGCCGTCACCTACGGTGAGGAGATAAAGGAGTCAGAGGAATCAGCGAGAAAAGTCCGCATTAAACTCAAACCCGGAAATCTCAAAGGAAAGGATGTGATTTTGATCGAAGATCTTGTGGACCAGGGCTTTACGCTGTGGAAGATCAAGCAGCACCTGCTGGAAAAGGAAGCTCTGAATTCTTTGAAAGTATGCGTTTTGTTCAATAAAGTATTGAAAAACCCAACCAAAGAAGTGAGAAAGATAAAGGAGAAATTGGCCATTGACTACCTTGGCTTCGAGATTCCTGACAGATGGATCGCTGGATACGGTATAGACGCGGGAGGGGATTTCAGGCATCTACCCTATATCATAACCGT
>JAOUKO010000366.1 GCA_029882525.1 Candidatus Aminicenantota bacterium | reverse complement strand
AGCACGGTTGAGCTGGAAAAAGCCGATAAGGAGAAGCCCAAAGAAGGTATGGCTCTGCTGGAGACCGCTACCGGTGAGGTGCATCATTTTGAGAGAGTGGAGCGGTTCGCCTTCTCAGAAGACTCGAAGTGGCTGGCTTATCATCATTTCAAAGAGGAAGAAAAACCAGCCAAAGAAGAGAAGACGCAGCCCAGCCAGGAACCCGCAGCCTCAGCCGAGCAGAAAAAAGATAAAAAGAAAAAAGAAGTCGGGAGCACCCTGGTGCTGCGCCATCTGGCATCCGGACAGGAGATATCCATTCAGTATGTGCTCTCCTTCGCTTTCGACAAATCCTCTCGCTACCTGGCCTATGCCATAGCCGACCCAGAAGGAAAGGAAAACGGCCTCTTCTGTCGGGAATTGCAAAAAGAAGGCTATCCCCAGATAGCCATAACTAAAGGCGAGAACACACGTTATAGCAACATTACCTGGACTAAGAAAGAGAGCAAGCTTGCTTTTTTGTCTGCCGTAGAGAATGAAGAGGGTCAACCCGGTCCGGCTACGCTGTGGGTCTGGGACGGCGATACCGGGGAACAAAATCAGGCAGTCAAGTCTGAGGCAGCACCCGAAGGGTGGATGCTTCCCCTGAAAAACCAGGTTTCCTGGACACGAGATGGCAAGCGGGTCTTTTTTGGCTTCAAACCAGAAACTCCGCAGGATGTAAGCACGGAAAAGGAGAAAGAACAGGAGGAAAAGGAAGAGGTCGATCTCTATAACATTGATGACCTGCTCAAAAAGAGAGAGGTAGATGTCTGGCACTGGAATGACCCCATCATTATCACCCATCAGAAAAAACAATGGTCGCGCCTGAAAGACTGGACATATCGAGCCGTTTATCACCTGGATTCAGGTAAAGCAATAGCCCTGGCAGATCAGGAAATGCGGACTGTCGAGGCTACTGAAAATCCCCAATTTGCTCTGGGTCTTGCCGATGTCCCCTACCTCAAGGAAATCACCTGGGAAGGGAGCTTTGATGATGTCTACCTGGTAGGGCTGAAAGATGGTTCTCGTAAGAAGGTTGTCTCCCGTTTGCAAAGTCGTCCCTCACTTTCTCCGAATGGTGACTATGTAGTGTATTACCACGACCTCAACTGGCATATCTATGACAGCAAAACAGGAACCACCCGCAACCTGACCAGCCAGCTCGATGTGCCCTTCTTCGATGAAGACCATGACTACCCCAGTGCCACTCCGGGATACGGTATGGCTGGATGGGTGGAAGATGACCGTGCTGTTCTCATCTACGACAAGTATGATATCTGGCAGTTTCCCACTGGGAAAGACAAGCCCATAAATCTTACCGGCGGCGAGGGACGTCAGAGCCAGGTCACTTTTCGCGCCATTCGTCTGGACCCTGAGAAGCGTTATTTCGGCAAGGACGAGCAGCTGTTGCTTTCTGCCTATCACAATCTGAAAAAACACACCGGCTTCTCCACCTGCCAGGTGGGAACTCAAGGTGTGAAGACGCTCATTGAGGAGAAAAAACAATTTCGTTTTCTGGCAAAAGCCAAAAAGAAGCAGGTACTGATGTATACTCGGGAAAGCTATTCTGAATTTCCCGACATCTGGATCAGCGATATGAACCTTGTCTCTCCCCGCAAAATCTCCGATGTGAATCCGCAGATCAGCGAGTTTGCCTGGGGCAGCGCTGAGCTGGTCGAGTGGAACAGTGTAGATGGCATACCGCTGCAGGGTGTGCTTATCAAACCGGGAAATTATCAACCCGGTGAGCGTTATCCCGTGCTGGTTTATTTCTACCGGTTCTTCTCTCAGCGTCTTTACGAATTCAATGGACCGGTGGTCAACCATCGTCCTTGCTTTCCGCTGTATGCCAGCAACGGTTACGCCATCTTCCTTCCCGACATCCGTTTCGAGGTGGGTCGTCCCGGCTTTTCTGCCACCAAGTGCCTGGTGCCGGGCGTGCAAAAGCTGATTGATATGGGAGTTGCCGACCCCAAAGCCATCGGGCTGCACGGTCATTCCTGGAGCGGATATCAGACGGCTTTTGTAGTTACCCAGACCAACATCTTTGCCGCAGCCATCGCTGGGGCACCGGTCTCTAACATGACCAGCGCCTACAGCGGTATTCGCTGGGAGTCCGGACTGGCCCGGCAGTTTCAGTACGAGCGGACGCAGAGCCGCATCGGAGGAAGTCTGTGGGAGTATCCTGAACGCTATATCGAAAACTCTCCCGTATTTTTCGCCGACCGCATTAATACACCCTTGCTCATCGAGTTTGGAGACGAAGACGGAGCGGTGCCCTGGTATCAGGGAATCGAGCTTTACCTGGCTATGCGTCGCCTGGGCAAAGACTGCATCTTTTTGCAGTATCGCGGCGAGCCTCACCACTTGCAGAAGTATCCCAACAAAGTGGATTACGCCATAAAAATGAAGCAGTACTTTGACCACTATCTAAAGGGAGAGCCGGCACCGGAGTGGATCACAAAAGGAGTCCCCTACCGCGGAAAGTAGTGGACAACAGAACCATTATTTCAGCTGCACCTGAAAAGCGAGCGCCATATAATAAAGGGTAAGCGGGGATAAGTATGTAAAATATGAAAAAACTGAATCAATTGGCAAGAAAAAGTGAGATGGCATAAGAAGTGTCTGGCAGCAAAAGTATAAGTGGCATGCTCACATATAAAAAGAGATGAGGTTAAGAGGAAAAAAACCAATTTAGGGTTGATTGTCATAGTTATTTTTTGTATTTATGAGAAGTGACGAGTGAGATAAGTTTTTATGGCGAATTGGATAATGTAGATTAAGAGCAATTTCCTATCCATAAAAAG
>JAOUKO010000073.1 GCA_029882525.1 Candidatus Aminicenantota bacterium | reverse complement strand
CATATCAGAGGGCTCGACAGGAAAGTTCATCCACTCAGAAAAGTTCCCGGAGTCGAAAATATCCTTCCCGCTCTCCGGCTTGTTCTCGATCAGAGGAATCCGCTTCAGGTTCATCCCCCAGATACCCTTGCTTTCAGCCATGAACACCACACCTAAAATATTCGCCTCCGAGAGGGCGAACAATCCCTTGACCAGCCGGGACAGCTCTGTAAAACCTTCAGAGCTCTCAAAAGACAGGATGTATTTATAATCCCCGTTAAACCCGAAACCATGCAGGAATTTATACTCTAAACTTGAATCCTCTGGAGTATAGAGCATAAAATCGACCGCAGGCCGTTTGGCTGCCGGATAGAAGTAGAGATGTCTTGCGATAACCACAGCTTCCCCGAAGGAATCTTTATAATCTTGATATCTGTCGCCGATCGCTGCCAAGCCGGTTCCAAACTGAACATCTCCGGGTTTTACGGCTTTCACATCTTTCTCGGTGTAATCTGAAGTCGCCAGATTTTCCTGAGAGCCGACGATAAAAAGTCTCCCTTCCTCGATTTCTCTCTTCAGGTATTGAACGGGAATTCCTTCGATTTCGCAGGAGGAAACCTCAACAGCAGGCTGCTCAGCCTGAAGAGCCGATTGAATCTCTTCTTCACTCGAGGCGATACGGAAAAGCTGCTCAAACCCGCTCATCTTGAATACCCTCAGAACATCCGGGGGCATTTTAAACAGAATGATCTCACCACCTGCCTTACTGAGCTGCTTTTGTGCTGCCAGAAAAACCCTCAAGCCAGCGCTGCTGATGTAGTTCACTTCCTCAAAATCGGTGACGAACCTCCGCTCTCCCGCAAGAATCAGCCCGTTGACCTGCTGCTGGATCTCCGTGGCACTCATGCTGTCGATCCGGCCTTTCAAATGGAGACATTTCAGGCCAAGCTCGTCTGATAAATGATATTCAAACATCAGACCTCCTTTATGGATAAGGACGAAAACATAACACGCTTAACAAATTAGGGACAGTCCCCATTTTAACTAATCCCATTTCAGCTCGAGCCTGGAGGCCAGTTCCCGAATGGGGTCAAAATCCTTATCCTCAGAGAGAACGATCTTCACGAATTTCGCCTTTTCCAGGATGGCTTTGTGCTCCGGGTCGTTGAGATCAAGCTTCAGCATGGCTGACCGGATCTTGTCCAGGATGGCAGGATCAAGGCCCTTGCGCCCGGCATAAACCCATCCTGGATACCAGGGCGTAGAGGCCAGTACGCGGATTTTCGAGATATCGACCTGGTCCCTCATCACCTCTGTCCGAGTTCCCTCTCTCACAAAACAGGCGTCGTATTCGCCGGAGTATACAGCCAAAAACGCTTCCTCCTGCTTTCCGGCTCCCTGGGCAAAATCAATGGTCAGGTCTTCATCAGGATCTATTCCCGCTTCCACCAGCATCCCTCTCTGGAAAATGTAACCGCCTGCCGAGCTCTGGGAAACAGCCATGATCCTCTTTCCCTTCAAATCAGCAAGCGTCCGGAGCGGTGAATCCTTCAAGACACATATCTCGCCCCGGAACATGTCTTTCCCCTCTTTCTCGATAATCCGGGCGAACGCCCGGGCCTCGTACTGTTGGGCTATTCTGATGTAGACAAAGGGATTGGAAAAGCTGATATCGATCTCGCCGGAGCCGACTTTTTTCATATGGTCATCAAAGTCCTCGGGAAAAACCTGAACGACGTCCAGACCTGTCTCCTTCTTTATAAAAGCGATGAGGTCTTGATGCCTTTCCAGAGAAACCGCCTTTGAGTACTGGGGAAGGTAGGCATAGGTGACCTTCTGAGCGGCTGGCTCAGTAACGCATGCCGCTCCAACCAGGAGCATTATCACCAGGCCCACCAGTACTGATATCTTCCCTCTCATAAGTTCACCTCCATAGAGAAATTGGGGATTGTTCACCACTCCTTCATTAAGCTCCGCCAAAATATTTTAAGATCATCACGGTGATGTCATCGGCTTGAGGGGCTCCCTGGGAGAAATCCTCAATCTTCTCCATCAGGCTCGAAACAATATCCTTGATCGGCCTATCCCGGAGCGGGGACAAATCGTCCCGAAGTTTTTTCTCGGAGAAAAGCTCATCCCTGAGATTGGCGGCCTCGGTCACGCCGTCGGTGTACATAAAGAGACACTCACCAGGATGAAGAACAAGCCTCTCCGTTTTAAAAGAAAGGCCTTCCAGGGCGCCAACCGCGATCCCGCCAGGAGTGCCGAGATATTCAGCTTCCTTATCCCGGCACAGGAAGAGCGGAGGATTGTGGCCGGCACTCGAATACAGAACTTCGCCGGTTTTGGTGTTCAAGATTCCGCAGAAGATGGTCACGAACATGCAGGAATCATTATCCCGGGACAGCTCGTTGTTCAACCGGACCAGGATCTCATCCGGCCTGATGCCTTCGCCTGTATTTGCCTTGAAAAGGGTCTTGGTCACGGCCATGAAAAGGGACGCCGGGACTCCTTTGCCGGAAACGTCACCGATCATGAAGCAGATGTGGTCATCATCGATAAAGAAAAAATCATACAGGTCTCCCCCGACTTCCTTGGCTGGCTCGATACAGGCAAAGATGTCGAATTCAGGCCTATCGGGAAAGGGAGGGAATATCTTGGGGATGATGCTCATCTGGATCTCGCGGGCTATCTTCAGCTCGCTCTCAATCCTCTCTTTGGCTGCTGTTGTTTCCGTCAGGTCCTGGATGTACCGTTTGAGCGAGTTCTGCATGTAGACAAACGACTCTGACAGGTTCCCCACTTCATCCTTGGATTTTATCTGCGGAAATTCAGCATCCAGGTTTCCGGTCGATATCACCCTGGTGGCTCTAGCCAGCATTCTCAAAGGCTTGGTGATGGAACGGGCGTTGAAGACAATGACTCCCAGGAGCAAAAATAAGCCGACCAGAAAGAGCAAAAAGATCGTCCGGTTCATGTTGACGACATCAGCCATCAGCTCATCCTGAGGATAGATGACTGCCAGGGACCAGCCTGTTGAGGGCACAGGACAATACGCCATCCAGCATTTGTGCTCGGTGACGATGCTGGTGAAGGGGACGAAGCCGGATTCTCCTCGTATCATTTCCCTTCCGATCTCCCGCAGATGTGCATCTTCGCGGGCTTCAGCCACGCTGAATATTGTCTCGTGCATTATCAGGTCTTTGAACGGATGGGTGACGACAGTGCCGTTCCTGGATATCAGAAAACCGTAGCCACTCTCGAATATCTTGATCGAGGAAACAATCTCCTGGAGCCACTCCAGAGAGATATCCGCGGTCAAGACGCCCAAAAACTCTTTCTCTCCCGAGAAAATTTTGTACAGGGGAACAGAAAAAGTGGACATGATGATGTTGCCCGCGCCCTCATCATAATAAGGCTCGTTCCAGACAGGGCGGTTGAGTTCTTTGGGGAGCTGGTACCATGTCCAGTAAAAATAATGATACCCTTCGCCACCGATGTAGGTAAATTTCGTCTCGCCTTCGCTCTTGTAGAAATAGGGAGAGAAATAGAGAGAGTTTTGATCATACGCATAAGGCTCAAAGGCAATCGTTGAACCGTATATCTCGGGATTGCATTCGACAAAAGAACGGATCAAACCCAGCAATCTCTGCTTATCGTCATAGGCGGACTGCTGCAGAAAAGTGGACAGGTTCGTGGTCGCCACCTCCATAGAGCGCAGGATCGTTTCGATCCGGTTGGTCGTGGCCAGAGCCAGGTTTCTGGCATTATCCTCCACATTCTTCAGGAGAATCCTTCTCGAGTAGAGATAGTTGTAGCCAAAGATGAGGGAAAATATAAGGGTGATACCGGTCATGATGAACAGTATCAGTTTAAAAGCTATCCCGCGCCTTTTCATTCAGACCGCCGTTACACTCATCCCTATCGCTATCATCAACTCCTGGCAGAAGACTTTCCTTCCTCCGAAAGCCACAGACTTTCCAAGACCCGATAATTCATCGCTGACACTTCTTATAAAACTCCTCATAAGAAGGGACTTCTTTGATCAGTCTGCTCTCTTTCAAAGTCTGGGCGACCCGCTCGTAATCCTCGGGAAGAAGGGTGCCCAGCGGGACAGATCTATCCAGGGGCTGGATGATGTCTATCATCCTCTCCAGCATCCATCTCTGGTGGACACGGCTCGCCGGTATGTAGAGTTCTTTCATATACTTGATAACTATATCCAGCGCTTCCTCATGATGTTCAAAACAATACTCCCATCCCTCCATGGTGGCCCGGACGAAAGCACAGCAGAGCTCCGGATCTTTGCGGTATGTTTCCTCAAGGACGTAGATGCCATTTTCGGGAAAGTTCAGCCCGTAATCGTGAAAGAAAAACGTGTTTAATTCATCCGGGTTGAGACCGGAATTGATGATCAGGTGATACTCGTTGTACCACATGGCGGTCGCCACGTCCAAAGCATCCATCAGGAAGAGATCGATATAATCCGTGGAGAATGGCTGAGGAATGACCTTCACCTTCAGGTTGTATTTCTTGAAAAATGCCTGGGGCTGCAGCTGGAAGTCTCCTCTCCAGAGCCCCACCTTTTTCCCATTCATATCCTGAGGGGTCTCTATCCCGCTTGATTTTTTAACGATGAACATCAAGGCGGAACGCTGGATGACCTGGGCGATGTTGACTATCTTCAACCCCTGCGCTCTCTTCTGGATGGCAGTCGAAAGCCAGGTGCCGCCGAAATCGGCTTTCTTAGATGCTACGTAATCCACAGATGAACGCTCTGCACCCCCGGGCATGATGGTCAAGTCAATGCCGTATTTCTTATATATCCCTTTATCAAGAGCAACATAATAACCGGCGAACTCGGCCTGAGGGAACCACTGGGGCATGAACGATATTTTTTTAAGAGGACTCTGACCACCGCCAAGGATGATAAGGAGAAAAAATATAAGGATCACTGTGCCAACTAAAGCGACCGACGACCTGGTCCGTTCTCTCATTCTATTCAGAGGTTATAAAAACCGGATGCGTTCATACAGACATATATATATACAGAAGGAATAAAGTTAAATCCACTCTTTTCTCAAAAATGCATCTCTATTTCCTAGATGAGGCAACATCTGACCTAATGGAGAAGCGCAGCGCCGGTTCCCCTCCATCCTTGCCAAGACCCTCCCACCCTCCACCATGGGCTCCGGATGAAAAGGAACCGGCGCTGTAACAGATTATACCTTCATAATGAACTGTCGCGGAAATAGAGATATTTCCCTCCATAATCACGGATCACAGCCTGCTCACGACCCTTGAATGAGAGGGAGCACGAGGGAGAGAATGGCAAAGGCATCGATGATATACAGCATCCAATGGATCTCCCGCGCTTTGCCCACCAGGATCTTGATGAAGGTGTAAACAAGAAATCCCCAGATAATCCCCTGGGTAATGGAATAGGTCAGAGGAATCAGGACAGCGGCCACAAAAGCGGGAACAGCTTCCTCGTAATTTTTCCAGTCCAGAAGCGTGAGCGGTTTGGCCATAAAAACCCCGATCAGGACCAGCACTGGAGCTGTGGCCACTGCTGGGATGAAGGCCAGAAGCGGGCTGAGAAACATGAAGGGCAAAAAGAGCAACCCTGTCACCACCGCTGTCAAACCTGTCCGCCCCCCCTCCTCGATCCCGGCCGCACTCTCTATATAAGTCGTTCCAGAAGACGTACCGAAAAGACCTGAAAAGGTGGTGGAGAAGGCATCGACGAGCATCGCCCTTCCTACATTGATGGGCTGGCCCTCTTTATCCAGAAGGCCACCAGCCTGTGCCACCCCGAGAAAGGTGGATATGGAATCGAAAAGGTCGGTGAAGAGAAGGGTGAAGATCGGACCGAGCATACCGATGGTGAGGGTGGCCCGGAGATCCAGCTTGAAGAACACTTCCAGCGAAGGAAGAGCAAAGACGCCTTTGGGCATGGAAACGATCGGAGCGACCAGAAAGCCTGCGGCCACTCCGACAAGGGAGACGACCGCAGCCAGAACCGATGTTCCGATGATTCCAAGGATCAGGGCACCACGGACTTTTTTCACCAGCAGGACCGAGGTCAGGAGGAGGCCGATGACAAAGAGGACGATGCTCGCGCTCAAGCCTCCAAAGCTGACCGTGGTCGTCTCGTTGGTGACGATGAACCCGATACTGGTCAGGCCGATGAGCGTCAAAAAAAGACCTATCCCGGCGGCAATCGCATAGCGGAGTGAAGCGGGAACAGCTTGAACGATGATGGTCCGGACTTTGGTGACCGATAGAATGATAAAGATAATGCCGGATACGAAGACCGCGCCGAGAGCTGTCTGCCAGGGAACATCCATACTGATGACCAGAGTAAAAGTGAAAAAGGCATTGATGCTCATCCCCGGGGCAAGACCATAGGGAAGATTGGCATACAGACCCATAAAAATCGAGGACAAAGCGCAGACCAGGATAGTAGCAAAAAGCACTCCGGCAAAAGACATCCCCGCCTGTGAGAGAAGCTGCGGGTTGACCACGATGATGTAGGCCATGGTCAGGAATGTGGTGATACCTGCCAGGACTTCAGTCCGGACGTTTGTCTTACGCTCCGAAAGTCTGAACAGCTTTTCCATTTGACCTCCTTGTCAGGCTCATGTGTTGAGGGGGATTATTATCCAATCGTCAAAATTCAAAGTCAACCAGAAGAAAAAAACCTTTGCACCGAAATTGGGGACAGTCCCCGATTCTCTGAAATGTCGAATGTTGAGATGCGACCTTTTTGTTACTATGGAGCAAAAGAACGAAATTCCTGCAACGTTTTCCTGTTGATTTGACATTCTTATTGAACTCCAATATATAGTAATAACCTCAGAATATGCACTTCACTTCTTTCTCCTCCATCAAACACATCCGCGTGCGCGGAAATTACACCAACAAGAGGTCCATTCTCTCAGACATGAATAAGCATCTGGAAGGAAAGGACCAGGATCCTCAGGACACTTCCCTGGCCCCCATAGTTGAGCTCCTTGACGGGAAAAGACAACTGATCCAATCCTACGTGATCCGTGAAATGGATATCCCATTCCTGTGCCGGCCAGACATCAAGGAAGCCATTTCCTATTTGAAGCTGCTTTTGCAGGCCCAAAAGAGAATTCCAAGCGCGATGAAGAGGCTCAATTCCATGATCCAGGCATATTTTCGTCAGCGGCAAGCCTTTTTCAAGAATATTCCCTCTCAGGGAAGCGAATACATCGTTCCCTCCACATGCTCTGATGAATACCCCGTTGAGCTGGTCAGCAATAAAGGCGCCACTTTACTGGAACTGAGCAGCCAGAACTATCCGGTTCCGGATTTCGTCGTTCTCACTTCTCATTTTTATAAGGCCGGCGTGAGCCAGCGCTTGAAGCATATCGAGGAGGCCATCGCCTGCCTGGAGAGGCTGACATCACTCGAAATCGGTTCAGCAAAACGTCCGATGATCTTCGCGCTCCGCTGCGCCATGCCCTGCTACATGCCGGGTGTAATGCCGACATTTTTAAATGTGGGAGTGACGGAATCCACCATCCCCGCGCTCAACAGCTACTACGGAGAGGAAGCAGCGGTCAAGATTGCCCTTAATAACTTCAAGAACATTCTCTTTGTGATCGACAAAAGAGGCTGTAAAGACCTTCTGGCTTCCTCATTCAAAGGAAGTGATTCAGCCTTTTCAGCGCTAGACCAGGTCCTCGAGCGAATCAAGCGCTATGATCCCTCACTTGTCACAGATCCTTACCGTCAGACAGCTTTCTTTGTGAACGAGGCCTTTCGCTACTATGAAAACAACAAGGATCTCATACTGTCCGTTTCTAAGGGCGAGGAACATTTTCCTTCCCTGATCCTGCAAAACATGATCTGTACGGTCAGGAATGAGAATTCCCAGGCAGGCGTCCTCTACAGCCGTCATCCCCGCTCTGGCGTCGGCAGGCAGATCGAGAGCGCCAGGAACATTTTCGGAGAGGAGATCATGGCCGGGTCAGTCGAAGCGATAAGAACGGATTTTCAAGATAAGGATGAGATAAAAGACGATTTTCCCGCTGTTTATCATTTTGTTCCAGCCCTCTCTCGATTAGAGGCTTATTTCAAGTCGCCAGTGACCATCGAGTACGTCACGGATATCACGGACAGACACGAATTTTTTGCCCTTATCCAGTTGAACCCGTCCGAAATGACCGGCCGCTCGGCAATCATCTCAGTGATGGACCTTTTCAACCAGGGAGTCATAAGCCAGCACCGGGTGTCAGAGCTGATCCGTCCCTATCACATCAAGCAGATCGAGTCAGATGCGATAGACCCGGAATCCTTCAAAGAGCTGACCGTGTTCAGCCGTGCCGCATCCGTCCTTCCCAGGTCGGCTGTGCTGGCCCAGATATATTTTTCGCCCGAGCAAGCCTTGAAACAGAAGAAAGAGGGGAAAAAAGTTTGTCTCTTGAAAAAATCGTTTGAACCCGGCGATACCTTTGTCATGGGAGAGGTGGATGCCATCGCCAGTCTGACCTCCGCAGCCATCCATGTGGTGACAATCTGCCAGAGCTACGGCCTTCCGGCCCTGCTCAACCTGGAAAAGAACGGAGTTCAATTGGTCGATAAAAGGATGCTGGTCAGTGCGTCGGGCCAGGAAATCAGGGAAGGAGATTGGGTCACGATTTCCAGCCGCAACCGCTGTATCTATAAGGGCCGCGCGAAATTTCGACCTGCCCGGCTGATCCGTTACATGAACGGGCAGAAGGTCGAACTCGAGGAGGACGAAGTCAAAGCATTTGCCCAGATGGCCAAGGCCTACGGAGACTACAACGCACTCGTGAAAAATCTCAAGCTGGACCAGATCCTGAGCCTGACAGAGCTCATCAGGCTTGTGATCCTGGAGTTCCGGGGAGAAACGGAAAGAGCCAAGAGCCTGGTCAACAACTGGTTCGACCATAACAAGGACCTCTACGTGGACGGAGTTATCACCAGCGACATGGGGGATCACCTGAAACAACACACGGTCTTCAACCTCCTGACGCTGGATCGAAAAATCAAATTGTTCAAGATCGCCCTCAAAAAATGCATCGAGGAAAGGATAACAGGCTACTCGGCGGGGGCCTTCATGCTGGGGCGGTTCATTTGCCTTTCCCAGCCCGTCAAGTTCTGGAAGTCTTTTAGCCTTAAAGAGGTGGCTGTCCTGGCCAACGAATGGCTGCTTTTCGAGAAATACATGCAGATTCTGCACGATTCCGGGGAGAGGAAGATCCGGTACGCGAAAAAAAAGATGCTTCAGGAAGGCTTGAGTCCGCTCCACCTGAATCCAAAGAAGGTAAAAATACTCATCCCGCTGAAAATGAGCAAGATTCCTCTGGAGTCGGTCAAAAAGGCCCTGCCGCGATGGTGTGATCCCCAGACAAGGACTGTGCTCGAGCTGCTCATGCAGCCGTATTCCTCGTTTTTCGATTACAGCCATCCCTGGTCCATCCGGGGACTGGAAAGGATCTGCGCAGAAGAAAATCTGCCTCTGCCTCATCCTGATTCTGTGTGAGGCGGATGGCTTCACCCTGATCATTTAAAATATTACAGCGCTTGAGCTTTCCACAAGATTGTCGAGCCTGTTCCGATCAAAGCGTAGAAATCCCATAAACCATCGCTATGACAAAATAAAATTGGGGACAGTCCCCAATATCTCCTTCTGCTGAAATTCAATTCTTTTTATTAATGCTGACTTACTCGACAATCTTAAGCTTAATATGCGAAGGAAATTGTCTGGAGCGGTATACCTTATGAACCGCCTTCTGAAAATCCTCTTCCCTGGCATGATAGATGTCCACAAACTTTTGAGGATTGCGGTCGATTACAGGAAACCAGGTGCTCTGTATCTGGACCATGATCCTGTGGCCCTTTAGAAAGCAGTGGCACTTATCTCGAAGGTCGTATTCGACCCGGGTCACTTTGTTCGCTACCAAAGGCTCAGGATGTTCAAAGCTATTTCGGTATTTGCTCCGTAAGACTTCACCGGCAAGAAGCATCTGAAAATCCCCCATTCTTACATCCTGGGGATTGGGCTGATTATCAGGAGCACCGCCGGGATATACATCGATCAACTTCACAATCCAATCCGCATCCGTTCCTGTCGTGGATACAAAGAGGCTGGCGATAACGGGCCCGGCGATTGTGATATCTTCGGTAAGCACATCGGACTGATACACCAGAACATCAGGCCGGCGGGAGGCAAACCTCTGGTCTTCGACCATCCAGAGATGCCCCTGGCCTGTTCGAATTTCTGAAGACCAGGGCACAGGCTTGTCCGGATCGCTGACAAAAGAGTCGCAGGCTTCATCTGATTCTTCAGACGGCGGGTCAAAGGAAAGCTTTCCGCTGGCGCGAAGATAGATGCTTCTCTCTCGCGACTCTTTCGGCGGCCACTCGTTATAGGATTTCCATTTATTCAACCCTGTCTCAAAGACCAATGCCTCGGGCAGGTCCAGCTTCCCCTTATCTTTCAGGTAATAATTGAAGAAGGGCAACTCCACGTTCTCTCTGTAATACACTCCCGTCTTTGAGTCGAACCGGATGTTTCCTAAAGCGTCACCATCCATTCCCGCCCAGCCTCCGTGCAGCCAGGGCCCCACCACAATAATGCTCTTATTCCCGGGATTTTTCTCTTCTATGGTGGCGTAGATGCTCATCGGGCCGTAGAAGTCTTCAGCATCGAACCACCCCGCAACATTCAGGATAGGATGTTTGATATCATTCAGGTGCTGGAGGACATTCTGTTTTTTCCAGTATTCATCGTAATCGCCGTGCTCCATGTATTCCTTCCAGGTGGGAACGCTGTCGCGGAAATATTTTGTATTCACATTGGAGACAGGACCGAGTTCCAGGAAGAATTTATAGCCATCCGGGGTTCCGTACCTGAACCGGGCTGCACCAACAGCTGAGGGGCCTGTTCTGGCTCGCGCGCTCCCTGCCAGCCATCCGAAAGTATACATCAGACGAAAGGCTCCGTTGTGATGAAAATCGTCGCCGATCCACATATCCGCAGGTGATGCCTGGGGGGAAGATGCCTTCAGGGCAGGATGGGCATCGATCATCCCCATCACAGTATGCCACCCGGGATAGGAAATTCCCCATTGCCCCACTCGGCCGTTATGGTTTGAAATATTTTTCAACAGCCATTCAATGGTGTCAAAGGTATCGCTGCTGTCGTCTGTATCCTGAGAAGTGCTCTTGACGCTTTGGTACGGCCACATAACGACAAATTCTCCTTCGGACTTATATTTTCCCCGGCAGTCCTGGTAGACAAAAATGTAGCCTTCCTCCACAAAAAGCCACGAGGGCCCCAGGGAATTTCT
>JAOUKO010000365.1 GCA_029882525.1 Candidatus Aminicenantota bacterium | reverse complement strand
ATTGTCTGCGGGGATATCCAGTGCCTCGGTGTCCACATGAGCTTCGGCGGAGGGCAGGGCGGATTCATAGCCACAAGGGATGAAGAGAGATTCGTCATGGAATTCCCCTCCCGGCTGTTTGGGATGACCAAAACTTCTGTGGAGGGGGAATACGGCTTCGGAGATGTGGCTTATGACCGGACATCCTTCGGCGTGAGAGAAGAAGGCAAGGAATTTGTCGGAACCCATGCCGCGTTATGGGGAATCACGGCCGGCGTCTATCTGTCCCTGATGGGACCTCAGGGCCTGCAGGATTTGGGGAAGACCATCATGCAGAGGTCGCAGTATGCGATGAGAAGGCTTTCGGAATTCAAGAGAGTGAGCGCTCCTCTGTTTCGTTCGCCTCACTTCAAAGAATTTGTCGTTGATTTCAATGGGTCCGGAAAGACTGTTGAACAGATCAATAAATATTTGCTCCTGCACAACATCTTCGGCGGGAAAGACCTCTCCCAGGAATTCCCGGCACTGGGAAATTGCGCGCTGTACTGCGTGACCGAAGTTCACACCAGAGAGGATATCGATAAATTGATCAATGCCCTGGGTGATTGTCTGGGGTTAGGGAGACTGTAAAGATGAAGACAAAAAAAACAAAAGTGAGAAATTTTCATCAGGCCAAATGGGATGAGCCGGTCATTTTTGAATTGAGCACCAAAGGAGAACGGGGAATCCTGGTCCCCGAAGCTGAAAAAGAAATTGAGGAGTGTATCGGAGATGGGATCTCAGCTATTCCTGAACAGATGAGGAGGAAGAAACCTCCTGCCCTTCCTGAGGTTGCCCAGATGAGGGTGTTGAAGCATTTCCTCCACCTCTCCCAGCACTGCCTGGGTGCGGATTTGAACGTCGACCTCGGGCAGGGGACATGCACGATGAAGTACAGCCCGAAGGTCAACGAGGAGTTCGTGCGTTCTCCCAAGGTGGCTGAGCTTCATCCCCTCCAGGATGAGAGCACTGTGCAGGGGGCGCTGGAGATCATGTATAAGCTGGATCTCTACCTGCGGGAAATCTCGGGATTGGATTGGTTCTCCTTTCAGCCAGGAGGGGGCTCGCAGGCGATCCTGGCCATGGCATCTATCATCCACGCCTATCATGAATGGAAAGAAGAATCACCTCAGAGAGACGAGATCATCACCACGATCTTCTCCCATCCGTCGGATGCAGCGGCTGCGGCGGTCAAGGGCTACAAGATAATTACCCTCTACCAGGGCGAGGACGGGCTGCCTGAGGTCGAAGCTCTCAAAAAGGCTGTTTCAGAGCGAACAGCCGGATTGCTGATCACCAATCCGGAGGACACCGGCATATTCAACCCCAGAATCGCTGAGTTCACGAAAATAGTCCATAATGCCGGAGGGCTGTGCGGCTATGACCAGGCGAACGCCAACGGTATATTGGGTATCACCAGGGCGAGCGAAGCGGATTTTGATATGTGTTTTTTTAACCTGCACAAAACGTTCTCCTCTCCTCACGGTTGCGGCGGGCCTGCCACTGGTGCGCTCGGGGTGCGGAAAGAGTTCAAGGACTTTCTGCCTGTTCCTGTGGTTGAATACGACGAAGAGAAATATTTCCTGAACCATGACCTTCCTCATACGATCGGAAAGGTCCGAAGCTTCCTGGGAGTTTTCCCTGCTGTCCTCAGAGCCTATGCCTGGATAATGAGCCTGGGAGCCGAAGGTCTCAAGGAAGTCGCTCATATCGCTGTTTTGAACAATAACTATATTCTGGAGAAGGTGAAAAAGCTGAGAGGAGCCTCTGCTCCCTTTGCCAAGGGAAGACACCGCATCGAGCAGGTAAGGTACAGCTGGCAGGACCTGACCAAAGACACAGGCGTTACGACAGAAGACGTAACCTTGCGGATGGCTGACTTCGGGTTTCATCTCTGGTCGAGCCATCATCCGTTCATCGTCCCCCAGCCGTTTACCATCGAGCCCACTGAATCTTATTCAAAGGAGGAAATCGATGAGTATCTGGCCGGGTTGGAGAGGGTCATTGAAGAAGCCTACAAGGACCCGGAAAAGGTGAGGAATGCGCCTTACAGCAGCGTGGTGCACAAGATCGACCACAGCACGCTGGATGACCCGCAGAAATGGGCCATCACCTGGAGAGCCTATCTCAAGAAACATAAAGGCCAGAGTTAGCGAACTAATTCTTGGAGGACATCATGAGGTTTAAATCTGCTGGAATCGGGATCATTTTTTTACTTGTTGTCTCATTGAACATCTTTGCCTTTGCTCAAGAAGAGCCGGAGAAAAAGCCAAAAGAGGAGCCGAAGTACGGCTGGCAGAAGGAGCTGGTCGGAGGGATCAACCTGACTCAGACCAGCTTCAGCAACTGGACCCAGGGAGGGGAGAATTCCTTTGCCTGGCAGCTTAACCTGAATTTCAGGTTTGAAAACGAGAGGAAAAAGACGAACTGGGCCAATTCAGGGAAGTTAACCTATGGAGCGACAAAGCTCGGGGAGCAGGATTTCCGAAAATCCATTGATGAAATCAAGGTGGAAAGCGTTTTCACCTATAAGCTCAACTCACATGTCAATCCTTTTGCCGCCGTAACGGGAGAGACTCAGTTTGGTCCAGGCTACAATTATGAGACTGAACCGATAACTCAGATTTCGGACTTTTTTGATCCCGCCTATTTCCGCGAGAGCTTTGGCATCGGCTTTAAGCCGAACAAGATCGTCAAGACCCGGCTTGGTCTGGCCCTGAAGCAGACCATCACCAGTGATTTCCCCGTGCCTTATGCGGATGATCCGGAGACAGTGGACAGGGTGGAGAAGTTCAAGAATGAAGCAGGACTGGAGTCGGTGACGGAT
>JAOUKO010000072.1 GCA_029882525.1 Candidatus Aminicenantota bacterium | reverse complement strand
TCACCAATTTACCCCGGCTCATCTTGAGTTCAGCCTTTTTTCCCAGAGGTGTCCCTTCATGCACTTCGCTCCGGAGCAGGTCCCCCGTAGAAATCTTGGGAAAACCGTATTTCTTTTCTATAAGGGTCCCTTGAGTTCCTTTGCCGCAGCCCGGTGGACCGAACAGGATGACCCTCATCCTCTCCTCCCCTTTATGCGGCCACGACGCATGAATCCGTCATAATGGCGCATGACGAGCTGAGCTTCTATCTGCTGCATGGTATCCATGGCTACTCCGACCACGATCAGAATCGACGTGCCGCCGAAATAGAAATCCACCTGAAGTCCCTGCGTGAACCATCCCGGTAAATTCTGATTCAGGAAATCTCCGATGAAAGGAAGAGTTTGCACCTTGAATCCAGTGATCAGAAACTCAGGCAGGATGGCCACGGCAGCCAGGTAAATGGCGCCGACAAGAGTGATTCGTGACAGCACCCCATCTATGAAATCGGAAGTGTTTTTCCCGGGTCTGATACCGGGGATGAATCCTCCGTATTTTCGGAGGTTGTCCGCCACATCGCTGGGATTAAATATTATGGATACATAAAAATAGGTGAAAAAGATAATGGAGGCAACGTAAAGGAGGTTATAAAGCGGCATGCCCAAGTTGAACTGCTGGGCAATATCCTGGACGATCTTGATCTTGATAAAATTGGCCAGTGTTGCAGGAATGGTGATGATCGAGGCGGCAAAAATGATGGGGATAACACCTCCCGTATTCACTCTCAACGGCAGGTGAGTGCTCTGTCCTCCGTAGATCTTGCGTCCGATGACTCTTTTCGCATACGAGACCGGGATCCGCCTCTGTCCGCGTTCCACGAAGACGATGACCACAATAACAGCCAGCATCAAAATAAGGAGAAAAATGAGCCTCAAGGGAGTCATGGTCCCTGTCCGGAATCCAGAGAGGACACTCTGGATTCCTCCGGGAAGACTGACCACAATCCCGGCGAATATGATCAGGGATATGCCGTTTCCGATGCCGCGTTCTGATATTTGCTCTCCCAGCCACATGACGAAAACCGTTCCAGTCGTCAAGGTCAAGACAGTGAGAAAGATAAACCCTAAGCCCGGGTTGGGAACGATGGGCGCTCCACTGGGGCTGCTTTGGGTCTGCAGCCACCAGGCGATGGCAGATGCCTGGATTGCGCAGATGAGAATGGTTCCGTATCGCGTGTACTGAGTGATCTTTTTCCTGCCTAGCTCTCCTTCCTTGGACAGTCTTTCCAGGTACGGCCAGACAACCTGAAGCAGCTGGAGAATAATGGAAGCGCTGATGTAGGGCATGATTCCCAGGGCGAAAATGGTCATCTTGGACATGTTCCTTCCTGAGAAAAGATCAACAAAACCGAGAATCGTTCCTCTCTGGGCCTCCCAGAACTCCTGCAGCGCATCAGCACTGATCCCGGGATTAGGAATCTGCCAGCCAATTCGATAGACGGCCAGCAGGAGCAAAGTGAATATAACCCTTTTTCTAAGGTCCGGAATGCTGAATATGTTTCGGATACTATCTAACATCACTCACTTCCAATAAGAATGGCTTTCCCTCCCGCTTTCTCAATCTTTTTCAAAGCGGATTGAGAAAATCTATGGGCATGTATGGTTTTGGCGGAGGAGATATCTCCTCTTCCTAGAATTTTTACGCTCTCCGATTCCCTCTTTATAACGCCGGCTTCCTTCAAATCCTTGAGTTTTATCTCCTGCTTTTTTATCCGTTCCAATTTTTCCAGGTTGACCTCGCTGTATTCCTTCCTGAAGATGTTGGTGAAGCCTCTCTTCGGAAGCCTGCGGTGAAGAGGCATCTGACCGCCTTCAAACCCGCGCTTTTGGGAGTATCCCGAAATGGATTTCTGTCCTTTCGTGCCGCGGCCGGCCGTTTTACCATATCCGGAGCCCGGGCCCCGTCCGACTCTTTTCCTGCTCTTCCTGAATCCCTTTGCCGGATGAAGATCGCTGAGTTTCATTTTTTCTCCATCTCTTCCACTTTGACCAAGTGATTGATCTTTCTGATCATCCCCCAGATCTCGGGACAATCCTTGCGTATGACCTCTGAATTCATCTTCCTCAAGCCAAGTCCTTTCACGACTTCCCGTTGTTTTTGCGGCTGACCGATCACGCTCCGAATCAACCTCACTCTGAGCCATTTTTCTTCAGACTTGGGCTTGACGGCTCGAGACTGGTCAGCCGTGGGCTTTTTGTTCGTTTTTATTTGAGCCTTGTCCGCTTTTGACTCTTTTACTGCCATATCCTATCCTTTGACTTTCCTCTGGTTTTAGAAACAACCTCAGGATTTTTCAGCTTTTTCAAAGCGTCTATCGTGGCATGGGCTACGCTAATGGGGTTGTTACTCCGAATAGATTTTGTCAATATATCCTTCACACCGGCCAGCTCCATGATGACCCGAACAGCACCGCCGGCAATTACTCCCGTTCCTTTTGACGCTGGCCGGAGAACGACCACGCCGCCTCCATGAACTCCTCTAATGAAATGAGGAATCGTTGTCTCTGCCAGAGGAACATGTATCATATTCTTCTTGGCATCCTCCACAGCTTTGGCTATGGCCATGGGAACCTCCCTGGCTTTGCCTTTTCCGACTCCGACTAAACCGCTTTCATTCCCCACCGCTGCCAGAGCTGAAAAACTGAGATTCTTTCCTCCTTTGACAACCTTGGTGACTCTTCGGATGGAAATCACCTGGTCTTTGAGCTCAAGCTCCTCCTCCTCTTCCTCCTCTTCCTCCTCTTCCTCCTCAACCTCCTCTTCCTCCTCTTCCTTGTCTTCTTTTGGGGCCAGCTTTTCCTCGGTCTTTTCTTCAAGGTGCTTCTCTTCTCTCTCCTCTTTTTCCTCTTCTTTTACCTCCTCGCTCTCCATCTCTTCTGGAGCGTTTTTCTCTTCTTTGACCTCATCTTTTGTTTTCTTTGCTTCCTCCTGCACGTTCTCCTGCTGGAGTTCTTCCTTCATTTCTTCTTCCTTTGGCTCTTCTTTTCTCTCTTCTGCTTTTAATTCCTCGTCGGCCACTTCTATTCCTCCTTGTTTCGTCCTTTAGAACGTGAGGCCGCCTTTCCTCATGGCATCAGCGATGGCTTTAATCCGGCCGTGGTAAGGATATACCCCTCTATCAAAAATCACCTTCCTGACCTTCTTCGTCTTCAACCTCTTGGCTAGCATCTCGCCTAACAGCTGACATGCCTCCATGTTCTTATAATTTTTCTTTTTTTCCTTAAATTCCTTCTCTAAAGTCGATGCGGATGCCAGCACACGGCCTTCCTCATCGTCTATGGCCTGCGTGTAAACGTAGCGATTGCTCTTGAACACATGTACCCTGGGCCTTTCAGAGTTCCCACTGATTTTCTTGCGGATTCTTTTTCTTATCCGCTCTTTGGTCACTTTCTTGAGAGAGACTTTGTCCTTATGCACCGCTAACCACCGCCTTACGTTCTTTCTTGATCAACCGCTCACCGACGTAGCGAATCCCCTTGAGCTTATAGGGATCTGGCTTTCGAAAACTGCGGATCTTTGCCGAGACCTGCCCTACCCTCTGCTTGTCAATCCCTTTCACAGTGATCAGAGTTGACTTTTCCAGTACGATCTCGACGTCTTCAGGTATCTTATACATGACCGGTTTAGAGTAGCCCAAGTTTAATTCTAGCTTGCCTTTGTCGACTTTGGCGCGATAGCCAACTCCCACTATCTCCAGCTGCCTGGAAAATCCCTTTGAGACACCCACAGCCGCATTAAAGGCCAGACTCCGGCACAAACCATGATAGGACCGCTGTTCCTTGGTATCTTCCGCTCTGATCAGGACGAGCTGGTTATCTTTGAGTTCAGCCTTGATCCCAGGAAGCAAGGGAGACGTCAGTTTCCCTTGGGGACCCTCGAATTCGAGCTTTTCCGGCAGGATATTCACCTTTACGTCGTCTGCCAAAACAATGCTTTGTTTACCTACTCGGGACATTTCTATACTTCCTCTTCATATAAATTACCATACATAACAGAGAATCTCTCCTCCTAATCCGAGTTCTTCACATTTCTTTCCCGTGGCTACGCCTTGAGAGGTCGATAGGATGACAATCCCCAGCCCGTCGAGGACTTTGGGGATGGAGTCCGTTCTGCAATACACCCGGCATCCCGGCCGGCTGGCTCTCTTGAGCCCGGTGATGACACTCTGCCGGTTCTCGGTATACTTGAGAGTGATACTCAGGATTCCTTGTTTTTTATCATCAATTACTCTGTAGTTCTTAATATATCCTTCTTCTTTCAAAACCTTTGCTATCTCAACCTTCATACGCGAAGAAGGAATACTGACTTCCTTCTTTTTCACCGCAACCGCGTTCCTGATTCTTGTTAGCAAATCCGCAATCGGGTCTGTCAAAGTCATCTTCTCATCCTTTCCAAAATATCACCATGACGCCTTCACTATGCCAGGGATTTCTCCTTTCAGCGCCAATTCTCTGAAACACAACCGACACATATCAAATTTCCGATAATACCCTTTGGACCGTCCGCATATCCGGCAGCGCCGTTTCTTGCGGATCGCATATTTCGGTTCCCTCAAGTATTTTGCCATGCACGATTTTCTAGACATTTCTTACCCTTACGCTTCCTCTCTAAAAGGCATTCCTAATTTTTTGAGAAGGGCATGCCCTTCTTTATCCGTCTCCGCTGAGGTGACGATAGTGATATTCATCCCCCGCGACTTTTCCACCTTGGTGTAGTCAATCTCTGGAAAGACAAGTTGATCTTTCATCCCCAGGGTGTAATTCCCTCTTCCATCGAATGAACGCGGAGATACACCCCTGAAGTCTCGGACGCGGGGAAGAACGATATTGACTAAGCGGTCAAAAAACTCATACATCCTTTTTCCCCTCAGAGTCACATAGCAGGCTATGGCGTGTCCTTTGCGAAGCTTAAAAGAGGAGATGGATTTTTTCGCTCTTCCAGTTGCAGCCCATTGGCCGGTGATGAGACTCAACTCCTGTTTGGCTGTGTCCAATAGCTTTATATTCTGAATGGCTTCGCCTGCGCCAATGTTGATCACGATCTTTTCCAGACGGGGCACCGCCATTCTATTCTTCAAGGAAAAATCTTTCTGGAGCTCTGGAACAATCCCTTTTTTATATTTTTCAAGCAGACGACTCATCTTCTATTCCTCATTATTGCTTCTCGAGATTAGTCTCGCATTTGCTGCACACTCTGATCTTGCTCCCGTCCCTCAAGGTTTGTTTCTTTATCCGCACTCCTTGCCCGCATTCGGAGCAGAAGAGCATCAGGTTGGAGATATGGATAGGAGCTTCTTTCTCCATGATTCCTCCCTGAATATTTCGGCTCCGGTCAGGGCGAATAAACTCCTTGACGAAATTCACCTTCTCCACAACAGCCCTATTCTTCTCTGGAATGACTTTTAAGATCTTGCCTGTCTTGCCTCTGTCTTTACCTCTGATCACGAAAACAATATCATTCTTCTTCAATCCTATCCTGTTCATCAGAGTACCTCCGGAGCCAAGGAGATGATCTTCATGAATTTTCTTTCTCTCAATTCTCTGCCTACCGGCCCGAAAACACGAGTTCCGACCGGCTCTCCCAGACGATCGACTATGACCGCGGCATTATCATCAAAACGGATGTAAGAACCATCCTTTCGCCGGACTTCTTTCCGCGTCCGGACGATAACCGCACGGACGACCTTTCCTTTTGGAATCTTGCTCTCGGGATCCGCTTCCTTCACCGTTGCGGATATGACATCTCCGATGGAAGCGCTTTTTCCTACGCCTCCCCCCAGAGGAGTGATACACAGAATTCGCCTTGCACCTGAATTATCCGCAACCTTGAGCATGGAGTATGACTGTATCATTCCTTCTTTTCCTCAACCTCTTTTTCTTTATCACTGGGAGATAATCCGACAATTTCCTGAACACGCCATCTTTTTCTCTTGCTGATAGGCCGTGTCTCTATAATCCTAACGGTGTCTCCGACCTTGCATTTTTCATACTCATCATGAGCGAGGAATTTTTTCTTCTTTTTAACGATCTTCTTGTAGAGAGGATGTCTCACCGGACGCTCAACGAGAACAGCTACCGTCTTCTTCGCATTTGCGCTGACCACGACACCAACTTTTATGGTTTTTCTTGGCTGTTGCTTGTCCATTCTCTATTTCTTCCCTTCACTCTTTTCTTTTAATATGGTCTTTATCCGGGCAATATCCCTCTTGAGATTCTTGAGCTTCAACGCGTTTTCCAGCTGTCCCAAGGCATGCTGAAACTTCAACTTGAATAGCTGGTCTTTTACTTCTTCCTCTTTGCTTTTCAGCTCTTCCTCTGATAGGTCTCTCAAATCGCTAATTTTCATCTCAATTCCCTGCCCTCTCTCGATACGAATCTTGTCCTTATAGGGATCTTATGGGCAGCCAGGCGCATAGCCTCTCGGGCTGTGCTCTCAGGCACTCCCTCGATCTCATAGATGATCTTTCCTGGCCGGATCACATCGACCCAGAATTCAGGGTCTCCTTTGCCTTTGCCCATCCTCACTTCTGTGGGCTTCTTGGTGACTGGCTTCCAGGGAAAAGCTCTTATCCAGAGCTTCCCCTTTCTCTTGACATGACGGGTGATAGCGATTCGCCCCGCCTCTATCTGTCGAGCAGTCAGCCAGGTCGGCTCTAAAGCCTGAAGTCCGTATTCACCAAATTCAAGAGTTGAGCCTTTCAGAGGAGTCCCTCTCATCCGTCCTCTCTGGTGCTTCCTGTATTTGACTTTTTTCGGCATCAACATGGCTAAATCTCCTCAATCTCAACGGTTTGGGAGGTCATCTTAGGCTTTTCCATGTCCCCCCTGTAAATCCAAACCTTAATGCCGATCTGACCGTATGTGGTAAAGGCTTCTGTAAAACCGTAGTCAATATCCGCTCTCAATGTCTGAAGAGGCAGCTGGCCCTTTAAATACCATTCTGACCGGGCTATCTCCACCCCTCCCAAGCGGCCTGAACACATCACCTTGATCCCTTTTGCTCCCATCTTTAACGCCATATCCACGGCTCTCCTCATCGCCCGTCGATAGGCGATCCTCTTTTCCAGCTGGACTGCGATTCCTTCGGCCACCAGGAGTGCGCTGAGCTCGGGCTTATCGACTTCCCTGATATCGATGTACACCTCTTTGTCCACGATCTCCTGGAGAAGGGACTTGAGGTTTTCGATCTCCTTCCCGCCCCGACCGATAACGATGCCTGGCCGTGCGGTATGGATGATGACCCTCACCTTGGGCCCCACCCGCTCGACATCAATCTCGGCTATCCCGGCGTGATAATATCGTTCCTTGACGAGCCTCTTCATCTTCAGGTCTTCGTGGATAAACCGGCCGTACTCCGTTCCCTTGGAGAACCAACGAGAATTCCATTGCTTGTTGAACCCCAGTCGGAATCCGTGAGGATGTGTCTTCTGTCCCACTTTTTATCTCCCTTTCTTCTCTTCTAAGAAAATGTAGACATGGCATGTCCTTTTTATGATCCGGGTCGCTCTTCCCATAGGAGCCGCCCTCCACCTCTTCATCTGGGGACCCTGATTGACGCAGACTTTAGAAATGTAAAGATCATCCACGTCCACATCCGGGGATTTCTGTTGAGCATTGGCGATTGCGGAGCGGAGAACTTTCTCGACTATGGAACTGGCCTTCTTCTTCTTCGAAAAACGGAGAATGGTCAGGGCTTCTCCGACATACCTCTCCCTGATCAAATCCGTGACCAGCTGGCACTTCTGGGATGATATCTTCAAGTATTTGCCCACAGATCGAGAAACATAAGCCTCTTCTTTCATTTTACTTCTTCATCCTGATCGTTCTTGCCGTCTTTGATGTATGACCTTTAAAAGTCCTTGTCGGGGAAAACTCCCCTAATTTATGCCCGACCATGTTCTCGCTTATAAAAACCGGGATGAATTTTCTCCCGTTGTGGACAGCTAATGTCAAGCCTACCATCTCCGGAGTGATTGTAGAACGCCTTGCCCAAGTCTTGATCACCTTTCTTTTCTGGCTTTGGGCTCCCAGTGCTGCGATCTTTTTCATGAGTTTGGTATCCACATAGGGACCCTTCTTTAATGACCTGCCCATGATTACTTACTCCTTCTCCTGACAATAAAAGACTGCGTTCTCTTGTTTTTCCTCGTCTTATATCCTTTTGTGGGTTTCCCTGTCGGGCTCACGGGATTCCGACCACCTTTAGACTTCCCCTCGCCTCCTCCATGGGGATGGTCGATGGGATTCATAGCTGTCCCTCGAACGTGAGGCCTTATGCCGAGCCAGCGTTTCCGCCCTGCTTTTCCGATAGATATATTCCCAGAATCCACGTTTCCAAGCTGACCGACTGTTGCCCGGCAATCGAGATGCACCTTTCTGATCTCCGAGGAAGGCATCCGGATTTGGGCGTAGTCGCCCTCTTTGGCCAGAATCTGAGCGCCTGTTCCTGCCGCTCTTACCATCTGCCCGCCCTTGTTCTTTCTCAACTCGATGTTATGAATAACCGTGCCCAGAGGAATGCGCCTCAGAGGCATGGCGTTTCCAGGGAGAATGTCAACCTGTTTATCAGCAGAGATAATGGTCTGTCCGACCTTTAAGTCCAGAGGGGCCAGGATATATCGTCTCTCTCCGTCTGTATACTTGATGAGGGAGATGAAAGATGACCGGTTGGGATCATACTCGATGGTCTCCACCAGGCCCGGAATATTTATCTTATCTCTTTTAAAGTCGATCACGCGGTACAGCCTCCGGTGTCCTCCTCCCCGGTGACGAATAGAAATCCGTCCGCGGGAGTTCCTCCCCCCTGTTTTGGACAAAGACTTAACGAGCGGCTTGAAAGGACGCTTCGCAGTCAGCTCCTCAAACGTGAGCCCAGTCTTCTGCCGCGTGCCCGATGTGACCGGTCTGTATGTTTTTATTCCCATTTTAGACAGCCTCGAAATACTCGATCATTTTTTCGCCTTCTTTAAGCTTGACGTAGGCTTTCTTCCAATCTTTCTTTTTCCCTATGCTCCGGCCTAATCTCCTCGTTTTCCCTCTTTTATTCTGGATCCTGACTCTTTCCACTTTGACTTTAAAAAGCTGCTCCACTGCCTTTTTGATCTCAGCTTTATTCGCTCCGGGGTCGACCTCAAAACAGACTTCTCTGTTCATATCTTTCAGCATCGTGCTCTTCTCGGTGATCACGGGCCTCAATATGATCTTATAGGGGTCCTTCATCACTTCAATTTCTCCATCAATGACTCGAAGGCCTTTTGAGTGAATACCAGCCATTTATGATTCAAAACATCATAAACATTGACCAGGTTATAGTCCACGGCTTTGACTTTGGGAATATTCCTCAAAGACAGGAACAGGTTCTTATTCTGATGATGATCCACGATCAAAGCCGAATCCAGCTTCAATGCTTCCAGAATCTTGGCTCCTTCTTTTGTCTTGGGCTCCTTGAGTTCCAGCGCCTTGAGGATGAGCAACTGGTCCTCCGCCAGTTTCATCGATAATGCTGATTTCAAAGCATTCCTTTTTGCTTTTTTCGGAATACTGTAATAGTAATTTCTCGGCTTCGGACCGAAGGTCACACCACCCTTCCTCCACAGAGGAGAGCGGATGCTTCCAGCCCGAGCTCTTCCTGTTCCTTTCTGCCTCCAGGGCTTCTTGCCTCCACCGCTGACTTCTCCTCTGGTCTTCGTGGAGGCTGTGCCCCGTCTCTGATTCGCGCGGTAGTTAACCACGGCTTCGTAAAGAAGATGTTCCTTGACAGGATACGAGAATATCTCTTTGGGAGCGGTCATCTCGCTGACCTTTTTCCCGCTCTGGTCTAAAACTTGGATCTTGCTCATCTTTTACTCTTTCTTTTCTTCTGTGTCGGGTCCGGGCTGAGTGAATCGGATTCTTTCTCTTCTGAAGATCCCTCCTCAGCTCTTTCTGGCTTATTCTTTTTATCTTTCTCCTGCTCAGGTTCAGCTTTCTCCGGTTCCAACTCCACGGGCTCTTCTGTCTCTGCCTTTTCCTCCTTAAGCATCTCGGCCTCAGTCCTTTCAGGCTGTGGCTCCTCGCTCACAGGTTCTTTGGCCTGGGGCTGTTCTGTCTTGGCCGACTGAGGCTCATCGGGTTTGGCTGTTTCGGGCTTCGCTCTCTTGGGCAACGGCGCCTCAGGTTGAAAACCTGCCTTCTTGATCAGAACATAGACTCCTTTAGATCCCGGAACAGCTCCTTTGACCATTAACAGATTATTCTTTCTATCCGCCTCGATAACGGTCAAGTTTTTAACTGTAACCTGCTGGGTTCCCATGTGACCCGGGAGTCTTTTGCCTTTCATTACCCGGGATGGAAATGCAGATGCACCGATGGAGCCGGGCGCTCTGTGAAACATGGAACCATGGGTATCCTTGCCCCCATGGAAGCCCCAGCGCTTGACAACGCCGGCAAAGCCTTTCCCCTTGCTCGTGCCAAGCACATCGACCTTTTCACCGACCTGAAAAATATCCACAAAAAACTGATCTCCCTCCTTGACCTCTGCTTGCTCACTGAACTGAAACTCACGCAAAACCTTTCCAGGAGGTATTCCGGACTTGGCATAATGACCTGTGAGAGGCCTGACGGGCTTCTTCCTTCCTGTCTCCTCTATAAGGGTCAACTGAATGGCAGAATATCCGTCCTTTTCCTTCGTTTTCTTCTGGATAACAGTGCAGGGGCCAGCCTTGATCACAGTGACAGGGACCACGTTACCAACCTCATCAAAAGTCTGGGTCATCCCTATCTTTTTGCCGATCAACCCTTCGACCATGTCTACTCTCCTCCTGTGCCAAAGGCTTGGATCTCCACATCGATTCCTGCGGGCAAATCCAGCTTCTGGAGCTCCTCGATCGTCTCGTTGTTGTAATCGCTGATGTCGATCAGCCTCTTATGGATTCTCATCTCAAAGTGCTCTCTTGATTTTTTATCGACATGCGGAGAACGCAGAACACAAAAGCGATGGATCCGGGTGGGCAGGGGAGTCGGACCGGAAATCTGCGCACCTGTTCTCTTTGCCTTGACGACGATATCCTTTACAGATTGATCAAGTAATCGATGATCGAACGATTGAAGTTTTATTCTTATCTTTTCCATTTTTCGTGTTCCTTGTTCTCTCTAATATTTCGTCTTTTGAGTATATTTATGCCTGTTTTTCCTTTCTTGATCTTATTTATTCCATGATGTCGGTGACGGTACCAGCCCCGACTGTCCGGCCTCCTTCTCTGATCGCAAACCGAAGACCTTTCTCCATCGCCACATCCGTGATCAACCCTATCTCCAAATTCACGTTGTCACCAG
>JAOUKO010000364.1 GCA_029882525.1 Candidatus Aminicenantota bacterium | reverse complement strand
GAGCAGGATGGGTTCGTTGATCTTGTCGGCATGCATGAACGGCGAAACCTTGAAGTAGATTTCCGGAGCCTGCCAGAGAGTTCTCCGCTCGCTCTGGAAGCCGAAGGGAGTCAGAGTCCGGTTGTAGGCACCGCTGCGGGCGATCCCGGCTGACAGGAGGTCGCAGTGGGCGAGCAGGTTGGCTGTCATGAAGGCGCCGTAGCTGTGTCCGCCCACGCCGACGCGCTTGGGGTCGATGACGCCCATGGAATCCAGCTTGTCGATAGCAGCCTTGAGGCTGGAGACGATCTGGTCGACAAAGGTGTCGTTCATGGTCTTGGGGTCTCCGATGACAGGCATCTGGGCGCCGTCGAGGAGCGCATAACCCTGGGTGACGAAAAACAGCTGGGATGTTCCCCTGAAGAAAGTGAATGTGTGCGGGGAGCCCCGGATCTGCCCGGCCACGCTGGGGTCGCTGTATTCGATCGGATAGGCCCAGATCACACAGGGCAGCCTTTCTCCCTCTTTATAGCCCGGAGGCAGGTACAGGGTTCCGGAGAGCTCAACTCCGTCCGCCCGGGTGTATTTGACGAGCTGCTTCTTCATCCCCGTAAGCTGAGGAGCAGGGTCTTTGTAATCGGTGAGAGCCTTTCTCTTTTTATTCTTCAGGTTGTAGAGGTAATAGTTGGGGGGCTCGGTTGTGGATTCGTACTCTGTTATTATTTCATTCCTGGATTTCCCGACAAAGTCGACAAAGGATTCATAGCTGCCTTCGCTGGACTGGAACAGCCGCTTCTTCTCCATCGTTTTGTAGTTCATTATGTCGAGGAAGGGCATATCTCCTTTGGGCGAGGCGCCGCTTCCCCGCAGATAGATCCAGTCCTTATCCTGGAGGATGACGTATTCTCCCTGGGGCGTTTGGGTGGACACGGGGCGCCCCGGGTCGTTGTAGCGGTCCTGGGAGCTGATGTCGATGATCTTTCTCGGGGCGGCGCTCGGGTCGTCAACATTCACCAGGTAGGTGGTCCTCCATCTTTTTTTCCAGTTGAATTCGGTGAGGAACGCCTCTCCCTCTGTCTGGAGCCATTCGATTCCCCGGTAGCGGTGCTCGATCTTCATGATCTCTTTCGGCTCGCCTTTGAAGGGAGAAGAGAGCGTCATCAGTTTATCCCGGTGAGGGACTTCTTTTTCCGGGTTTCCTTCGTCCAGGGCTTCGACCCAGATCAGAGTGTCCGGCTTCAGCGTCCGCCACTGGACAGACCTCGGCCCGGTGGGAACGCCTCGGCCCGGGACTTCATCCTCTACCGGGAGGTCAGCGAAGAGATGGACGAGGTTTCCGTCCCTGTCCCATATTTCATCGCTGTGAGCGAAGGAATAGTAGGGCACGCTGAAAGAGAAGGGCTCTTTGACCCGGTAAACCAGCAGCAGTTTTCCGTCAGGGGAAGGGTCAGCGTAGAGGTAGAACCCGGGCTTTCCGATCTTTCGGCTTTTTCCGGTGGCCGCATCGATTTCCCAGATCTGTGAAGTGGCGTAGTATTTGAACAGCTCCGCATCATAAGGAGTCTGCAGCAGGTCCTGGTAAGTCCAGACTGGCGCGTATTTGCCGGATGTCTCCTGGATGTTAGGGCCCATCGGGACTTCTGGTTCTTTGGGGGGAGCGCCGCGGTCCTCCAGTATGGCCCAGACAAGAAGCTTGTTCTCAGGCAGCCAGGAGAACCCTGAGTTGACGGTGGAGTTGAGGATAGGTCCGGTCAGGGCTCTGGATTTTCCTGTCTTCGTCTCGGCGACCCAGAGCTCGAAACCGGTGTCGGTCAAGCGGGGAAAAGCCAGCCACTGGCCGTCAAAGGACCAGCTGGAAGAGCCCAGTTTTGATCCTTCAGGCAGAGCGATCTTCATTTCTTTTCCGGTCTTAATAGATTTGATGGTCAGGCTGGTATAAAACGATGTCTGCTGGCGGCTGTTGTAGTTGGGCGTGATCCGGGTGCCGGCCAGCCTGAGCAACGGCTGGGCCATGTAAGCGATCGAAGGCATGGCTTCATATTCGGAGAGGAGCATCCATTCGCCGCAGGGGCTTATGGAGGCGCGCGGCGGGGGAGGAGCGTCGACGATATCGATCACTTCTTTGGGCGGGAGCTTGTAGGGCTCCTGGGCAAAAAGCGAAACGCTGAATAAAAACGCAAAGATCAAGAATGATACGGAAATGATTTTTCTCATGGTTTCCCTCCGTTTGGAATGAGTTTTTTCATGTTGAGGTTTTCTTAATATACACCAATCGATTCCACAATTTCAATTTTAAATTCAGGCTCTTATTCTCTATCTGCCTCCATGCGTGCTCTGAAATATGCTTCAGTTGTCTCCCAATCGCTGCAAAAATAAGAACGGGCATTCGATGAAGGGGTGGCCGGATCGATGAGAGGCCGGTGAATTTCGTGCTTTTTATTATGATTGCTCCGGGAAGCGAATCCTGGGGGGTCTTTTTCTCCGCCGAGTCCCCTTTAGAGGGGAAATAAAGGGGTGAAAAATCCTCCCCCGAATCACCTTTGGAGAGGATTGATTTGATTTTACGGGTTTGTGTTAGAATAACCTTTTGAATAAGTAGAGGAACTGCAAACTCGGGGAAAACGCTCCGTTGAACACGCTGAAGCCACTGTTTTTTAGACTGGGGATAGCATTTCAAGCGGAAAGATCGAGTCGAGGGCAAATTTTTACTGATTTAAGATGGACAATTTTTGGTGTTAAAGAAGCGATAAAACTGTTAAAATATCGGGATTATTGGTAATATAGTTAAAATTGGGGAAGATGGAAGAGAAAAAATTCGACAGCCAGGACGGTCAGGCTGAGCCAGAAGGGAAGCCTGCTGCTGAGAAAAAG
>JAOUKO010000363.1 GCA_029882525.1 Candidatus Aminicenantota bacterium | reverse complement strand
GTGCCCACGATGATCTTTTTTTCTTTTGAAGCGGACTCCTTGGCCGCCTCTACCAGTTTTTCAGATTCTTCATCCGTCAGATAGACGCTTTCTCCTGTAGAACCCAACACCACATAGCCAGACAGCTGGAAACGATTATACTTCTTGATGTTTTCTCTGAGCTTTTCGGGGGAGATCCTGTCCTCGATAAAAGGTGTGGTTAAGGCGGCGAACACGCCATTAAAATTCAAGTGCAATTTTTATCTCCTTACTCTGGGCCAAAAATGTCTCTTTTGTTGAGATTGAGATGCCCATTCATATCCCAAAATTAACGAACCTAGCGACCCATTATTTAAAGATTTTCGATCTCTTTTAACTCTTTATCATCGAACCCGAAATAATGCCCGACCTCGTGAAAAACCACTTCTCTGACCTTCTTTTTTATCTCTTCTTCCGTGGTGCAAATTTGCTCTATGGGTTTTTGATAAATGGTGATAACATCGGGCGGCAGATTGCCGTAAAAGGGTCCCCGGTGCTTGAAGGGCACACCGTGATAAAGACCAAGAAGGAGGCCGAAAGGGGAACTTCCCGTGCGTTCATAGACTTCTCTTGAGGGCTTGTCCTCGACTACCACCGCTAGGTTTTGGATTCGCTTCCTGAATTTTATTGGGAGCTCGTCCAGAGCTTCCTCGACGAGCTCCTCGAACCTCTCTCGTTCCATCGAATAGCTCACTCCTCGAGAAGTTTTTATTTCTCGATCCCTTCTCTGGCTTTCACGCCTTTTCTGTAATAATGCTTTTTTTCTTTCATTTCTGTCACCAGGTCCGCTCTCTTCAAAAAGGAAGCAGGAGCGTACCTGCCTGTGAGGATGACCTCCACCTCTTCGGGTTTCTGGTCCAGAAATTCCAGGACTTCTTTTTCAACCAGGAGCTTGAAATAGACAGCGACGTTAATCTCGTCCAGAACAATGATCCTGTATTTTTTCGAGAGCATCGCATTCAGGCATTTCTTCAGTCCTTTTTGGGCTCTTTGAATATCCTCTTCATCCGGGTCCTTGGTCACATGGATAAAACCGCTCCGTCCAAACTGTTCGATGGTGATGCAGGGAGCGAGAATTTTGGCGGAAAGGAGTTCTCCGTACAGATGGGCTTTGAGAAACTGCCCGATGTAAACCCTCTGTTTATGACCGGCTGCTCGTAGAGCCAGCCCCAGGGCAGCGGTGGTTTTTCCCTTTCCGTTCCCCGTGTATACCTGGATGTATCCTTTGAATTTTCTTTTCTCTTCCATTTTGTTTACTATATTTTAAAGCCACTTCTGAGTCAACTTGAGAGTTTTAAAAATCGAAAGACATGTGCTATAATCTGCGGCATGTTAGACCCCAAATATGTCTTAGAAAACGCTGACTTTATCATAAAAAAAATGAAGGCCCGGGGCCAGAAGATCAGCCTCGATGCATTCAAGAAGCTCTCCGGAGAAAAGAAAAAGCACCAGCTTCGAGCTGAGAACCTGCGCTCGGAGCGCAATAAAGCCTCCCAACTTGTGGCTCAGTTGAAAAAGAAAGGCAAGGATGCTTCCTCGCTTATCTCGGACATGAAAAAAGTCTCTGAGGAAATAAAACGTCTGGAGGAGAAGCTGAAGGAGATAGAGGAGAAGCTGAATAAAGTCCTGTTAACCATACCCAATGTGCCCCATGAGTCTGTTCCAGAAGGGCAGAATTCGGAGGATAACGTCGAAGTGCGGAGATTCGGGAAACAACCGAAATTTTCCTTTCCGGTGAAGGCTCACTGGGAAATCGGAAAGAGGCTGGGCATCCTGAATTTTGAAAGAGCAGCCAAGATCGCTGGCTCGAGGTTTGCCGTCTATCTCGGAAGGGGCGCCCAGCTTGAGCGGGCGCTGATCAACTTCATGCTGGATATCCACACCAGAAAGAACGGGTATCAGGAGGTGATCCCTCCGTTCATTGCCAATGAGAAGAGCCTGACCGGTACAGGGAACCTGCCAAAGTTCGAGAACGACCTTTTCAAACTCCGCGGCTATCACTGGTACATGATCCCGACAGCTGAGGTTCCCCTCACCAACCTGTATCAGGAGGAAATTCTTGAGGCTGAGTCCCTTCCCAAAAGGTTTGTCGCTTACACTCCCTGCTTCAGACGGGAAGCTGGCTCCTACGGCAAGGATATCCGGGGTCTGATTCGTCAGCATCAATTCAACAAGGTTGAGCTGATGAGCTTTTCCCTGCCTGAGAGCTCCTATGACGAGCTGGAAAAGATGACCTCCGACGCTGAGGAAATTTTGAAAAGACTGGGTTTGCATTACCGGGTGGTTGTCCTCTGCACCGCGGACCTGGGGTTTGCCGGAGCCAAAACCTATGACCTGGAGCTCTGGATGCCCTTCCAGAAGAAATACATGGAGATATCGTCCTGCACCAACTGCGGGGATTTTCAAGCCAGAAGAGCCAACATCCGCTTCAAAAGAGAAGGGAGGTCCAAAACAGAGTTCGTTCACACCTTGAACGGCTCTGGAGTAGCGCTGGGAAGGACGGTGGCAGCCATCCTGGAAAGCTTTCAGAATGAGGATGGCTCGGTCGCCATACCTGAGGAGCTCAGGCCTTATATGGGCGGCTTAAAGAGGATAGGCGGAGAGCCATAGGGCAGCATCTCTATCTCAGTGAAAGCTAATTATTAAGGTCCAATCTGGCAGAGTGCCGGTTCCTCTCCATTCGAAGCCCATGGTGGCGGAGGGGAGGGTCTTGGTGAGGATGAAGAGGATGCGGCATCGTAATTTCCCAGAAAACCAGGCGTATACTTTATCATGGAAAGAGAGATGTTCCCTGACCGCAATCTGAGCTTGCCAAGCCAAGCCGAATTAGAGAAAA
>JAOUKO010000361.1 GCA_029882525.1 Candidatus Aminicenantota bacterium | reverse complement strand
GTTGTTGAGGTAAAACATCATCACCTAAAAGTATGTAGTTTTTCTTGCTTGATTAAAATTTAGAAGAGAGGATATATTTTTTAATTTCTGCTCAGCATATATCTTCCCCCCATATGTTTCTCATTTGATGATTACGTATTCTATCCCGAAAGCGAAGTCAGGTCAAACAGGGGGGAGTTGGCTTGAAAAGGAATTAAGAATTGGCAAGGCTGCTCATTCAAAAAGAAAGGGGAGGAGGTCCCTTTTTTTGTCTTTTTTTAAAACGGTCTTGGCTAAATTGAATTAAACTTCAAAAAAGTCTTGACTTTTTTGAACTAAGGTTCATAATAGTCATATGCAGAGATACTTAGAAAAACACATTAAAAAAGATTTAAAAGAGAAAATCGTCATTCTTTCCGGTCCAAGACAGGTTGGAAAGACGACTCTTTCCAAACAGTTAATCCCCTCAAACATGTATCTCAATTATGATTCTGCTGCCGATCGAAAGATAATCAGAGAAGAGGAATGGGCAAGAGACGTTGAACTGGTTATATTTGATGAGCTTCATAAGATGAAAAATTGGAAATCGTGGATAAAAGGAATCTATGACACAGAAGGGATTCCTCCTTCTCTGTTGGTCACTGGGTCTGCGAGAATTGAGACTTACATGAAAGGAGGGGATTCCCTGGCGGGCCGCTTCTTTTCTTATAGGCTCCATCCGCTTACGGTTAAGGAAATTTGTGCTTTTTTAAATGTGGATCCTAAAACTGCTCTGGATAAGCTGGTGAGTTTCGGAGGTTTTCCTGAGCCGTATTTAAAAAACAGTGAGGCTTTTGCTAAAAGGTGGAGAAGAACTCATGTGGATACGATTATCCGCGAAGATTTGTTAGATCTCGAAAGGGTAAGAGACATAAAGTCTATTGAAATATTAATAGAACTTCTCAGAGCCCGTGTAGGTTCAAGCACTTCCTTCAGTTCGCTAGCAGAAGATTTGCAGGTATCAGTCCATACGGTCAAACACTGGCTTCAAATTTTGGAGAATCTTTATGTTGTCTTTCCGGTTCGGCCCTATCACAGGAATATTGCTCGGAGCATTTTAAAAGAACCAAAATATTATTTATATGACCCAAGTGCTGTTGACGGAGACTTTGGTGCGAAACTTGAGAATGTTGTCGCATTGGCTCTTTTGCGCGATTTGCATTTATTAGAAGACACAACTGGGAGTAAAGTATCCTTGCATTATCTGAGAGACAAAGAAAAGAATGAGGTGGATTTTTTGACTGTGGTCGATAACAGGCCTACGCTTATGATTGAAGTGAAAGTCAGTGACGATAGTTTCTCGAAGTCTTTATATCGTTTTAGCGGCTTTCTTAAGGATGCGAGACCAATCCAGCTTGTTTATAATCTTAGGCGGAAAAAATCAACAAGGCGCATGGAGATGTTATCGGTACATGATTTTCTTGCTGGAATTGGAACGTGATTGAGGATTTATGCTGCAAACTGAGCAGGGATCTTATTTTATTCCTTCCTGTATCTTATCCCAATTTTTGATCCTGTATCGTATGACCTTGTATTCGCCGGTTTCCTCTGAATACGTTGTGCGGTAAAGATAACTGTCTTTGACAAGATTTGGCATGAAGGAAAGCGTTGTCCTGTAGAGGTAGAAGCCTTCGGGGCCGAAGATGTCGAATTCCGCCTCTTTGCTTTCATCTAACACGGATTTGAGTCTTCTAACGTACATCCTTCCAATATCATCGGATACTATGCCGTTGAAAAAAGGACGGTGGTCCGGGAAGTTCGCTCCTTCCTCGACCACGTCTCTGGGCCATTCCCTGCCCTCTTCTGCCGTAGATTCGAGGAAATCTGTAATGATTTTATCCTTTTCCCTGCGGGTGATGGACTGTGAGGGCTCATCTTTTTTTATGATAAGAGAGGTCTCGCCCGAAAAGTCTGTCACGATTAGCTTGTATTCAGAGCCATAGCCGTAGACCGCTCCATTTTTTCCTATCGGCGAAAAGGAAAGTTGAGTTGTGTATTCGTGACTGAACATGAAAGCGGTTCCTTTTCTGGACACCATACTCATCCCGGGATACTCGGCAATGGTTTTTATGATTTTCCCTTCTGGATTGATGAGCATGATTCCAAAATTTTGAGCTCTTTCGGCCTGGACAAATCCAGAAGCGATGATGTTCCCTTCTGAATCTATGGAATACTCCATGATAAAATTCGAAAGAACGATGTCTTGTATTGAATTCCCTTTTGGATCGAAAACATGTATTTTCCTGCCTTCCGAAACATAGATATAGCCCTTCTCATCCAGGACGATATCATAAGGGCTCATGAATTCTCCGGGGCCCTGTCCTTTTCTCCCGATCGTCTGCAGGTAGTTTCCGTCTCTATCATATTTCTGGATTCTTTGATTTCCAGAATCCACAACGTAGATATTTCCTTGATTATCTACCGCAATACCTCCTGCCCGGTAGAACATGTATTTCTCGTCCGTCTCGCTGCCGATGACCAGGTCCTCTTCCAGTTCGATGGCAAGCTCGCCATAATATGGCTCTTCAGGATTCCTGACGACCTTGATACCGTTTTCCTCCTCGACCATCCCCTGCCAGCCAGTCTTTTCCTTCTGACAAGCTATTGTTATGATGAAGAGAGAAATCAGGACGCCAGCCAGTATGAATTTGTTTTTAGGTGTCATTTCTCACGCTTGTTTTCAGTCTGATATCCTGGACTTGACGATTCTAAACAAACCTTCCTCGTTCTGATCGATGAACCAGAAATAATTTCCTTTGGCAATGGCCCGGGCTAAGTAAGGAAAAGTGAGCTCGCCTTCTATTTGGACATTGCTGATGAATTTTCCTCTGTAGTCAAAGGCATCAAAATTTCTGAATTCTT
>JAOUKO010000360.1 GCA_029882525.1 Candidatus Aminicenantota bacterium | reverse complement strand
CTGGATGAGGCTAGTATTAACGCAACAATTCGTGTGACATCCCATCTTGGGCGGCATGAATGTCGCCCTCAAGCCCCCGTAGAGGAGGGGGGACCCGTCGGCTTATCCGACGGGGGGAACCGACGGGACAGGTTCCCTCGGGGGCCGGGGGCTGAGGGCAGCTTCAGGCCGCATAGAGATTGTAACCTTATTTACTGCGTTGACATTAGACACTGAGCTTATATTCTTTAATTTTCTTATCCAGGGTAGGACGAGTGATCTTTAAAATCTGACTGGCTCTGGTCTTATTCCCTTTAGAGGAATTCAAGACATGCTGGATGTATTTTTTCTCCACTTCTCTTAAAGAAATGAGCTCCTCAGGAAAGATCCTTTTTTTTCCGGTATCGACAGGTAGGTTTTCGGCAAGGATAACATCTCCCTTGGCCAAGATGACAGCGCGGGTCAAGGCGTTCTCCAGCTCCCTGACATTCCCGTTCCAGGAGAGACCCTTGAGAAGCTTCATGACCTCAGGTGGAATCTTCTTCACGTTCTTACGCAGCTCGCGGTTAATTTTTTCGAGAAGATAAGCGACCAGATCAGGGATATCTTCCTTTCTTTCACGAAGAGGCGGCAGGGTAATTTCAACGACCTTTAACCTGTAATAGAGGTCTTCCCGGAACTTCCCCTGTTCGATCAATGTTTTGAGGTCCTGGTTGGTCGCGGCGATTATCCTTGCTTCGGTCTTCAAGACCTTCTCTCCCCCCACCTTCATGAAATCCCTGGTCTCGATAACCCTCAACAGCTTTGATTGGAGATTGGGGGAAACATCCCCCACCTCATCCAGGAACAAAGTCCCTTTACCAGCAATCTCAAACTTCCCTTTGGTCTCACAGACAGCATCCGTAAAAGCTCCCTTGACATGACCGAATAGCTCACTTTCAAGCAGCGTATCCGAGATGGCAGAACAATTGATGACGATAAAGGGCTCTCTGTTGTAGGGGCTGTGAAAATGAATGGCTTTAGCTACCAATTCTTTCCCGGTCCCACTCTCACCCTGAATGAGAATATTGGTTCTTGTGTTGGCGACCGACCCGATTAATTTGAAAACCTCCCTTATCTGCTGAGAGCGGCCGATGATGTTATCGATGGTGTATTCTTTCTGCTGCTCCTCCACCAAATAGCTGACTTTATCCTCCAGGCTTTGCATCTGAAACGCCTTTTTTATCGTCAAATCCAGCTCCACGTAATCGAGAGGCTTGACGAGATACTCAAAAGCTCCCAATTTTATGGCATCGACCGTTGTCTTCATATCATCGTAGGCGGTCATGATGATGATGCTCGCATTCTTATCCTTCTCCTTTATCCTGGACAGAACCTCGATGCCACTCATATCCGGAAGACGGATGTCCAGTATGGTCAAATCTGGCACGCTTTCCTCGTAACTCTGAATGCCTTCTTCGCCATCTTCAGCCATACTGACTTCATAATCCACCTTGGACAGATGAGAGGAAAGGGTCTTCCGGATCAAAGGGTCATCGTCGATTATCAATATTGATTTCATCGTTCCCCCTCAACGGGAATCAGGATTTCAAAGGATGTCCCCTTATTCTCATTCTCTTTGAATCTGATGAATCCCTTGTGCTGCTCAATGATCTTTCTGGCAATAGCCAAACCCAGGCCGACTCCAGCCGTCTTGGTCGTGTAAAAGAGCTCAAAAATAAGATCTCTATCTCTCTCTGGAATCCCGCAGCCATCATCAGAAATATCGACCTTTATCATCTTGCGGGACCGCTCTTTCAGGAGGGAGAGAGAAATGATGATCTTTCCTCCCTCATCCACAGCCTCATAAGCATTCCGCAGGACGTTCAAAAACACCTGTCTCAACTTGTCTCCATCCACCAGGACCTGAGGTAAACCATCCTGATAATCCTTCTCAAGAGCGACCTTCTTCAATTCCAGTGAGTCAGCCAGAGTTTTGATCGACTCATCGAGTATCTGGCTGATCGAAAAGAGAGCCGGGTTCAGTTCAGAGACCCGGGTAAAGTCCAGGAGATCCTTGATGGATTTTTCCATATGCTTGATCCCCTCCTGGGACAGGTTCAAATGTTCTCTTTCCATATCAACAAGGTTATCACTTTGCATGAGCTTTTGGATGTTCAGCTTGACAGATGTCAGTGGATTCCTGATCTCATGGGCGATACCGGCAGAGATACGGCCGATGGATGCCAGCTTCTCAGCCTGGATCAGTTTTTTATTGGCATCTTCCATCTTTTTACGCGTCAGCAGAAGCTGACGGCTCATCTTGTTGAAGCTCCTGGCCAAATTTCCGATTTCATCCTGGCCGGTGATATTTATCCTTTGAGAAAATTGTCCCTTTGATATTCTGACTGTCGCCTCAACCAGCTTGGTCAAAGGACCCGTGATCCTCTTGGCCAGAAAAATGGCTCCCAGCACGCCGATCAACAGCCCGCCTCCGCCGATGAGAATCAGTATCAGCCGCGTTTGTTGAATTTCTTTTTGTGTTTCATGCATGGACAGACCAATTTTGATCGAGCCCCATCTGTCCTGTGAACCTTTCACAAAAATCGGGATCTCAATCTCCAGAATCCTCAGAATTTGCCCCGTATCTTTGTCAACGATTCTCTTTCTCTGAGAGAAAACGCTGTTCTCATTCACTTCCACACCCAACCGGCTGAAACGATAGGTCTCCTCATAATCTTTAATGAACCGGGAGGCAGCGAACGGCGTCCTGAATTTGTCATAGATAGCGATATAGATCAGCTTTTCGTCTATCTCCTCTTCGATACTCTCCTCTACTCCCTCTTCATCCCATTGGATCAAGGGCTGAGAATTCAAGTTGGCGATATACTTGGCTGTCAGTATTCCCATGTTCTTCTGCTCCT
>JAOUKO010000071.1 GCA_029882525.1 Candidatus Aminicenantota bacterium | reverse complement strand
TCATAACGCTTGGGACGGGAATTTTGGCCGGGAGTTATCCTTCGCTCTTTCTTTCTGCCTTTCAACCGGTCCAAGCTCTTAAAAGCCAACTTTCCTTCAGAAATAAAGGAGGAGGCATCCGCAAGGTCTTGATTGTGGTCCAATTTGCCATCTCGGTTGGACTGATTGTTTGCACTCTGCTGGTTTCAAGCCAGTTGCGCTTTATTCAAAGGCAGGACTTGGGACTTGACCGGCATCATGTCGTTGGTGCCTATGTTTATCCGGTACTCAATGAACAATTTGAAGCATTCAAAAACTTTCTCCTCACTCAACCAGGGATAAAAGATGTCACTTCGGCCGCCCAACTTCCTTTCCGTGTTGGAGAAAATATCCAGATTGACTGGGAAGGGAATCCAAACGATGAGATGATGTCTGTGGATTACACGTGTGTCGACTTCGACTTTTTTAAGACCTTCAATATGCAGATCCTTCAGGGACGAAGTTTTTCCAAGGAATTTCCGACAGACGAAAAGACAGCCTGTGTGATAAGCGAGACTGCGGCCCGACGGCTGGGGATAGCCGATCCTATCGGTATAAATATTTATATGAATCACCCCGCCTGGCCGGAGTCTTTTCGGCCTGCCCGTGTAATCGGAGTGGTCAGAGATTTCCATGCTCGTTCTTTGCACACGGCCATCCGGCCGTTTGTCTTTCGGATGTACAAGCCCTGGCACCAGTATGCATTCATCAAGATCGACGGAACACAGACTCAGGAAGCGTTAGCCCGTATCGAGGAAGCCTACAAAACTTACTCGCCCGGCATACCGTTCGATTACCTTTTCCTGGATGAAGCATTTAACCTGCAATACACGTCCGAGCGACAACTGGGAGAGTTGTTCAACGGATTCAGTCTGCTTTCTGTTATCATCGCCTGCTTGGGCCTTTTTGGGCTGGCCTCATACGCAGCCGAACAGAAGACCAAGGAGATCGGGATCCGCAAGGTTTTGGGAGCCTCGATTCCTGGGATAGTGGCTATGACAGTCCGGGAGTTCCTCAAATGGATTCTTATAGCCAACCTGCTTGCCTGGCCATTGGCCTACTTCGTGATGTCCAAATGGCTGCAGAATTTTGCCTATAAGGTAAGCATAGGACCGTTGGTTTTCGTATTGTCAGCTGGTCTAACACTCATTGTAGCGGTGCTGACGGTGAGCTATCACTCCCTCAAATCCGCTCTGGCCAACCCGGTCGACTCCCTCCGCTACGAATGACTCTCTCTGACTTCATGATATTCTATTCATACCGGAGTGATTCGGCTGGATTGATAGTGGCTGCGCAATGTAATACGCGTTTATCTCAAGTTAGAATCCCTGATCAAGAAGATCATTCCAGAATCTGAGTAAGTCAACTTCTTCTTTTCCTTTGTTCTTTAGTTCATCTGCTCCTTGCCCTTCACTCTTTCCTGAAAACTTCGGAGTATCGACGCCAGGGCTATGCTTCCGTAGACGATGAAATAAGCCCCGAGGATGAGGAAAGCGTTGGAGAGCGAGATGGTGTCCACCAGTTTGCCGAAGAGAGGCGCGAGGATCACGTATGACAGACTCCCGACCATGTGGGCCACGGAGATGACTGTTGCCCTGACCTCTGATTTGATCAGCCGGTTCATGTCATCCAGGATCATGGGCAAGGCCATTCCCCACAGGAATGCGTTGAGAAATATCAGGGGGAGTAACAGAATGGTTTGGAACAGGCCGAGGAGGAGAAAGGTCGGGGCGATGAGCATCAGGATGAGGTAGGCGTTCTTTTTTCCGATGGATTTTTCCAGGGAATGGGCGTTCCTCGAGCCAAAGGCACTGGACAGCTGGAAGGCTGCGAATATGATCCCGAAATATCCGATGCTGATCCCGAGGGAACCGTAGTACAGGAAGTAAGCCCAGACGCCTATGATATTTGTGCTCATCAGCAGGGCCGCGAAGAGCATGAGCCGCCTCAACTGTCCATGGGACAGGCAAAACCGGCAGATCCTCAGGATGTCCATTACGGGGTTTGACGCTTCGAGTTTCTCCCGTTTCGGCTCGACAAGCCATATGGCCAGCGGCAGCATGAAAAGGCTTGTGCCGATGTTGATGTAAAACGGCAGATGGAGCGAGAGCAGGGCGAACAGACCTCCGGCAACAGAGGAAAGACCGGTTCCAATGCGCGTGTAGAACATGGACCTCCCCTCGAATTTCTTGTATTCGGATTCTTCCTTCAGCTGGATCAAAGTGTCATAGATGAAAGCCGAGTCGCAGCCTGACCTCATGCTGTTGCCGACCGCAACGATGAATTCGGCCAGGATGAAGGTGTAGAACGAGCTGGTGAAGGCATAGACCGCAATCCCGACAGGAAGGAAGAAAGCGCCGAGGATGAGGGTTTTCTTCCTTCCTATGACATCGGCCAGGTAGCCGGAAGGAATCTCGAGTATCAAGACCGACAGGGCGTATGAGGCCTGGATGGTGAATATCTGGGTCGAGTTGAGATGATTGGATTCATAGTAAGGGATCAATATCGGAACGATCAGGTAGAATTCACTCAGGAATCTATAGATATAGATCTTCCAGAGGTTTGCCCTGATGTCGGTCATTTTTTCCTTTATATGAAAGCTGATGATAATAAAAAAAGCGCTCCATATCAAAGAAAAAGCAGGAGTCTCCTAATTCAAAGTGATGATTGCACTCACCCCAAAAGATGATGGAAATAAACAAAAAATCACCCCCTCAAATCCTCTTCTTTGATGATTGACAGCTAATCTGATAATTGTACACTATAAGCAACAGGAGAATTATCAGCAACTTGAGAGGAAATCGTGACATAATGACATACTGAACAGTCTTGAATTACAGAGGTTGTATTCTGAAATGACCGAAAGAAAGGCAATACGCCAAATTCTAGTCCTGGATAATGACAAGGATTTTGTTTCTCTCCTGCAAAACGGGCTTAATCCATACGGATTTGAAATTCTAGCTGTGGATCCTGAATCCGATAAGATTCACACGTCAAATTTATTTCAAGCTGAACTGATTTTCATTGCAGTCGAAGCGCCTGATATGCTTGGCTACTCTCTCTATGATAGAGCCAGAAGAAAAATTGGCAAATACATTCCAATTGTCCTCACTACAGCGACACTCTCAATGGACGATTTTTCCCTCCACAGTCAACTCAAAGAGCCCGCCGACGCTTACCTGGATAAGAGACGTTTAGTGTCTGAGGATATACCATTCAAAATCCTTAAACTGATCGGATTAAAACCCCATGCAATCTCATCTCATGCCGGGGTTCACCACGATCAAGAGATTAACCAGGGAGCCAAAATGATGAGTAAGTTGGAACAAACGCTCAGTGATATAAAGAATGAGGTCTCTCAAGCATTCGAACGGCTAAGTAAGGAAAGTCACGACACGAGGCCTTCACAGCCATTAAATTATGCACTCAACCAAAAAAAAGACCAAAATGGCCAAATAGACCGGGAGATTAATGATTTTGTTAAGAAAATTCAAGAAGATAGTGAGAGAATCATTTCCGATAAGGATAAGCTTAAAAAATTCAAGAAGGAGATGTATGACTTCGAAAAGGAAATAGACAAGGATTTAAAGCGCAATAAAGAACTCGCGGCCTTTGTTGAGATCACACAGAGAATGATTGAGGAAGCAAAAAAATCCGCTGAAATGCTCGCCAAGGAGAAGCTTACACATCAGGAAACACGCAAGCAACTCGAATCTAAAATTGCCCAACTTCAGGCAGAGCTGATAGGCAATAAGGAGCAATATCTTTTCCAGCTAAACGCCAGTGAAGAAAAATTCAAAGCCAACCTTCTCAAAGCCAAAGAAGAACAGCAGCGTGCCCTTGAGGATCTCAATCAGAGCTACACAGCACAAATCTCTCAGCTCCGGATAGAGAAGAATGCCGAGATAAAGGCCCTCAAGGAGAAAGTGTCTGCTGAGATGCAAAAAATAGCGGAAATGTTGACAGATAAAGAGAAAGCATATCAAGAATCAAATAAACAGTATGAACATAAAATAGCCCATCTTCAGGCAGAGTTAGAGGATGCAAAAAAGCAGCAAATTTCTCAAATCCAAGCCGTAGAGGAGAAACATAAAACTGATCTTCTCTCTACTGAAGGACATCATTCCAACATTGTTGACTCAATTGTAAAAAAGTTTGCTGCACAGATGGCTCAGGCGCGTATAGATATGGATAAGGAGCGTCAGACGCATCAAAAAATCCGCGAGGATTTTGAAACCAAAATCGCTCAACTATCAGATCAAAAAGATTCTGCTCAAGAGCAAATGAACACCGATCAGAAAGTCACAAAAGACGAGCAGGAAGATACAAATTTGCCCACTGGAGATGAATAGGAAATATTTTAACTCATGTATTTTCCAATTCCTTCAATTATTCAACACAAAAGAATAAATAAATATAAATTTTACTTTTCTTCGTTCATGAGCCCGCATCTATTGTTTGGCAGATGATTCACACGGATGTTCTCAAAGAAATTTCCATTTAAGAATTGGAAATATAGCGGGAGAAAAGAAGAGGGGATCACCTTGACAATCTTTTATGAATAGGGCTAATATCATGAGGGGGAAAGAAGGAAAAAGTGTCAAAAAAAAACGACATTCTTCAAGAATTAACACTGACTATAGAAGAAATTGAAGATGAGTTAGAAGAAATTATAAATAAGAAAAAAGAAGAAATAGAGAAAGACCTAGAAAAGAGGATTCAACAGGAAAAGGAGAAGGCGAAAAAGAAGATAGATCAAATTCAAGAAGAGCTTGAGATTAAAAAAGATGAAATCATCAATTACCGGACTGCATTTGCTGAATTTGAAAATAATAAGACCGACATTAAAAGCCATAAAAAGCTACATATAGAGAAGGCCATTCAATACTTAAGAAAAATTGAGACTTTAACAGCTCAAAGCCTTGAAGAGCTAAAAAAAATAAGTGAGTTAGACCAGAAACTTGATGAAATCACTCAAATAGTTAGAGAAAAGGCCGAGATTTTCAAAAAAGACCTCGAAGAGAAAATAGAAGCCGCGCCTGGGGAAACGGAGAGACAAGGAAATGAAGAAATCGAATTGGAGAAGGAGCGGGAGAAACTCAAGAAGATTTTAGAACTAATCGGCAAAACAGAGACACCCAAGCGGTGAAGAACCCAAAGCAAGAGAAAAAATGGAAAGCGAAGAAAAACCTGAAAGATCAGAAGTCAGTGAGAAAAATGAGACTCATGCTGAAAAATCCGAAGATGAATGAACTCATTGAATATGAAGCAACGGAGAAAATTGACAGATCAGGGATACAACAGGTTTATCAGTTTTTTTGGGGAGAGAGATGATCTGTCAATTAAACTTAGAGCGGAAAAATATTCTTTCAAAATAGTTTCATTTTCTGGAGAAATATCTAAAAACTTCAATCCTGAATAATAAAGAGCAAAATTCTCTCCAACTTTTTCTGAATACACGACATCACCTTTAAAATGGCAAGCTTTGTTCTTCAAGACGATGATCAAATCAAGAGTTTTTTCAGGAGAAAGCTTTGATTCTGAAGAAATTTTCACTCCCACTAAACTCAAGTTTATTGTTTGGGCCACGTTGTGAGCGCCATTATCTTTGTAGAGAAGAGTCGTGGAAGCATAGTATCTTTCAGATTTTCTTCTTTCTTTAGCCAAATTTTTCCTGTAAGGCCTGATAACTTCTTCTTGATCGTCGGTTGCCTTTCCATAAAAAACGCAAACCCTGTTTTTATCCGTAATTATTTCTATTTCTCCCTTTCCTTTTGCCTTTGCCAGGGCCATGTTTGCTTCATTGATTATTGTCTTTAAATCATTTTGCGTGATTGACTCAAGAGAATCAAATCTCCCCATCGTGAAATAAGTTATACCGAAGCTCATGGTCAGGTTGTTTCTGGGTTGAAATTCCTGGAATTCGAAATAATGTTCTTCGATATTTCTCTTAATCCTTTCTGTAAACAGACAAGCTTCTTCCAGGTTTTTTAATCCTGTCAGAAAAAATAGGAATTCCTCCCCACCATATCGACAGATCAGATCCTGGTCTCTGGTGGAAGATTTGAGGACGTTCGCCAATTCTCGAAGAAGCTTGTTTCCCGCCTCATGGCCATTTCTATCATTGTAATTTTTGAACCAATCGACATCACCCATCACCATAGCGTATGACTCCCTTTCACCTCGTCTCTTCTTTTGATATTCAAGCTTGTGAATAACACTCTTGAAGAAAGGATCGGGACGCAACAAACCTGTAAGAGCGTCATACTGGATGAGATTGAGCTTTGTGATGGCCAGGGATATATGTTCAGAGAGAGTGCGCATTATCTGCTGATCTTCCCTTGTGAAACCCTCCAGGCTCGAGTCTCTGGGAAGTATCTTGTTGTAGACTTCGATCGCACCGGTGACTTCATTGTCATGCATAATGGGGAGGCACATCATGCTCCTTAAAGGAGGCATAAAATGCTCCAAGTATCTTTTGCTCATCCGCTGATCGCCTGATAAAGCGGTGACATTGATCTCCTGATGATGGCGGGCAACGAAGGCAGCAAAATCTTGCTCATCTATTGAGACTGTGTGCTTCGATATGTCAGGATGGAGTAAGAATACATCATCCCATATTATCGGTTTGAGGTGTTTTCCGAGAGGCTCATCTTCATCCAGAATATATAGGGAAATGCTACTGGCTTGAAGGATATCTTTAATATCGTAGACAATATCCAAAAGACTGATAAAATCGTTAGCCATGTAAATATTCTTTAAAATTTCTTCTAATCTTTGTTTTTCATTTTTGAACCGAATGTGTCTTTCCCTCAACTCTATCCGTTTTTCCAATTCTCGGACGATACTATCGTTGATAGCCTTTTCGATTTCTTTTATATCGGAATAAGTATCCTGTATCATAATGTTAGTCTGCTTAAGATAAATCTGCAGATCTTCTGCTTCCATCTTCAGCAAAGAGTGTTCTGCTGCTTTATTAATAATCCGAAGAAAAGCCCTGTCATTCCGTTCTCCGGATAGAATGATGTGATAATCGACATAACGGCTAAAAGGCCATTTGTTCGCGATTTCTTTAACTTTCTTTTCTTCAAAACCTGTGACGACAATGCTTATTGTCTCATTGAGTAATGCATTAAGAGATAGGTAACTGGCCAGAGAGTAATCCGCGATAAGCACATTGATATTCTGGGATTTCAGGACTGCGCCCGCTGTTTTAAAATCGGAAGATAGATGAACAGTTGCAACTTGGCTACAGAGTTTCTTTAAATGTGCTCTCGCTTCAGGATTCTCATTCAGGATGAGTATGTTCCCCTTCATCATAATCTCTGTTTAATAATTATTTAATAAATCAAACCTTTTTTTCCTGTAGAGACTTTGAATTTAAAGGAATTTCCCCTTGCTTTCGTAACAAACCCTTCATTCCTTCCGCAGACTACGTAATCTCGGAATTCTCGAATAAGCTTACCACATATAAAACTATACGGTCAATAGAAATGAAAGAAACTGCAATGCAAAAATAAAATACTCTTTTTATTAGATGAAAAATTACAGAGAGAGACTCAATAAACCGGTCCGCTTCATGAAGCCGGACTTTTCTATGAATAGGGATCAAGTCGAAAATAATCGCGATCAAAAAACATTCCTGACTTTTAATCGGAGAAATACCCAGCAGAATCCAATCCCTATTTAATTATTTAAAAGGCCTCCCTGGCCGTGATGTACATGCCTGATGTCCCCTTGCCGAAGCCGTAATCCAGGCGGATGTTCGTTCTTTCTTTGGGGACGACACAGAAGCGGAGGCCGAGGCCCACCGAATACTTGATATTATCGAAACCAAGATTTCCGATCTTGTCGGCCACATTGGAAACCCCGGCAAAGGCGACCATGCCGATGAACTTCCAGACCTTCACCCTGTATTCGGCCTGCAGAGCGTACATCGAATGATCCCGGTAGCGGCCCGTGTAATATCCCCGCATGATCTGCTCACCTCCGATCTCGGCCAGGTGGCGGAAGGTCGGCTCGCCGGATACATTCCAGAGGAGCGCCTGGACGGCCAGGACATGGGAGGGAAACAGGGTGAAATACTTCCTGAGGTCCATCTTGATGGTGGTGAACTCGAAATCGCTGCCGAATGCGGGAGTGTAAAAATCTACATTCAACTGGAAAAGATTGCCGGTGAACGGATAGAAAATGTTGTCGCGGGTATCCCAGGTGATGAGAAAACCCAGTGAGGTCAGCGTTCCGCCGGTGCTTCCTGGGACCTCCCCCGAGACTAAAAGCCCCAGGGGAGCCATTCCCACGATATCAAAATTTTCGTATTTCAATTGGACTCCTGCATAGAGCCTCTGTTCTTTAAGGATCTGTCTCTGGACGCTCAGCTCGAAATTGAAAATTTTGGGCGTGTAGTTGAGATAGTCCTTATCCTCCAACCCTTCTTCCAGGTCCGGAGTGTTGTTCCCGATGCCCCAGAACTTATCGGGGAATTTGCTTACCTTGAAATATCCTTGGACGATGTAGGCTTCATTCTTCAGGTAGACTTCCGGAGAGATCTCGATCCCGTATTGTTTATTCTGGGTGTAGTAGGCCTGGAACAGCAGAGAAGAAGGCCTCTGGTCTGGCGGGGCAGCCTTGGGTCTATAGGTCAACAGCCCTCCTCCGCCGACTCCCCATCGTGTCTCAGGCATGTAGAAAACAACAGGAAGAACGACCGTGCTGACTTGCTTGTCCTTTTTCTCTTTTTTCTCCTTTTCCTTCTTGACAGCGCACAGCATGGGTGGGGCAAGACTGATCAAAAAAACGGAAAGGCACAAGAGAAGAAGAGGTGTTCGTTTTCCCATCTTATCTCCTTCAGGCGGCCTGCTAATCTGGTGATATTTTAGAAAAGAGGATAAAAATAATCAATTAAAAAATGGCAACAGTCCCCGTTTTTTTACCTGGCCCTGGCGAGGAGAGCAGCAGGTCCTTTCATTCATACCTCAGGCTATTGGCGGGGTTGGAATGGGCCACCCTTACAATTTTCACACACACGGTCAGCAGCGCAACAAAAACCGCCATCATCCCCGAAACAATAAATACCCACACAGCAATAATGGTCCTGTAGGCATAATTATTCAGCAATTTATCCATGAGATAATAGGCGATGGGCCAGGCGATCACATTGGAGATAAAAAGCAACATTAAAAAATCTCTGGAGATGAGGACGATAATATTTGCTATTGATGCCCCGAGAACTTTGCGAATCCCTATCTCCTTTGTCCGCTGTTCTGCGGTGAACGAAGCCATCCCGAAAAGCCCAAGACAGGAGACAAATATGGCTAAAAATGTGAAGTACTTATAAATATCACCTCTCCGCTGGTCATTCACATACTGTCTGTTAAATTCATCATCCAGAAATGAATATTCAAAGAGATTGTTGGGAGCAAATTCATCCGCCTTCTTTTTCAAATAGGCTATGGTTCCGGATACATCGTTCGGCCTGATTTTGACAAAAATATAGCTGTGAGAGCCGTGTCTCTGGGATAACGTGAAAATGACAGGTCCGATCTCATTGTGAAGCGAGCTGGCATGAAAATTCTTGACGATGCCGATTATTTTTCCCTCATCCTCCCAACATGAAAACATCTTCCCGATCGGTGATTCCAATCCTGTGATCCTGGCGGCTTCTTCGTTCAGAACGTAATTCTCCGGGTCAGTTGCATACTCTTCCGAAAAACTCCTGCCCTGGATGATCTGCATACCAAGAGTTTCAAAATAATCATAGTCCACGGAGGCATCCGTCATCGTTACATAATCCTCAGGGCCTTTTCCTTCCCAATAAACGGGATTCATATGTCCGATGTTTGTCGGTAATCTTCGGGCCGCTGTGACGTTCATCACATTCGGATGTTGTTTGACCTCATTTTTGAATGACCTGTAGCCTTCTCTCAACTCCCTTTTCATTGATATGGTGAGCACATGATCTCTGCTTAACCCGATATCTTTATTCCTGATGTAGCTGAGCTGCTTGTACATGATGATGGTCCCGATAATCAACACGATGGTCGCGGTGAATTGACTGACGACCAGGATCCTTCTTAATACAAGGCCACCCGAGCACGACTGTAACTTCCCTTTTTTAAGTACGTTTACAGGTCTGAATGATGAGAGCATAAAAGCCGGATAACTGCCGGAAGCCAAACCCGTAAAGAGAATGATCCCGATCAACAGGAACAGGGTCGAAACATCGCCGGCAATGTTCAATGTCAATTGTTTTTCTGCAATATTATTAAACGCCGGCAAAAAGAGATAAACCATACCCATCGCCACCAAAAGCGCAATAGCCGATAAAATCATCGATTCTCCGATAAATTGTTTGATGATGTCGGCTTTTTCCGCACCCACGACCTTCCTTAATCCGATCTCTTTGGCCCGGGTGTTCGACCTGGCCGTGGAGAGGTTTATGAAATTGATGCAGGCGATGATCAGGATGGCGATGGCGATCGTCAAGAAAATATAGACATAAATAATCGGGTCAGTGCCGTTTAACGCATACAGATGGACCTTAGAGAGAGGTTGGATATGAAGAACAACTTTCTGATTTGTTCTTTTATCATGTTCCATAACAAATCCAGAGATCTTGTCTGCAAAGTCCGGTAGGAAGATGTTTTTTTCTAAAAGCGCGTATGTTCCGGCTTCATAGGACCAACTGGTATCTCCCCGCTCGCCCATGAGTCTCATCGAAGCAAGAAAATCAAACTGCAAGTGTGAGTTCTGAGGAACATCTTTTAACACGCCTGTCACGGTCAGTTCGGTGTCGTTGTTTATCAGCAGAGATTTGCCGATCGGATCCTGGGCACCAAAATATTTGACCGCAGCTCGTTCTGTTAAAACAATAGAATCCCGGCTGGCAAACACTGTCTCCGGAGTTCCTTGAATGAGCGGAAATGTGAACATCTTCAAAAAGTCATCGTCCACCAGGCCACCGCTCTCGTTATAGATTTTATCCCCGTATTTCATGAGCCAGTATCTATCGCAAAACCTCGTGATTTGTCGGACTTCCGGATACTGTTCCTTAAAAACCCTGGCGAGCGCCAGAGGGTTGGAAGAATACTTGGTACCTTGAAGTTCAGGAATAGTCCTGTAAATGTCGCTGTAGTTCTCGTGGAACTTGTCAAAGCTGAGTTCATCCTGGACCCAGAGGAGAATCAGAATGCAGCAGGCCATACCGACAGCCAGACCTATGATGTTGATGAAAGAATAAATTTTGTTATTTCGGATATTTCTCCATGTGATCTTGAGATAGTTTTTAATCATGGCAACTCCTATTGATGCAGATGGTTTGGAATAGGCGAAAAGCGCATAGACAACCTGTAAATCCAGATCATGGATCAGGCTTTACGTAACTTACATATATAATAAGACGTATATCATATAAAAAGGTTGCTTGGTCTCCATCTTTAGGTTCTTATTTTAAGATGTCAGCGGGTGAGAATTACGGAAAATGATGCAAGATACGGGG
>JAOUKO010000070.1 GCA_029882525.1 Candidatus Aminicenantota bacterium | reverse complement strand
AACAGATTACACCTTCATAATTAACTATCACAGAAATTGAGATTCTTGCTTTGGTCATGAAAAAATTGGGGACTTTCCCAATTTCTGGTATAATAGGGAAAATTTTTTTGAGGAAAGCTAAAGCATGGAAGGTGAAATACTCAAAGTCCTGACTGTGATCAGAGATTTCATCTGGGGGCTGCCTCTTATAATCATTCTGGTCGGCACCGGTATCTTCCTGACAATCCGACTGAAAGGCCTTCAGATAAGAGGCCTCTTCTACTCCCTCTATCTCGCTCTCATCAAGAGAAAGGAAGACGACAATCAAGCAGGAGACATCTCTCACTTTCAGGCATTGATGACCGCTCTTGCGGCAACAGTCGGGACTGGAAACATTGTCGGAGTGGCCGTGGCTATCGCCACCGGCGGGCCCGGGGCTCTCTTCTGGATGTGGGTGACAGGGCTTTTCGGGATGGCCACCAAGTACTCTGAAGCGGTCCTCGCCATAAAATACAGAGAGGTGGATGAGTTCGGGACAATGAGCGGGGGTCCGATGTACTACATCTCCAAAGGATTAGGCTGGAAATGGCTGGGAACGCTGTTTGCCATCTTTGCGGCGATAGCAGCCTTCGGTATCGGAAACATGGTCCAGTCCAATTCAGTCGCAGCTGGAGTGCAGAAAACATTCGGTATCCCCGATTGGGCCACAGGCATTATTCTTGCGGCATTAACGGGCATGGTCGTCCTGGGCGGGATCAAGAGCATCGCCAAGGTCACCCAGGTGCTCGTCCCCTTCATGATCATTGTCTATGTCATCGGAGCATCCGTCATACTGATCCTGAAATTCTCGCTGATTCCCCAAATATTCGGCCTCATCTTCAAATACGCCTTCACACCGACAGCGGCTACAGGGGGCTTTCTCGGGGCGACAGTGATGTACACGATGAGCCAGGGCGTCTCCAAGGGAGTCTTCTCCAACGAGTCAGGATTGGGTTCGGCACCGATCGCGGCCGCGGCGGCGAAAACACCGAACCCGGTCAAACAGGCTCTTGTTTCCATGACCCAGACTTTCATCGACACCCTTGTGGTCTGTACCATGACCGGGCTGGTCATCTTGATCAGTGGGCTCTGGACGTCTGACATCCAGGGAGCTGAGCTCACAGCCACTGCCTTCCACGGAATCTTCCCCTTTGGGATAGGAGAATTAATCGTCACCATAACTCTGATATTCTTCGCCTATTCCACCATCCTCGGCTGGTGCTATTACGGCGAGAAATCCATCGAATACCTGTTCAAAGAAAGAGCAGTGAAGATTTACCGGGTCATTTTTGTCATCTTTGTGGCTATAGGCACGATCTTAAAGCTGGAGACCGTCTGGAGAGTGTCGGACATAATGAACGGCCTCATGGCTTTCCCCAACCTGGTGGCGCTCATCGGCCTCAGCGCGGTCATCGCCCGCGAGACAAACAAGTATTTCTACAAAAAGTACTCATAGCCTGGCTGCTTTTCGTTTACATACCATAGATTTTGTGCTATCGTTTAGATCGAAAAATCTTGAGGAAAAAAGATGAGAGTTAGGTCTCTGCGGATCGTCATCAGCTCAGCGCGGAAGTTCATCAACATGGGAGCTCTCTCCCGGTTGTGGAACCTCGTCAAGAATTTCCATGCGGCCGACATCTCCACCCTGATGAGCCATCTGATATCCAGAGAAAGGCTCACTCTCTTTAACATCCTCTTCGAAAAAGACAAGGAGAAGACCGGTGAAGCGTTGAGCGAGCTGGAGCCTGAAGATGCGGCTGCGATCCTGAAAGAACTCCAGCTGGAACAGATCACGGAGCTTATCCAGATCATTCCCCCGGATGACGCGGCTCCGATTCTCAACCTCCTTCCTGAGGAGCTGAAAAATTCCATCCTGTCCGCGATGGAGGATAAACCCTCTGAAGACGTCAAAGGGCTCCTTCACTACGAAGAGGAAACAGCCGGCCGGATCATGTCCACGAATTTTTATGCCCTGGACCAGGACACCAACGTGTCCGATGCTATCACTGCCATGCAGCTCGAAGGAGATGTCGAATCCGCATTCTATCTTTACGTGGTGGATGACCAGACCCATCTCGTCGGGGTCGTCTCGTTGAGGCAAGTTCTTTTCACCCGGCCGAACACACCGCTCAAAGACATCATGACCAAGGATGTCATCAGCGTCCATCCTGAAACCGACCAGGAGCAAGTGGCCCGCTATGTCGCTGATTACAACCTGGTCGCCATTCCCGTCGTGGATGCTGAAAAAACACTGGTCGGAGTGGTCACCGTCGACGACGTCATCGACGTCATCGAAGAGGAGGCGACTGAAGACATCTATAAAATGGTCTCTCTGGATACCACAGACAGAATCCAGAACAGTCCCTTTAAATCCATAAAAAAGAGGATACCTTTCCTGATGTTCAGCCTCTTCACAGCCTCTGTTGCGCCCTGGGTCGTTCATTATTTTGAAGGCACTATCAAAGAATTCGTCACCCTTGCCGTCTTTCTTCCCCTGGTCATGGGTCTCGGAGGAATCGCCGGAAACCAGACCATTGCCATCATCGTCAGGGAGATTGCCATCGGCCAGACTGAGTGGGTGGGTGCCAGGAAAGCCCTGCTGAAAGAAATGCTGGTAGGCATCGGCAACGGCATCATCATCGGGATCATCCTGGCAGGCTTTTCCTATCTTCTCATCAAGAATCCCTTTCTGGGCCTCATTCTCGGGCTGGCCATCATTATCAATCTCTTCGTCGCAGCCCTAGTCGGCACTCTCATTCCCTTGATCCTGAAGCTTCTCCGTTTGGACCCGGCTCTGGGATCGGTCAACCTCCTCACCATGTGCACGGATACCACAGGCTCGCTCACTTTTCTCGGGCTAGGGACTCTCTTCCTGACGAAGCTCACATAATCCGTCCATGCCCCGCGAACAAACCGAAGCCATCATCCTGCGAACCTTCAACTATGGGGAACAGGATAAGATCGTCAGTTTTTTCTCCAGAGACAAGGGAATCATTAAAGGAGTCGCCAAGGGTGCTCGAAAATTCGGGAACCGCTTCGGAAGCAGCCTCGAACCACTCTCTCTGGTCAAAATCTATTATTATGAAAAAGAAAGAAAAGACCTGGTGACAATCAGCGGCTGCGACCTCATTGTATCCTTCTTCGACATCCAGAATGATCCTGACACCTCCTTCACGCTGAGCTACTTCGCCGAGCTCATCGAGGAGTTCTCTCCGACACGGGCAAAAGACGACACGCTTTACAGGCTTCTGCTCTCCATCCTGCACGCGCTCAACAAGCGCGGCAACCTGAATTTTTTAAGCCGGTACTTCGAGGCCTGGCTGCTCAAGCTCAACGGTGTGCTCCCAGACCTAAGAAGATGCAAAAAGTGCCGCAAGCCTCTCACTGCATTCGGCTGGCTCTCCCCAAAAAAGGACGGAGTATTCTGCGACCGATGCGCTCCCTCGAAAAAAGAGGAGATCAAGCCCGAGGTAGATTCATTTGTGCAATGGACCAAAAAAAATCCCCCGCCGGAAAAAGGACCCCTCCCCTTTTCTCCGGAGCAGCTGGATACGATAAAAAAAGCTCTCCAGAAAATGATCATCTACCATCTGGAAAGAGAGCCCAAGACACTGCGCTTACTGCCTTGACGAGGCCATCCCCGAATTCTGTGGTTCCTTCATCACGGAAAAAGAGATGCACTGTATTGATTTTTTAACAGAAAAGAATAAACTATAAATCTTTCATAAGCATAACGGATTAAAGGAGTCATCATGAGCCAATGTAAAATATGCGGAAAAGAGATTGACGAAAAGAATACCCATTTTACCCTTGCTTTCAACAAAAAAGCGACAGAAGAAGGAGAGAAGAAAATCATACATTCCGAAGAAGGAGCCATAATCTGCGAGGAATGCGGCAACGAGGGTCTCAGCTCTGTTCTCAGGAATCTCAAGCTCATCAACGATGCCGATACAGAGCTCAAGGCGAAGATGAAATCGCTGGAAAAATCGATAGATATGATAGCACTGATGAAAGCCTACGGAATTTCCGGCGAGAAAGCAGGGACCGGGAATCAATTCCTGGCGAAATGTCCTTTTCACGACCAGGAAGCCTCTTTCCTGATCGACGCCAAAAACAAAGAGTATTTCTGCTTCTGTGAAGGATTAAAGGGAGATATCTTCAGTTTTATCATCAATTACGACCGGGACGTCGAGCACAAGCATACAACGCTTAAGCAAGCTGTCGATTTTTTGATGGAGAAATTCCCGACCTCATAGTCTCCATCCCCACAAAAACCAATCCTTTTTTCCTTTAATTACGGCTCAACTTCTCCCTGGAATGAGGGGAAAAAGCTCTTATTTTTCCTTGAAATTCATATTTTTTTGTGTTATAGCTAATCAAAATAGCATAAATTTCAATAACTTGCATGAATGGAGGAGGCAGATGAGTAAGAAAAAGACGCTAATTCTCTCATGTCTGCTTTTTCTCTTATTTTCCTTCACAGGACTTTCCTTCTCGCAAACAGGCGGCACCTTGGAAAGAATAGAAGTGACTCCGGTCGGAGAGACTCTTGAGGTCAAGCTTTTTGTAACACCCTACACGTTTCACCGCCAGTTCAGGCTTTACAACCCGATGCGAATCGGCATTGACCTGTTTAACGTCGGGAATATTCGTTCTGTCCGCAACATAGACGTAGGTGCGTTGGGAATAGACAACATCCGAATCACTCAGATGCAACCCAATTTTGTCCGAATAATCTTTCAGGTAATCGATGATTTCCCTCCTTACACAACCGAAAAATTCGCGGGCGGATTGAAGATCACCTTTGGAGCGACCAAAGAGCCTCCGATGGTCAAGGAAAAAGTCAAGGTTGAAGTGCCGGAGGCGGCAGAAGCGATCTGCGGCATCAGAGTCGAGCCGACAAGGGCCAATCCCAGCGACCCCATTCTCGTTGACATGAGTGGCTCTCAAAATGCCGAATCAATGGTGGTCGAGGTCTTCAACCCGGAAGGGGCTAAAGTCGCATCTAAAGAATTGACTCCTGAAGCGTCCCGTTGGGAAGTTGTTTTTGACAAGCCTGGGGAGTACGTATTCAAGGGGAAAGCCTTCAACATTGAAGGAAAGGTGTCTGACAATCTCTGTGAAGCAGCTGCCTCCATCAATTTTCCTCCAGCTATCAAGCTCGAATGCAGGAAGTGCGGCGGAGTGATCGGAAAACCCGTCATCCTTGACGCCTCTGGATCAACGGACCCGGATGGAGAGATTGTGCAGGTTGATTTTGAGATTATCGATGACGTTGGAAACCTTGTGGACAGATTCTCAGACGTTGAGAAACCCTTCACCTGGGAAAGAGCTTTTCAAGCGAAAGGAGTCTATTCGGTAACGGCTGTCGCCACGGACGATCTGGGAGCTCTTTCCGAACCTGCCAACATTGAAGTCAGGATGAAACAGAAAAAGCTCTATCTTCTCGTTGATTTAGGGGCGTTGGCCGGCCGAGGAGAAGGAACATACGTCGGATATGCCGCAGGTAGAGCCGGTATACTCTATAAGATTTCCAAGAATCTGGATATCATCCTTTCGGGCGGGGGCGCCTACACTCCCATCGATTCTGCCCCCTGGGAGCAGAGCTTCTTCAGCGGATCCGTGATTCTCAACCTGCGGGCCGGGCCGATCTTTATCGGAGTGGGCGGGGCCTACATAACCCCATACAAAGACACCATTCAAAACGATTACGGTGAGATCATCACCAACATCGGCTTTGACCTTCTCGGAGGCTCAAAAATCATTGGCTCGATCTTCCTCGAAGCCTCCGGCCCCCCTATTGACCTTTCTATCCAGGATAACCACAAGTTCATGCTCGGCTTCAGGATTATTTTTTAATCAGCAACGAAGGCAATCATTTAATAGAAGGCCGAGGAGAAATCCTCGGCCTTTTCTATTTCTTTATGCTGTCTCTCGGCTTCATCCCTGCGGAAAGAGTAAAAGCTCAGTCTTCTCTAACGATTCCCGATCTCCTTTCCCAAAGAAAAAGCCTTGCCGAGATATTCGCCGATCCCATAATAAGACCGGCTTTCAGGAACGTAGAGGAAAGGTCTGACTTTTTTTATCTCGGGCAGTCCTTCTTCACTCAAAACCGCCTCCTCCACTTTAATGTCCAGGATTTCCCCTATAAACTGAGTATGAGACCCGATCTCCACAGTGTGAAGAAGTCGACATTCCAGGACAAACGGAAACTCTTCCACATAAGGGGCATCGACCATCTCGCTAGGCACGGGCGTCAACCCCGCTGCAGCGAATTTATCTTCTCTTTTCCCTGAGGCTATGCCGAAATAATCCGCCTGCTTGACATGGGCCTCGGACGGGATGCTGGCAGTGAACGCTTTCCTGTGCATTATATTCCCGTAGGTATGGGTCGCTTCCCGAATGGATATAGCCAGAGCTGGAGGTCGGGAACAGCATATGCCTGCCCAGGAAGCCGTCATAACATTCGGCTTTCCCTCGTCGTCATATGTCCCCACCACCAGAACCGGGGTGGGGTAGATTATGGTTCTTGCTCCCAAAGACTTTTTCATCGTCTTTCTCCTAAAAAGGGGTCAGGGCTCGACATTAGACAAGATAGAATCATATATTCAGGCTTTATTAAAATTGATAGTAATAAAGCTATGATTAAGTCGCTGGGCTCAACATTCATACAGGGCTTAGCCTTTCTTATCAGCAAAGTCTTACCTTATCGACATGTCTATGTCTAATGTCGAGCCCTGACCCCATTATTCTTATTTCAGCGCGCCAACCGCCTTTTCCACCGCTTCCAGTATCTCTCCGGACTCCACCACTTCCTTGAGTGTATTGATGTCATCGTAGAGGGGGCGGTCTTCTTCAAGGCGGTCAACATGCCTGCGGATCACACCGTAGGCAGCCTGGACACCTTTACTCGGCTTGACAGGGCTGCGGAAGTCAATGGCCTGAGCACCAGCCATGAATTCTATTCCCAGAACGGCCTGCGCATTGTCGATGATCTGTCTGGTCTTCAGGGCAGTGGTCATGCCCATACTGACAAAGTCCTCCTGGTCAGCTGCGGCAGGAATAGACCCTGTGGCGGCCGGATGAGAAAGGATCCTGTTTTCGCAGACCAGCGCGCCGGCTGTGTACTGGGAGAGCATCATCCCGGAAAACATGCCTGCTCCTTTGGTCAAGAAAGCGGGAAGCCCCATGCTCAGATGGGGGTTCATCAGCCGGTTCATCCTTCTTTCGGATAGGACACAGACAGTGGTAATGGCTGTTCCCAGGAGCTCGAGAGCAAAGGCCATCGGGGTTCCCTGGAAATTGGCTCCGGTCAGGACCAGCTTTTCCTCCGGAAAGAAGGTGGGATTATCGGCTGCACCGTTGAGTTCGATCTCCAGCATATAGCGGGCCCATTTGAGCGCATCGCGGGCAGCCCCCATCACCTGGGGCGTGCTTCTCAAAGAGTAGCAGTCTTGGATTTTTTTCCCTTTCTGAGCCAGAAGCTCGCTGCCCCCGGTGATCCGCCTGATATTCTCGCTGGCTTCTACGGCTCCAGGATAACCCCGTACCTTATGCAGCCGCTCATCGTAGGCTATCATGTTGGCGTTCAGGACCTCTAAGGTCATGGCTGCCACGATCTCTGCATTCTTCAACCACTGCCCGGCATCGTATATCTCCAGAGCTCCCAAGCCAGCGATGACATTGGCGCCGTTGATCGTCGCCAAGCCGTCGCGGGCTTCATAGACGATGGTCGGGATTCCGGCCTTCTTCATGGCTTCTTTTCCGGGCAGCCGCTCGCCCCTGTAAAAAGCCTCGCCTTCTCCCAAGGGTACCAAAGCCATCTGGGCCATGGGAGAAAGGTCACCGCAGGCTCCGACCGAGCCTTTCTCACAGACAACGGATGTGACCCCTTTATTCAGCATTTCCTTCAGAGTCTCGACGACAACGGGCCTCAGGCCTGAATGTCCATGGCAATGGCAGTTGATGCGGCTCAGGATGGCAGCGCGGACAACCTCGACAGGCAGGGGCTTCCCGTATCCTGCTGCGTGGCTGTAGACGAGATATCTCTGGTAATTTTCCACCTGATCCTGGGTCAAAACGACTTCGGAAAGCTCCCCGATACCGGTGTTGACTCCGTACATGATCTCTCTCTTTTTTATCTTATCCTCGAGCAAGTCTCGGCACTTCTTGATTCTCCGCATGGCTTCGGGATGGATGTCAATCTTCTCCTTTCCCCTGGCCACCTGAACGACTTTCTCTATGGTGAGGTCATGTCCGTCGAGGGTGATAGTCATTGTGATCTCTCCTTCCTTTAAAAATCAATCGAACAATAAACTCTATAAAAAGAGATAAAATAAGGCAAGAAGTTATTATTATAGTCCAGTTGAGCTCAATCAAACAGTACTTTCTTAGTCAAGCAGGTATCTCTATTTCTGTGACAGTGAATTATGAAGGCGAGATATGTCGCCGCGCCGGTTCCCTTCCATCCTCCACCATGGGCTCCGGATGGAAGAGGAACCCCCGCCGCGCTTCTCTATTTGGTCAGTTGTTTCCCTCGTTATGGAAATGGAGAGGCTTACCCATCTTCAGTTTCAGGTTGACATCTTTTCAAGGGCAAGATATAAGTAATACTCTCAAAATCAACCTAAATCAGTCCCGAATTTGGAGGTATAAACATGGGTAAAGAAATGAAGATGATTATGATCACTGGAGCTGTCGGCCAGATCGGTTCCGAACTGACAATGGCACTTCGCCAGAAATACGGCAATGATAATGTCCTTGCCACCGGGCACAGGACCAAACCCAAGCCTGAACTCAGAGATTCTGGCCCGTTCGAGTTCATCAATGTCGCTCAAAGAGAGACCATCGAAGAAGTCGTAAAGAAATACAACATTGACACCATCTACCACATGTCGGCTATCCTCTCGGCAGTGGGAGAAAAAAATCCTAAGCTCTGCTGGGACGTCAACATGAATGGAACCTATAACATTCTCGAGACAGCCATGGAGCATGAGATGGTGAGGATTTTTATTCCCAGTTCCATAGCCGCCTTCGGCCCGGAAACGCCCATCGACAACACTCCCCAGGAAACAGTCCTCCGGCCCAAGACAATGTACGGAGTGACCAAGGTGGCCGGAGAACTTCTCTGTGACTACTATGTCAAACGCTTCAATCTGGATATCCGCGGCTGCCGCTATCCCGGCATCATCAGCAATGAAACCCTGCCCGGCGGGGGGACGACCGACTATGCCGTGGAAATATTCTATGAAGCCATCAAGAACAAGAGCTACACCTGCTTCCTCAGGGAAGACACGCGGCTGCCGATGATGTACATGCCCGACTGCCTCAAAGCCACTTTTGACCTGATGGAGGCGGATTTTTCTAAGCTCAAGCACCACTCTGACTTTAATGTCACGGCCATAAGCTTCTCAGCCGGCGAACTGGCAGCCGAGATCAAAAAGCATATCCCTGAATTCACCATCAAGTATGAGCCTGACTTCCGGCAGGAGATCGCTGACTCCTGGCCGAATTCCATCGACGATTCAGCCGCCCGCGAGGAATGGGGCTGGCAGCCAGAGTACGACCTGGCCAAGATGACCGAGGACATGCTCAACGTCCTGGGCAAACGCCACGCGGAAGGAAAGCTGGATTATTAAAAATAAGAGCTGAATAAGTCAGGAGGCTCCCCAGGCTAGCCCAGCTTCTCTTTCAAGAAATTCGGCAGAGCAAAGGCTGCTCGATGGATATCCGGGTTGAAATACTTCAACCCTTCAGGCGGGTTTCTCTTTATCTGGAGAGGATGTGTCTCATCCGAGACATAGACAAATGACCAGCTCCCTCCGGGATAGGTCGGGACAGGGCTCGTGTAGAAAAAGACATGTTTGAAGAGCTTCTTTAAAAATTCATTTTTCTTCTGGATCTCTTCCAGTTGATAGAAAAGCGAGCCTGTCTGGGCCGCGATCACTGCATCCTTGTTGAGACATTGCTTCATATTCTGGAAAAAATCCTTCTGATGAAGAGTCGTTGAGGGCCCGACAGGGTCAGAAGAATCCACATAGACGATGTCAAATTTTCTGTCTGTCCCCTCTATCCATTCCCTTCCGTCAGCGATGACCAGCTCGGTTCTTCTATCCTTCAGACCGGAGGAAAGCCAGGGGAAGTATTTCTGGGAGACTTCGATGACCTGGGAGTCGATCTCTACAAGATGAACGCTCCGCACAGGATAGCGAAGAATCTCCTTGAGCACTCCGCCGTCTCCTCCGCCGATAATCAGGATGTCTCTCGGCTCAGGGTGGACCAGAAAGGCCGGATGAACAAGCATCTCGTGATAAAAATATTCATCCTTTTCCGTTGTCTGGACCAGGCCATCCAGGAGAAGGATTCTGCCGAAATACTCGTTCTCGATGACTTCTATCTTTTGATAAGGCGATTCCTTTTTGGAGAGCAGTCTGTCGACTTTAAAGAAGAGACCGACTGAGGATGTGTGGTATTCCCTCTCCTCTAGAGGGCTGTGTTCACGGATTTTTTTGTCAGCGGTCATGATTCCCAGATGAAGGGCTTTTCATTGGTTAAAACCCTTCCTTTATTCAAATCTTTCTCCAAATAGAGAGGCAAGGCGAATAAAGCCTTATGATAGCCGGGATGATAAAATTTCAGGTTCCTGATTCCGCGTCTGGCCACTCTTTCCGCGACTTCACTTTCAGTCAATCCCAGCGGATCCTCAGTCTTGGAAGCCAGGATGAAGCCCCAGGGCAAGCCAAAGGAAAGGATGAAGGTCCAGTAGGGACGAACCAGCGGAAAAACCTCTTCCAGTGTTTTTACCAGCGAGCAGTAAAAATGATCATAACAAGGATTGGCGCTCCCGGCTTGCAGGGCCAGCAGCCCGTCTTCCTCCAGAATTTCAAAGATCTTCTTGAAAAATTCTTGAGTGAAAAGGTAAAGGGAAGGCCCTTCTTCCAGAGGCTCGGTCAAATCGGAAATGACCACGTCAAATTTCTCCAGAGTCTCCTCCACATACCTGCGGGCATCGGCGTGGATCAAATCCGTCTTCGGGTTAGAAAAAGCATCCTCGGACCACTCGGGCAGATATTTCTGGCAAAGCTCAACCAGTTCCCGATCGATATCCACCATGGTGACTCTCGCCACACTCTGATGCTTGAGAATCTCCCTTAAGGTCGCCCCCTCGCCTCCTCCCAGGATCAAAGCCCTTTTTGGGGAATTATGAGTGAAGAGGCCAGGATGAACCAGGGACTCATGATAGATGTATTCGTCTATTTGCGCGGATTGAATCTTCTTATCCAGGAACAGCACCTTTCCGAAATGCTTGTTGTGGAAACAATCCACATACTGAAACTTTGTTCTCCCTCTATAGTAAAACTTATCGACCTCAAAGCGCCGGGTCACGTTCCCGGAGAACCTCTCTGAATAATAAGACTTTTTCTCCGGCATGGCCAAGATTATAGCAAGGAAAAAATAAAGAGTAAAATACAATAATTCCTGCGGAAGAGACTAAAAAATATAGACCTGCTTTT
>JAOUKO010000069.1 GCA_029882525.1 Candidatus Aminicenantota bacterium | reverse complement strand
AACTACTCCTGGCTTGAGAGTACTGGAGAAATATGCGGTTAAAATGGGCGGTGGAAAGAACCACCGCCATAACCTCTCTGAAATGGTGATGATCAAGGACAACCATCTGAAGCTGGTCGGCAGCATCTCAGAAGCCGTGCAGAGAGCAAAGGAACGGGTTGAGCCAGGAATAAAGGTGGAAGTGGAAGCGACCACGCTCGATGAAGTCAAGGAGGCTGTTCGCAGCGGTGCTGACATGATCATGCTGGATAACATGTCGGTCGAGAGCATGAGAGATGTTGTTGAATGGGTGAAGGGAAAAGTGTCTTTGGAGGTTTCGGGTAAAGTCTCTCTGGACAGGGTCAGGGAGATTGCGGCTCTCGGCGTTGATTTTATCTCAGTGGGCAGCTTGACTCATTCTTATAGATCGGTAGACATCAGTATTGAGTTTACGGGTGAGCTGTGATGTCTCGAGAAAATAAACTAACGACCGATGTTCTTATCATCGGATGTGGAATCGCCGGGGCCAGCGCAGCCCTGGAGGCGGCGAAGAGCGGTCTTAGGGTGATCGTCATCACCAAGAATAGTAAACTTGAGGAGTCAAACACGTTCTATGCCCAAGGAGGGATCGTTTCCCTGGGAAAAGATGACCATCCGGAGTTATTGAAGGAGGACATCCTCGAAGCGGGAGACGGGATCAACAACCCGGAGGCTGTAGAGATTTTAGCCAAGGAAGGGAAAAGAACCGTGGATGAGGTATTGATCAAAGAGCTGGCTATCCCTTTTGCGAGGAGCGCTCCGGATTCTCTGGATTATGCCCAGGAGGCTGGCCACTCACGGAGACGAATCCTCCATATCGGGGATACGACCGGGCAGACCATAGAGGAAAGGTTTATCGCTGCCTTGAAGAAGTTTTCCAATGTGACGCTGTTGACGAGGCATACTGCGGTGGACTTGCTGACTGTACCTCATCATTCCAGGAATCCCAGATCCTTCTACAAGGAGCCACGGTGCACAGGAGCCTATGTTCTGGATAACCAGTCCAAAAAAGTGAAAACGGTTTTTGCCCCTTACACCATCCTGGCCAGTGGTGGATGCGGCATGGTCTATCTTTACACGTCCAATCCCAGGGGTGCCATCGGCGATGGTTATGCCATGGCCTACAGGGCCGGAGCCAGAATCGTCAACATGGAGTATATCCAGTTCCATCCCACCTCACTTTTTCATCCGGATGCCGAGGGTTTCTTGATTTCCGAGACCGTCCGGGGAGAAGGAGCCCGGCTGAAAACAAAAGAAGGCTTGACCTTCATGGAGAACTACAGCGAGAAAAAGGAATTGGCCCCTAGGGATGAGGTGACCAGAGCCATCTACGAGGAAATGACGAACAGTAACTCCAGTTATGTTTACCTGGACCTGGCTTCATACGCCAAGATAGATATCAAAAAAAGGTTTCCCAACATTTATAAGACCTGCTTGAGATACGGGATTGATATAACCAAAGAACCCATTCCTGTTGTCCCTGCCGCCCATTACTGCTGCGGTGGTGTTCTTGTTGACGGATGGGGAAAAAGCTCGCTCAAGGGTCTCTTTGCTGTTGGGGAGGTCTCCTGCACCGGCGTCCATGGAGCGAACCGCCTGGCTTCCACGTCTCTTTTGGAAGGCCTGGTGTGGGGGAAGAGAGGGGCCAAATATATCAATTCTCATTTTGATCCGGTCATGCCCAACCCCTCCGAGATCCATGACTGGTATTACCCAGAGAAAGAGGAAGAGATCGACCCGGCATTGATCAATCAAGATTGGTTATCCATCAAATCGACCATGTGGAATTATGCTGGCATCATCCGGACCAAAAAGCGGCTGGAGAGGGCTAAAGCGGACCTGGATTATCTTCGCCACAGGATTGAAAAGTTCTATAAAGAAGCAAAAATGGATGATAAGGTTGTCGGCCTCAAACATGGGATTCAAGTTGCCCTGCTGATCACCTCTGCGGCCCTGGGAAATCCCAACAGCCTGGGTGCCCATTACATAAAAAACTGAATTCGAGCCTGTCTGACTTTTCCAATCCTGATTGCTGAATACTTGGTTTCGTTGACTTTTTATCATGGAGATGTAAAATAACTTATTCTATAATAATGAAATAAATGGTACGGATTGGAGTTCATTATGGCAGACGGCGAAAACATCAAAGACACCCTGAACCTTCCCCAAACTTCCTTTTCGATGAAGGCAAAACTCTCCCAGAAGGAACCCGAGATCATCAAGAAATGGGAGACGATGAACCTCTACCAGAAGATCCAGCAAAAAAGAGAGAAGAGCCCTTCATTTATCCTGCACGATGGGCCCCCTTACGCTAACGGCAGCATTCACCTCGGAACAGCTCTGAACAAGATTTTAAAGGACTTCATCGTTAAGACCAAGACCATGCAGGGATTCAGATCCCCTTACCTTCCCGGGTGGGACTGCCATGGGCTGCCGATTGAGATTAAAGTCGACCAGCTTCTCGGTGCGAAAAAAAGAGGCCTTTCCATCATAGAGATCAGAGAAGAATGCAAGAAATACGCCCTGAAATATGTTGATATTCAGAGAAATCAATTTAAGAGACTGGGAATATTCGGTGAGTGGGAGAAACCTTATCTGACCATGGACCCAGAATACGAAGGTGAGGTCATCCGTTATCTTGCCGCTTTTTTCGCAACAGGCAATGTCTACAAGGGAAAAAGACCGGTTCACTGGTGCCCTCACTGCAAAACCGCGCTTGCCGAAGCTGAAATCGAGTACAAGGACAGGAAATCTCCCTCGATTTACGTAAAATTCCCGATGATATCAGACCTGTCGCAAAAATTCCCCGAGCTGAAGGGGAAAAAGGTCTCTGTCTTGATCTGGACGACGACTCCCTGGACCCTGCCAGCCAACCTGGCCATTGCTTTCCATCCAGAGTATGAATACGCGGCTTTCGAGACCGGTGGAGAAGTCTTTATCGCAGCCAAAAGGCTGATTCCGGTCCTGGCAGAAGAGCTGGGTTTTAAACAGACTCAGACACTCGTGACTTTTCTCGGAAAAGAACTGGAGGGTCTGAAAGCCCGCCATCCATTCATCGATCGTGAGTCAGTCTTTGTTCTGGCAGATTACGTGACCCTTGACCAGGGCACGGGCAGTGTCCATACCGCTCCCGGTCATGGCTACGAAGATTATCTGACGGGGATAGCTGTTGGACTGGATATCTACACGCCTGTGGACAGCGAGGGGAAGTTCGTACCTCAGGTTGAGAAATACGGGGAGATGAATGTTTTTGAAGCCAATACAAAGATCACCGAGGACATGAAGGCGGATGGTTCTCTGTTAAAGGAAGGCGAGATCATCCACTCCTATCCCCATTGCTGGCGCTGCAAGAATCCCGTGATCTTCCGGGCTACAGCCCAGTGGTTTATCGCCATGGATACGAATGATCTGAGGAATAAAGCTCTGGAGGAGATAAAAAAAGTGCGCTGGATTCCGCCCTGGGGGGAGGAGAGGATAGCCAACATGGTGAGTGCTCGCCCCGACTGGTGCATCTCCCGCCAGCGTTCCTGGGGCGTCCCCATTCCCGCTTTTTACTGCCATGATTGCGGCCACATCCTGGCTGATGAAAAAACCATCCTGAGGATTGCGGACGTGTTTTCCAAAGAGGGTTCCAACTCCTGGTTTCTCAAGGAAGCAGGTGAGCTTCTTCCTGCCGATGTGAAATGCCCTCAGTGCGGATCTCAAAGATTCAACAAAGAAAACAATATCCTGGATGTCTGGTTTGAATCCGGAGCAAGCCACAATGTCCTCGGAAAAAGGCCTGACCTGCCCTGGCCTTCAGATGTGTATGTGGAAGGTAATGACCAATATCGTGGCTGGTTCAACAGTTCTCTTTTCATAGGAGTCGCGGCCAAGAAAGCTTCTCCTTATAAAGCGGTGATCACCCATGGGTTTGTGCTCGATGAACAGGGGAGAGGAATGTCCAAGTCTCTTGGGAACTTCGTCGACCCCGATGAGGTGATTTCCAAAAACGGAGCGGAGATCTTGAGGCTCTGGGTAGCGATGCTCAACTACAAAGAAGATGCCCGTTTCGGGAACGAGACTCTGCAGAGGCTGGTTGAAGCCTACCGGAAGATCCGCAACACCTGGAGGTTTATCCTGGGAAATATCTATGATTTCTCTCCTGACGAGGAAAAAATGGATGCGCAGGAGATGGAATCCCTGGATAAATGGATCCTGGAAAGATGCCGTAAAATCGGAAAAAAGATCTTAAAAGCCTACGAGAATTACGAATATCATATCGTTTTTCATACGATATACAATTTCTTTACGGTCGACCTGAGCGCTTATTATCTGGATGTGATCAAGGACAGGCTTTATTGTTCAGGTAAAAAATCGCAGCTTCGTCGTTCTGCCCAGACAGCGCTTTTTGAACTCCTCAAATCCACGCTGGTGCTGATGGTCCCAATCCTGCCCTTCACCACTGAGGAGGCCTGGGAGGTTATGCCCTCTTTTAGAGGGAAGGAAGAGTCGGTCCATCTAGAATCATTCCCGGAATTCGAAGAGAAATGGCTTGATGAGCGAACGTATCAGGAATGGGAGAACCTGATAGATGTGAGAGAAATCGTATTGAAGGAGCTCGAGCGAGCGAGAGAGGAAAACCTGATCGGGAACTCACTCGAAGCCGTCGTATCCCTTAAAGTCCCTTCTTTCCAAGAGGAGTTACTGAGGAAGTATGAAAAAGAGCTCCCGGCTGTTTTTATCGTCTCCAGCGTGGAGCTTGAGCCGCACTCGGGTGAAGAGTTGGAAACGGTGATCTCCAAGGCGCCCTGGGAAAAATGCCAGAGGTGCTGGAATTTCTCCCCGTATGTCGGAAAAAATCCTGAATACCCCCACTTCTGCGAGCGCTGCGAGGGAGTGGTGAAGAGCATGCACTCATGAAACGCAATCGGTTCTATTATTTGCTGGTCATTATACTAGTCGGTATTGACCAAGCGACCAAAGCCCTTGTCGTCCGGAGCATTGCCCATCTGAGCAGCAAAAGCATTGTGCCCGGTTTTTTCAACATCACTCACATCAGGAACCGAGGAGCAATCTTCGGTTTTTTTTCCCAATCGGAAAGCCTGGTATTATACATATTCCTCACCTCGGTTTCCCTGGTCGCTCTGGGTTTTGTCATTTTCTATTTTTTCAAGACTCCCGCTTCTGATAGATTCATGAAGATTTCGCTTTCCCTGATCTTAGCCGGAGCTCTTGGGAATTTGGTAGACAGGGTGATCAGGGGATATGTTGTTGATTTCCTGGATTTTTATGTGAAAAGCTGGCACTGGCCGTCCTTTAATGTGGCAGACTCCAGTATCACTGTCGGTGCGTTTGTATTGATTTTTATACTAATATTCAAGAGAAGGCCAAAATGTTCCCCATCCTCTTAAAACTCGGCCCGTTGACCATCCATACCTACGGCTTCATGCTTGCTCTTGGAGTGGGGATGGGATTGTGGTTTCTTTATGTTCAATCTAAAAAGCAGGGCCTTCAGGCTCCTCAAATGCTGGATATGGCGTTTTACACCATCCTCATCTCTTTGGTTGGGGCTAAGCTGATTCTTTTTATCGGGAATTTTTCTTATTACGTACGTTATCCAGGAGAGCTGTTCAGCCTGGCCCGCTCCGGCGGCGTTTTTCAAGGGGGATTGGCCTTCGGATTATTTTTTGCCCTTTGGTATTTCCGGAAGCATAAGATTCCCACCTGGAAATCAGCCGATATTGTCGGTCCAGCCTTGGCCTTGGGCCATGGTTTTGGCCGTATCGGGTGTTTTAGCGCAGGGTGCTGTTACGGCAGTGAATGCTCTTTGCCCTGGAGTGTGACTTTCCAGAATGAGTATGCCAGCAACCTTACGGGGATTCCGCTCTACACGCCTCTTCATCCCACCCAGCTCTATGAGGCTGGGCTGAATTTTCTGAACTTTTTAATCCTGTTCCTGATACTGCGCAAAAAGAAATTCGATGGACAGGTTTTTTCCTTTTACATCATAAATTATTCCCTGATCAGGTATTGTGTTGAGTTTTTTCGTGGGGACCACCCTGACAAAGCGTATCTTATCCGCGGTGTTTCTCCTTATCTGAGCCTGTCCTATCCGCAGCTTTTTTGCATTCTGGGGTTGATCGGCGGGATCATTCTGTTTCTCGTCCTGAGAATGAGAATGAGAAAAAGTGCCTAAAAAAGAATTCCTGATTACTCCTTTATCCGGCTTGGACCAGAGACTGGATGTCTTCCTCTCTAAAAAAATCAACGAGTTGACCCGTTCCCAGATTCAAAAATCCATAAAAGAGAGAAGGGCCACTGTCAACAATGAGGAAAAAAAGGCCAATCATCGGCTCAAGGTTGGGGAGAGGGTGGAGATAGACTATGAGCTTCCAGAGCCCGATAGGATTCTATCCGAAGATATCCCCTTAGATATTATTGACAAGGATGACCATATCATCGTTATCAACAAGGCTTCGGGGATGGTGGTCCATCCTGGAGCAGGAAACAGGGAGCACACTCTGGTCAACGCTCTGCTCCACTATTTTCCGGAGATCCGGAAAATCGGGCCTGAAGAAAGACCTGGGATCGTGCATCGGCTGGATAAAGAAACGTCGGGCTTGATGGTTGTGGCCAAAAGCGCTGTAGCCCACCGGGACCTCCAGGAGCAGTTTAAAAAAAGAGGGGTTGTGAAGCGCTATCTAGGGCTTGTCTGGGGAAGAATGCCTGAGAAAGAAGGAAAGATAGACTGGGCGATCGGGCGCCATGCAAAGCATGGAGAGAGGATTTCAATCAGGACAAAAAGACCCCGAAAAGCTCTGACCCAGTATTCAGTCAGGAGAGATTACGGAGAATTCACTCTGCTGGAGATTCAACCTGTCACCGGAAGGACTCACCAGATAAGAGTTCACTTGGCAGCAGCCGGCCATCCTATCGCCGGGGATCTCCGGTACGGCCGCCGAAAAACAGGAATCAAGGTTCCGCGCCTTTTCCTCCACGCCTCTTACCTTTCTTTTTGCCATCCGGTGACTGAAGAAAGAGCAGAGTACTCTTCGCCACTGCCTGCCGATTTGAAGGATTTCTTAAGTCATCTGGAGAAATAGCTCGGTTAAATTTTTATCTTGAGCTGAAAGGAAATTTTGTTGTATCATATCCGTTGTCATAGTTGTTGAATATTCTCAATATTAAAGATAAAACCTATCGAATTAAATATTTCTTGGAGGCTTCAAGATGAAAGACTATGCTGTCGATAAAGTAAGGAATGTAGCTATAGTTGGCCATGGTTCCTCGGGAAAGACCTCCCTGACCGCTGCATTTCTGTTCAACTCAGGAGTCACGACCAGGTTAACAAAAGTTGAGAGTGGCAATACACTGACCGATTACGATCCAGATGAGATAGAAAGAAACATCTCGATCAATTCGGCTGTCTGTTTTCTCGAGTGGAATGGCTGTAAGATAAACCTGGTGGATTGTCCGGGATACACCAATTTTCTCTGGGATACCAGAGCAAGTCTAAGAGCTGTGGATGCGGGAGCTGTTCTCGTCTGCGGGGTGGCCGGAGTAGAAGTGGGCACAGAAAAAGTGTGGGAGATGCTGGAAGAAGCCAATCTTCCCGCGTCGATCATCATCAATAAGCTGGATAGAGAAAATGCAAACTGGAAGCGGACAGTTGAAGCCATCCATCAATTTTTTGGCCGGCAAGCTGTTCCTGTTCAACTTCCTATCGGAGAGGAGAAGAACTTCACGGGAGTGGTGGATTTGATAGCCAAGAAAGCTTATATCTTTGAGAAGAATGAAAGCGGGAAATTCAAAGAGGAAGAGATTCCTGCGGATATGAAAGAAGCGGCTGAGAAGAAGATTGAAGAGCTGATAGAGATGGTGGCTGAGAACGATGAGCAGCTTATGGAGAAATATTTTGAGAGGGGAGAGCTTTCTCCCGAAGAACTCACAGAAGGTCTGAAAAAAAGCGTACTCAACAGGCAGTTTTTCCCTATCTTCATATCCTCAGCCCTCCTGAACATCGGGACCCAGCCTATCCTTGACGGAATCGTAAATTTCTTGCCTTCACCAATTGAACGAGGTGAAGTTAAAGGAAAGCATGGAACAGTCAAGCCTTCTCCGGATGAGCCTTTTTCCGCCCTTGTCTTTAAAACGATCTCCGATCCTTACACCGGAAGGATCTCTTTGATGAGAGTATTCTCGGGAAAGGTCAACCCGGATTCCACGGTCAGCAATTCGAATAAAGACAGCACAGAAAAATTGGGGGGCCTGTTCTTCCTTAAAGGGAAAGAACAGATACCCGCTGGACAGGCTAAGGCCGGTGACATTGTGGCCACCGCGAAATTGAAAGAAGTATCAACAGGAGACACTCTTTGCGCCAAGGGAGCGTCTGTAAGTTTTCCCCCGATCGTTTTTCCTGAGCCCTCCATATCATTTGCCATTCAGCCCAAAACCCGTGGTGACGAGGAAAGAATCTCTCAAGCTGTTCATCGGATCATGGAGGAAGACCCGACCGCACGCATAGAGAGGGATCCCGAGACCAATGAGCTGATCATTTCCGGGAACGGGCAGCTCCATGTGGAGATCATCACTGACCGGCTAAAAAAGAGATACAACGTCGATGTTGACCTCAAGCCGCCCAAAATCCCGTATAAAGAAACGATCAAAGGAAAATCGGACGTCCAGGGCAAGTATAAAAAACAGACTGGCGGGCGTGGACAGTACGGAGACGTCAAGATAAGGATGGAACCGCTGGCAAAGGGGATGGATTTTGAATTCGAGGACAAGATATTCGGAGGATCCATCCCCAAGAACTACATTCCTTCCATCGAGAAGGGGATACTGGAAGCACGGAAAAAAGGCGTTGTGGCTGGCTATCCGTCGGTTGATTTTAAGGTCTCCCTTTATGACGGCTCCTACCATGAAGTCGACTCTTCTGATATAGCCTTCAAGATCGCGGCCTCCATGGCCTTCAAGAAAGGGATGAAAGCCGCCAAACCCACCATCCTGGAACCGATCATGAACATCGAGGTCTACTCTCCCGAAGGCTACATGGGAGATATCATGGGGAACCTCAATGGACGAAGAGGAAAGGTGCAGGGTATGGAGCAAAAAGGGAGTTTACGGATAATAAAAGCCCAGGCCCCCATGGCAGAAATGCTGGATTTCGAGCCTACCTTGACCTCGATCACCGGCGGCAGGGGGTCCTACCTCATGGAATTCTCCCATTATGAGGAGGTCCCAGCCCACCTGCAGCAAAAAATCGTCAACGAAGCGATCAAGGAAGGGCGGATCAGACCGGAAGAGGAAGAGAAATAGATATTCATCTGGCGGCGTCATCCTCGCTCATACGGGCTCTGGCTGAGCAGGCTTCTGTCTCGTAAAAAAACCTCACTGCGTTTAAGAATGTGATTCCAGGTAAAAACCTTTATCCGTCTTTCTCTGACTTAAGCTGTTGATTGACATCAGTAAAAACTCGGAGATATGATACTTAGAAATTGAATACGGAGAGAGAGAATGAACTTTAAAAAGCTCATGACAGCGCTATTGTTTATTTTTTTCCTGGTCTCGATGCTTTGCGGGTCGGAAGAGGAAGATAAAACATTGACTCTTCAAATCGGGAACAGGAAGCTGAAAGATAGGGCGATGGAGGTTACACCCGGAAAGATCTATTCTGCTCAAGAGGGGAGGCCAATCCCTTTTTCAAAGATGATTGCGGAGATGAAGGATTGTGATTTTGTGTATGTCGGCGAGACTCACGACAGCCTTCCCATGCACGAGATTCAAGCGAGAATCATTCAGGCTTTATATGAGCAGGGGAGGGATCTGTCTGTCGGGTTGGAAATGTTTCCTGCCACCGGTCAGGACGCTTTGAACAAATGGAGTTTGGGTATTCTTTCCAAGGATGAATTCATTCAAGAGTCCAGGTGGTATGTCAATTGGAATTTCAATTTCGGCTTTTATGAAGGAATTTTCATGCTGACCAAGGAAAACAAGATTCCCGTCTATGCGCTCAACGCGCCGAGGGAAATCATCACCAAAATCAGGATGAGAGGCTGGGACGGACTCACCGAGGAAGAGAAAAAGATCGTCCCCAATCCTGACCTCTCTCATGAGGAACACAGGACGCTCATCAGGACGATTTTTGAGGGCACTGAACTTCCTCCTCAGATGAAGGGGAGGGGACTGGAGATGGCCTTCGAAGGCCTCTACCGGGCTCAATCAGCCTGGGATGAGGTCATGGCTTTGAATGCGGTCAGCGCCCAGAAGATAGAGGACAAAAAGGTGATTGTTCTGGCTGGCTCGGGTCATCTCATTTACAATCTGGGCATAAACCGCCGCGCCTACGAGAGAAGCCATATGCCATATAAGACAGTGATCTGCGTCACCGTTCCCGAAGGCCGGGAAAGAGTCTCAGTTTCCAGGAGCCTGGCAGACTATATCTGGGCTATTCCCGAGGAAAGGATACCCGTGTTTCCTTCTGTGGGATTAGGAATCAAGAAGTTTGAGGGGCTGGATAACCTGGTAGTCGAAAGCGATCCGATAAGTGGAGTGGCCTTAGGTGCAGATTTTAAAAAAGGTGATATCATACTTGATGTTGATGGAAAGAGCTTCTCTGATATAAACGAGCTGAGGGTCTATCTGGCCGATTTCAAGTGGAATGATGAGGTGAGATTCCGCTTGCTCAGGAATGCGAATGAGGTGGAAGTTCTATTGAGATTCAAGCCTCCTGAGCACAAACAGAAGGAGAACTAAACCAGGGGGCTCTATTCAAGAGACACTCTGCTTTTAATGATATTCAAGGAGCGCGGAATGGGGCAAGGTATCCGCCTCGGCAACCTCCCCTAATTCAAATTTTTTGAAAGGATAATTTAACTCAGGGCTTCTTTGACTTTTTGGCCGATCTCAGCCGGGCTCTTGGCCACAAGAACCCCGGCTGCCTCAAGGGCCTCCATCTTTTCTTTGGCTGTCCCTTTTCCGCCGGCGATGATGGCTCCTGCGTGTCCCATGCGTCTTCCTGGAGGGGCGGTCTGTCCGGCGATGAAGCTCACCACGGCCTTGGTGAATTCGGCCTTGATATATTGGGCAGCTTCTTCTTCTGCAGTGCCGCCGATCTCTCCGATGAGGATGACTCCCTCTGTCTCTTTGTCTTCTTTGAAAAGCTTCAAGAGTTCGATAAATTTGAGCCCGACGATAGGATCGCCTCCTATGCCGACAGCCGTGCTCTGGCCGTATCCGAGCCGGGTCACCTGGTCTACTGCTTCGTAGGTCAACGTCCCTGACCGGGAGATGATACCGATAGAACCCGGCTGGTGAATATGGCCCGGCATGATCCCAATCTTGCACTTTCCCGGTGATATGATGCCCGGAGTATTGGGACCGATCAGACAGCAGTCTTTGTCCTTGAGAAAGGATTTCACCTTGATCATATCAAAGGTGGGAATGCCTTCGGTTATACAGACGACACATTTAATACCTGCGGCTGCTCCTTCCATGATCGCGTCTGCGGCAAAAAAGGCAGGAACAAAAATGGCAGAGGCA
>JAOUKO010000359.1 GCA_029882525.1 Candidatus Aminicenantota bacterium | reverse complement strand
TATCGGCCAGCTCTCTGACCATGAGGAAAGCCTCTTTATCCGTGATCCTGTAGATATCGTCAATCAGGTTGAAATCAACGCAGCCGATGAGAAACTCGTCCCCCAGGCCTTCAATGAGATAACGGGAGGGCTTGGTGAGTTTCCTGGAGTGGAAATAGTCATGGAATATGGAGCCGGCCGGGTCGACCCCGATGACCTTTATTGTTGCGTCTTTCTCTTTAAGGTACTTGGCTACTCCGCAGATCGTTCCTCCAGTCCCGATACCTGCGACAAAATAATCGATCTTTCCTTCCATCTGCTCCCAGATCTCCGGCCCGGTGGTCATGTAATGAGCTTCATTATTATCGCGGTTGTTATGCTGGTCAAAGTAGTACCCGTTGGGAGTTTCCTGCGCAATTCTGGGAGTGATCTTGTTGTAGGAGTCCGGTGACTCTGGGGGAAGGGTGTGATCAACCATCAACAGTTCAACGTTTAAAGCTTTAAGGAACTTTATCTTCTCAGAGCTCAGGCTGTCCCGGACGACCATCTTGACTTTGTATCCTTTGATCGCGCAGACCATGGCCAGGCCCAGGGCTGTATTCCCGCTGGAATTATCGACGATCGTGTCTCCTGGCTTGATCCTGCCTTCCTTTTCCGCTTTATCAATCATGTACCTGGCAATCCTGTCCTTCACGCTGCCCATCGGGTTCAAATACTCAAGCTTAGCGAAAATATCCGCTTTCAATCCCTCAGTGATCCGGCTCAGCTTGATAAGAGGCGTGTTTCCGATTCCGTCAAGGATGTTGCTATAATACTTTCCTTTCATGGTTTATCCTCTAGAGCATCAGGAGTCTGCTCGTTATACATCGCCTGTAGACGCAAGAGCAACTTTAAATAATAAATACTGTTTATAGCAGTGAACGCAGGGCATGTCAATTCGGTCCTAGGGGATGAGATAAGATCGTGTCAGAGGAAGCGGGCGGAAAGAAGGTCATCGTCAAGATGGAGTGTCTTGAGATTCTCCGCGGGATTATGGCCGAATATAATAGATGACCTTCTCTTTATCAGGGAGGAGAAGTTTGCGTTATTTACGGGCCTGGGGAACATTAATAGAAGTAAGGAATTGCAAATATGTGATGAGATGCAATAAATTTTGTTTAGAAAAGCAGCGAGCTTGCCAAAATCATTTTTTTAAATAATCCATTTTATTGAATAATATCCAATAAATTGGATGTAAACAATGTTTTGAGGAGCTCAATTAAAGAAATGATTTTTTTATGTTACTCATAATAAATAAATTAAGAAATTAATAATTTTTAATTAAATTGGCATATATTTTGCATTCAAAAAATTGGAGGTTAGGAGAGGGAATAGAAATCAACTCATTTGCAGAATGAACGAGTTCGTTTGAACAGCAAATTCAACTCTAAGTCTTAATCGAAAGAATTCCCCCATCCGCTATTCATAAAAGCCGTGCCACAAAACGAATCCATTTCATTAAACAATTTCCAAAAAAATGGATTATAACAGGATTTTGAAGAACTCTCACAAAGAAATATTTTTAAGGAAATATTTTTTTTGTTCTATCCCAATCAACAAATCTAATGACCGCTATTAATGGTTTTGGTCTAAATTGAGGCATTTCGCAGATGTTATTTTGAAAAAAATAATTGGGGAGGTGGGAATCCAGGAGACAAATTCAAATTAAAGGGAAAAGGGTAAGAGTGCGAATAACCAAAAAATTAAGATTCAGATCCTAATTTAGAGATAGTACTCGCACTCAGGGTGATTCACTAGGAGCGTTTGTGAAATATCAAACGCTGAGACAATGAAGGGGGAAAATCAAGAAAAAATGTGTAAACCAAAAAACGTTTTTCTTTTCTTCCTCAGCTTTATGCTTGTTGCCGGAGTAACGCTAGCTCAAGCCCCCACAGGCAAGATTATTGGCAAAGTCGTTGATGATCAGAGCGAGACTCTTCCTGGCGTTACAGTGGAAGCTACAAGCGATAAGCTTATAGGAAAAGCTACAGCTACGACGGATTACGCTGGTATCTACAGACTCTTAGCCCTTCCTTCTGGATACTACACGATCACTTATACACTTCCGGGATTTAATACTGTTGTCAGAAAAGGCATTGCCGTCCGTTTAGAGGAGACTATCACCGTCGATATTACTTTGGAACCAGGCAGAATAGAGGAAGAAGTCACTGTTATCGGAGAATCGCCGCTGGTCGATGTCCGGAGCACTGTTAAGGGAATGACATTGACCAAGGAGATGTTTACAGTGCTTCCAAGGGGGAGAAACTTTGACACTCTTGTTACGGCTGTTGCCGGAGTGAATTATGAGGCTTGGGCAGCGGGATTATCCGTGGACGGAGCGAGCGGCGCGGAAAATATGTATTACATCGATGGACAGGATATCACTCGTATGTACGGCGGCACACGCGGACAGGTCGCTGTTTTTGAGTTTGTGGACGAGATTCAGATCAAGGCCAGTGGTTATCCGGCAGAATACGGCGGTTCCATGGGCGGTGTCATCAATGTCGTCACTCGCGCAGGTGGAAATGAATACCATGGCGAACTCTTGGGGTATTACGACAGCAGCATGCTGCAAGGAAAAGAAAGAGACACGCTGCGCCTAGATCCTTTGGATCAGGACGTTGCTGAGTATGTCAACTACCAGGATCTGTACGGAAAGGATAAGAGGAACCAATACGAATTCGGGTTCAATCTTGGAGGCTATATCTTAAAAGATAAATTGTGGTTTTACGCGTCTGCCTTGCCGGTGCTCCAAGACACAACAAGGTCAGTCCACTGGATTCCTGAAGGGACCGCGCCAGACAGCGATCACACGACAAAAGATTACGATTACCGTTTCCAGGCCAAGCTCACAGCCATGCCGTTTGCTGGGATGCGTTT
>JAOUKO010000068.1 GCA_029882525.1 Candidatus Aminicenantota bacterium | reverse complement strand
GGAATTGAAGATCAAAGCGCTTGAGCCCAAGCATGACACTCAGATCGCAGGGGCCCTTGGCGCAGCGCTCTTTGCCAAGGCTCTGGTCGAGAAAGAAAAAGGTCTGAGATAAAATGCTTGCCCATTACGGTTACAAAGACGGCTAAGGCGAATACTTCATCGTCATCGACACCGGTAAGTGCGACGGCTGCGGGGAGTGCGTGAAATCCTGTCCCTATGGTGTTCTGGAGGTGGGGGAGGATGAGAACGACCCTTTCCGGGAGGAGCCCGTAGCCAAAGTGACTGAGGCCCACCGCAAGAAGATCAAATACACTTGTGCACCCTGTAAACCGGTCTCAGGCAGGAAAACCCTGCCCTGCATGGAAGCCTGCGGTCTGGAGGCCATCTCCCATTCCTGGTAATAAAGCTGATGAAAATTGGGGACTGCTCTCATCCAGGCATGAAGCGAAGTATTTTGACTATGAAGAGGACCCGATGTACACCAAGCGTGAGAGCGAGCTTATCCAGCAGTATCTCCAGCAGCACGGCCATCTCCCTCCTGGCAATGAGGAAGTCGACGACCTTTTCTGAAGTCGAGCTCTAACCCTATTCCTTCTTGTCTTTTAATTCCTTCAGGATTTTCTGGAATTCAGTGGAATCTCTGACGGATTTCAGGTCTTCGTCCTTCTCCAGGTGTTCAACTCTGTCGAACCCGTTTTCGACAGCGAGTTTGAGATTTTTCAACGCTTTCTTATTCTGATTATTCAGGGCATAAAAACAGGCCAGCTCATAATGGATGTATTGAAGCCGGGAGGGTTTGTATTCACTGGCTTTGGCTGCGATCTCATGGAAGATAATTGCCATTTTATAATTCTTGTTTTCGTAATACTTTCCACCTTCTTCAGTAGCATGAAGGGTTAGTTCTGCGAGCAGGCGGCAGGCAAGATAATGTTCATCGATATTTTTCTTATTTTTCACCTTATCGAGCAGCGGAAGGATGTTTAATTCAGAATAGAGTTCTGCGGGATTCATGATCGTTTCCGGAGAATTATTGATTCTGGCAAAGGTATGAATGAAATTCGTTCGATAGAAATCCTCTCGTTCCCTTCGTTCGTTTTCATCTTCCAGGAATTTCCTGTATTCGCTGCTCTGTTTGAGAAGGCTGACTTTCTCCGTGATGGTCTGAACATCCTTCCAGTCTTTGAACATGGAGACAATCGCTTCATAATCAGAAACAGCGAGGTACACCCGACCGTTCTCTTCCAGTGCTTGCGCTTTTTCCAGTTCCTGTGAATAGATTTTATCCATCAAGGTTTTATCCAGCGGCCTGAGTTCCTGCTTCATGGCCAGGACTTCCATCCATTCTATGGCCCGGGTGCAGACATCCTGAGGTGCCCAGGCATGCTCTTCTTCATAAATGAGGATTCTGTGGGTTACATCTAGTGAGTCAAAGTTCTCATCGAGTTTGATCATCGGTTGATAATTGAAGTCACCCAGGCCAACGATGCCCAAATAGGCTGATGGCTTGACCTGGGCTGGCTTCAGCTCTTCAGGGAGGCCGGCACCGATCCCGATGATCCCGGCAACCGGATGATTGATGATTTTGGGAAATAAGGCTGCAGCCCTTGAGCCTCCGGAGAACCCGGTGGCATAAACTCTCCTGGGATCGATGGAAAATCTTGCGTTCGTATCGCTCCAGACAGCTTCAGCCGCTCTAAAAACAACGCCCCAGGGACCGTTTCTGGAGTTATTTGAAGCTGCAACGATATAACCGTATTTTTCAGCCGCATCCTTAAAATGCTCAAGAGGAACCCTGCCTCTGGCCCCCGGGTCGAAGGCATACAGGATTGGCCATGTTTTTTCGGGAGTATAAGCGGAGGGAAGAAAAAGGGTGTAGCTCTGTTCCGGCTTATCCTCGCAGACAACCTTCTCGATGATCTCTCCTTTTTGATAATCCTGCAAAGAAATGGGGAAGATAGGAATTTGGGCAGCGATTAAGAAAATAAGAAAAAAGACTGGAAATAATTTTCTTCCCATATAACAATCTTAGCATCTGGAAAATCCGCGGTCAAACACGCCGGGTGTGGTTGAACGAATAGGGTTTATCTCCTAGTCTCAAATCATCTTATAAGCCCATACCTTAATGTGGCAAGAAAAGGCTGAAGTTCAGATGTCGAGGTCAGAACCTGAATTTTATTGAATTGATGACAAACCATGATTTTTCCTCTGGATGAACTATTCTCGTACTCGTCGTATTGACAAATTCAAACAATAAAAATAACATATAAAATAAGGGGTGAGGTTCTTGCGGAAGAATTTGATACAGTTTTTTATTCTGTTTGTTTTTTTCTGCTTTTTTTCAAGCTGTACGGAGTGGTCAAGCGGATATGTTCCTATTAAAGGAAAAATTTTCTTCAAGGTCGTTGAAGGACACAGGGAACCCTACTGCGATTGTGAGCCGGAAATAATACTATCCATGTGGACGGAAGAAATATTTGGCTGCTGCAATTTCCATATTGAATCTGAGATGTTGAGGATGGGGAATAATATCACAATCAATCTTTTGGGCATATACATGCCGAGTGTTTGTCTGACAGCCCTTGGACCGGCTTCTTCGAGCGAATTTTTAGATTTACCCGAAGGAGTGTATTCTCTGAATTTTGTCCATAGGTTTGATTTGGATCGATATGATCTCATCGTGTCGGACTCCTCTCTGGAAGTTATCAGAAAGAATGCAAGATTCACTGAACCTGAGGTCGAGGTGTTCTGGCGCTATCCGCCGAATTCTTTCGTCTATTTTTGCGGGACGTTAACTGAAACATCATGGATATGCCAGGATTTTCTGAATATTTTATTGAGTGAGGTAAACCTTCAAGAAATTTACTTTCCGGATTTCGGAGAGGCCTGTTATCCACGGTCGAGTATGGGGCATTATTATGATATGCCGGCCAGATATTTTCTCTACGAATCAGAGGAGGATTTTGACAGGGCCGGAGAGGTTCTGGAGGCCTATACTCATGCCGTTATAGAAAACTATTCAGGGGTGAGTCTGTCATTTATGAATTGGAAGGATAAACATTACGCTTCATGGCTGTTTGATTAGTCCCTGTCCTGTTATCAATATATCAATATACTGACTTAAAAGGTTTCTATTAAAAATACCACCGAACGAAGACCAAAGGCTTGGTCTTCATTTCTGACCCGTTCGCACCCCCCTCGAATATTCCGATAAAAGCATAGGATAATTGGATCTCTCCACCCAGGCTGAAATGGTTCGAGAAGAAATATTCTCCGCCCAAAGCAGGGCCAATGTAGAAATCCGTTCTCGTTCTCCGTGTGACTATTACATACGAGTCGATGATAAATCCAGTCCTGGCACCGTAATAGATATTTATCTTTTCCTTTTGTTTCATGGCGAAGATTCCGAGACCAACGGATAAAGCGATTGAGGTTTCTTCCCAGATGCCAGCCGATTCAGATTGGAGGAGGAACCCGATTTCTGGCTCCAGCCTGAATTTAGAGGAAATATCGATCGGCATGTAAATAATCAAGAAATCCTCAAGCCATAGGGCTTCTTTGCTTAAGCTGACGCCAATTCCAAAATTCCTTTCTTCATCTTGCGCCTGGAGAAAGCTAGATAGGATGAAGAAAATTGTCAGTAAAACCAGTGTGGGGCCAATTTTTTTCACCTTAAGCCTCCTTTTTGAGAGAATATATTTGGAATGGAACGCTCCTTCTGAATGATTATTTAGACTGATTGCATCGTGTGGTTTTAAAAGTCAAAGATTATTTTGATTCATCCTCTTGCTGTTGCTAAAGGGAAAGATTTTTTTCTTCCTTTCTTAGATTTATATCAGATTGAGTATTCGAAGTCAAAAAAAAGTAAAGTATAAATTGAATGGAGCTTTGTAAGCGGGTTCATCTGAAAGACAGGCAATATAGGGATGTTTTTTAAGTTGGGCTAGCTTTTAGGCAGAAGTAATGCATAATAATTCTTTATTGAAAAAGAATTCATTAAGACATTAAATATGTAATGTGCCAGTCCGATTAACGGGTGGCTGAGCTAGAAAAGAGTGTGGGCTTTAAACAGGAGACTACTGCGGATAAAATAAATTAAGGTTATAATAGAGAACCATGGGCAATAAGGACTACTTGATTGAAGTTTGTGTGAATTCTGTGGAGTCGGCCCTAGAAGCGGAAAGGGGCGGCGCCCATAGAGTCGAGTTGTGCGATAATCTCCTGGAAGGAGGGACGACTCCCAGCGCGGCAAGCATTCAACTGGCCGGAAAAATTCTTTCCATTGATTTGAACATCATCATCCGGCCGCGAGGAGGCGATTTCTGTTATTCCGAGGTTGAATTCGAGGTGATGAAGAGCGATATCCTCGCAGCCAGGGAGCTGGGTGCGGGCGGAGTGGTCATCGGCGTCCTGGATGTGGATGGACGGGTGGATAAGAAAAGGACCCAGGAGCTGATTGAGCTGGCCCGGCCTATGAGCGTGACTTTCCACAGGGCTTTTGACATGACTGCCGATCCCTTCGAGGCTCTCCACGACCTGATCGAGCTGAAAATCGACCGCATACTCACTTCCGGTCAGAAAAACACAGCCGTGGAAGGAATCCGCCTTATCTCAGACCTGGTCAAGGAAGCCGGAGACAAGGTCATCATCATGCCCGGTTGCGGGATCACCCCTGAGAATATAGCGGGATTAGCCAAAGACACAGGAGCCAGGGAATTTCACGTGTTCGCAGTGAAAAAGGTTAAAAGCCCGATGAAATACAGGAATCAGGAGGCTTTCATGGGGGCTCCTGTCGAGGTTTCTGAATTCGAAACTTCAGTAACCGATGCGGAAGTGATTCAGAAGCTCGTTAACACGCTGCTTACAAAAAAATAATAAGGCTAAGGCTTCATCTCCCTTTGTTTCTTTTCCAGGGTGCGCACAACCTTGGTCAGCGATTCGAGAAAAGGAGTGGGGGTGTCTGTCTTCTTTCCGTAGTCGATGATCGGCTGAAAGATGTATTCGATGGGATTGCCCGCCTCTAAGTCGATGGAGGTCGAGGGCTTGTGGTTGCCGGCGTTGGAGAGATAGGAGAGAGCGTTCTCAAAGAAGTTCTTCCCGTAATCATATCCCACCTTCTTGGCGACATGGATGCATTCCTGGAGGATCTGCTCGCAGAGATACCGCGTGTCCCCTCCGTTCATGGCCTGTTTCATGGTCAAGCCTGTCGTGGCGCAGACAGGCATTAAAGCGGCATTGAGTATTGTTTTTTTCCATTCATTCTTCTTTATGTCAGGTGAGTAATGCGTCTCCAGTCCGGCCTCCGTGATGAAGTCAGCGATCTCTTTGGCAAGTGCTTTGTTTCTGGGAGAGATAACACCGATGTAGTTAGGAGGGTTGAAAAAGGACATCTTGATCACGCCTGGCTTTCTGATCATGCCGGCGTAATTGACGACAAACCTAAGGACATCCTCCTTGCTCAATTTCTCAGCGGCTCTATCCTCATTATCGATCCCGTTTTGAAGCAGAACGATCTTTTGTCTTGGCTTGAAAATCAGCTTGATCTCTTCCAGCAGGGAGTCCATATAGTTGAATTTGACAGCGAGAAAGATCAAATCCACTTTGAACCGGTCGAGGCTGGCTGTGAAATAGCCCGTGCCTTTTACAGGGATGGTGAAGTTATCGCCCACACCGGTGATGGTAATCCCGTTTCGCTCCACGGCAGAGATGAGGTCTCTTTTGATGTCGATGAGATAGACGTTTTCTTTATTCCGGGCAAGATAAGCAGCCATGATGCTTCCCACAGGCCCGGCACCTATGACCGCGATGTTATGGTTAGCCATTCACTCTCTCTTTTTTGTGTGGGGCTATTATAGAAAAAGTCCCCTTTCTTTGCAAATCTCATCAAAGCCTGACCTCAGTATTTCTGGCCTCAAGGGAGTATCGCATATTATGAAATAGATGATAGGCTCAGGCTGGGTGGTGAAAAAACCGTATGGAAGGCTGAGCGGGCATGGTTCCTCGACCGAAGGGAGAGGAGAGCGAAGCCTGTAATCGAGCCGCTTTTGACTCGCTGGGGCAAAAGTGGCGTGTTTTTGAATCACCCAGCCTGAGCCTTAGAATTATTTCGATCAAGGAGAATGGAATGCTCTCCGATATCTCTTGACAGTCTGAGGCAGAGTTTGTATCTTTTAACTTAAGAAATCCAATCTTAAAAAGAGCTCCCGAGATTAGCTCAATATCTCGGACTGACCGTTTGAACACATCCAATTCACATTCAAACGAGCAGAATTTTAAGTATATATCCGTTGAGGAATTATCGATGAAAGATGAAATTTTATTGGGTGATGAGGCCGTTGCCCTGGGTGCCATCCATGCCGGTCTTTCCGGAGCCTATTCTTATCCTGGAACACCCGCATCAGAGATAATGGAATTTCTCATCAGAAGGTCGGATGGGGGGAAAAACTTTATCGCCTCCTGGTCAGTTAACGAGAAAGTGGCGTACGAGGAAGCGCTGGGAGTTTCATTCGCAGGCAAGCGGGCCATGGTGTCCATGAAGCATGTGGGCTTGAATGTGGCTGCCGATCCTTTCATGAATTCGGCGATTACGGGGGCCAACGGAGGCCTGGTGGTTGTCGTTGCCGATGACCCGAGCATGCACAGCTCTCAAAATGAGCAGGACAGCCGGTTCTATGCCCAGTTTGCTCAGGTATTCTGCTTTGAGCCCTCGAACCATCAGGAGGCCTATGACATGACCCGGGAGGCGTTCGATGTCTCCGAGGAACTCGGTATTCCGGTGATGGTCAGGCTGGTGACCCGCCTCTCCCACAGCCGCTCGCGGGTTCAGCCCGGGCCGCCGCGGAAGCAGAATACGCTCCAGTATGGTATCGGGAAAGATTGGACGCTTCTTCCTGTCAACGCCAGGCGGAGATTCAAGATCCTCACCGAAAAACAGAAAGAGCTGGTCGGGCTGGCTGATAAATCAGGATTCAACTCCCTTGAGCTGAATAAAAAAAATACCTCACTCGGGATCATTGCTTCGGGTGTGGCCTTCAACTACGTTCTCGAGAATTATAAAGACCAACCTGAGCTTCCTTCGATGCTCAAGATATCCACCTATCCCTTGCCCGAGACTCTGGTTGCCGGGCTTGTTCGGCATGTGGAGAGAGTCCTGGTCGTAGAAGAAGGCTATCCTTTTATCGAGAAAAATTTGAGAGGGATTTTGGGGCTGCCGGGGAAGACCGTTCTGGGCAAACTGGACGGACATCTTCCCCTGACCGGTGAGCTTTCGCCCGAGATCGTCCGTCAGGCATTGGGGATGAAGCCGCGCGAGAAGCTTCAGCTCGATGATTTCAAGCTGGCTGGCCGGCCTCCCCAGCTTTGTGCGGGATGCCCTCATGCGGATGCCTATAAAGCCTTGAACAAAGCTTTGGAGGCCTATCCCCAGTCCAACGTGTTCAGTGATATCGGATGCTACACGCTCGGCGCCCTCCCTCCTTATAATGCCATCAACTCCTGCGTCTGTATGGGCGCCAGTATCGGAATGGCCAAAGGCGGGGCTGAAGCAGGAGTCTATCCTTCGGTGGCTGTAATAGGAGATTCGACTTTCGCCCATTCCGGACTCACTCCGCTTCTCAGCGCGGCCGAAGCCAACACCAACATGACCGTGGTCATCCTGGATAACTCCATAGTGGCCATGACCGGAGGACAGCCTACTTTTGCTTCAGGAGAAGGGCTGGTCAGGATGGTGGGAGGGCTGGGTGTGAAGAGAGACCACATCCGGGTCATAGAGCCTCTCCCGAAAAACCTGGAGAAAAATATCCAGGCCTTTAAAGAGGAATTTGAGTACAGGGGACTTTCAGTGGTCATCGCTTCCCGGGAATGTGTCCAGGAAGTCCGGAAGAAAAAGAGGAGTGAAATAGGATGAAGCAGGATATCATACTCGCTGGCGTCGGGGGTCAGGGAATCCTGTCCATCGCCTTTGTTATCGATAATGCCGCCCTCAGAGAGGGATTGACCTTTAAGCAGGCTGAGGTGCATGGGATGGCGCAGCGCGGCGGAGCTGTCCAGTCTCACCTACGACTTTCGAATGATAAGATTTTCAGTGACCTGATTCCCCGGGGCGAAGCGGATATGATCCTGAGCGTCGAGCCAATGGAGAGCCTTCGTTATTTTGATTATCTCTCCCCGGAGGGAATCGTGGTGACCAGCAGTTCTCCCTTTGTGAATATTCCCGATTATCCGGATATGGACAAGGTCTTGAGCCAGATCAAAACCGTAAAAAAAAGAGTCATCGTCGACTCCCAGAAAATAGCCCAGGAAGCTGGATCTGCCAGAGCTCAGAACATGGTGATGCTCGGGGCTGCATCGGCTCATCTTATCCTGAAAAAGGAAAATTTGCTGGAATACATACGGGTTTTATTCGCGCCTCGAGGCGAGAAGCTTGTAGAAATAAACCTGAAGGCTTTTGAGTTGGGCCGTAAAGCTGCGGCTGATAAGCTGCGGCCTTCGGATAAAGGATAGGCGGAAAAGGGAATAAAGACGCTATCGAGTCAGAAGTCGAGCTTGGAAAACTGAAGGACAGGCTCGTGTTCATCCTGGCCGTCAGGGATTACTTTGGAGGAAAAAATGGAGATCAATTTTAAAGGCATAACTCGGATCTTCCGGGCTGCGGAAAAAGAAGGCCGGAATTTCCTCCTGGAACATGAGGTCTACAAGATACTTGAGAACACAGGTATCAGGACGCCTCAGCACATTTTTATCAGGAAAGGCCAGAAACTCAGCGAGAAGGACTTAAGCAAATTCAAAGGGAAAAATATTGTCTTGAAGATTGTTGCTCCGGTCATAGTCCACAAGACCGATGTCGGAGGAATCCGTTTTATCAAATGCGATGCAGCCATGATCAATCAAGCCTGCCAGGAAATGATGAAGGCTGTCCCAAAAAAGTTCCACGAATGGCTGAAAGGTTTCCCTAGGTCCGGAGAAAAAAGAACTCCTTCTCTGGCCAGGATTAAGGAAGAGATCAAAGGCTGCCTGATATGTGAGATGGTCGAATATGACCGGACAGGATTCGGCACCGAGCTTCTCATGGGATCGAGAAACACTAGAGAGTTTGGCCCTGTCGTGACCATGGGCGTCGGAGGAGTGGAGATAGAGTATCTCAGCGAGAGAATCAAGGAGGGGAAGGCCATTTCCATCGCTTCTTCCCATCTCCTCCAGAAAAAGGACATTGTCCGTATTCTGGAGCCGCTCGCTGTTTATGACAAGCTGGTCGGAAAAGTCCGTGGGAAAGAAGCCCTGCTGACACAGGCGGAGCTGGTGGAGACCACCTTCCGTTTCTCCCAGCTGGGGGCCTATTACTCGCCTTATGTGACCGAGCATCCGTATGTGATGGAGGAGCTGGAGGTCAATCCTTTTGTGGCTCAGGATAAAAAACTGATCGCCCTGGATGGGATGTGCCGGTTCTCCAAGATGCATAAAAAGTTAAGGAAATCCCGCTTCGAGAGCATCGAGTATCTTCTCAAGCCCCGGAGCATCGGAATCATCGGCGTCTCAGAGAAGATGAATATCGGTCATATTATCCTGAACAATATCCTCAAGGAGGGCTTTTACAACTGGAATGTGTACGTGGTTAAACCCGGGTTTAAAGAGATCGAAGGCTGCGCCTGCGTGCCGACCATCGCTGACCTGCCCAAGACCGTGGACATGTTTATCCTGACCGTAGCCGCAGAACAGAATTATGAGGTCATGAAGGAACTCATAAAGCACGAAAAAGCCCATTCCGCCATCATCATAGCCGGCGGGATAGGCGAGAAGAAGGGAACCCAGGAGTTGGAGGAAAAAATAAAGAAGCTTTTGGAGAGAAGCATCAAGGAAGGGAAACTGACGCCCGTGGTCAACGGCGGCAATTGCCTCGGCATCTATTCCAAACTGGGAAAGTATGACACCACCTTCGTTCCCGAGTACAAGCTTCCCCGGCTGACGGGACGAAAAACAAACCTGGTGTATTTAAGCCAGAGCGGTGCCTTCATGATCTCCCGTATGAGCAAGCTCCCGAATATCGAGCCTCTCTACGCGGTCTCCATCGGAAATCAGATCGACCTGACTGTCTCCGACTACCTGAACCATTTTAAAGACGATGAGGAGGCCAAGGTCTTCGGGATTTACATGGAGGGATTTCTACCGGCTGACGGGTTGGCGCTGGCCCGGGCGGCCCGGGAAATCGTCAAGCAGGAAGGCAAGATGATCGTCCTCTACAAGGCAGGCAGGACCCCTGAAGGTCAGGCCGCCACTGCCAGCCATACAGCTTCTGTGGCTGGCGATTACGTCATTGCCCGTTCGGTCCTGGATGAGGCGGGAGTGATCGTGGCCGACTCCATTTTCGAGTTCGAGAACTATGTCAAGAACCTTTCTTTCCTGGCGAATAAAGCCATCCGGGGAAACAGGATCGCGCTGGTCAGCAACGCTGGTTTTGAATGTGTGACCATGGCCGACAACCTGAAGGATGACCAGGAGTTTAAGCTGGCCCCTCTTTCGCCTAAAACAGTCAAACGGATATCCGAAGTCCTGAAGAAGATGGGCATTGATCGCTTTCAGGATGTCCGCAATCCGCTGGACACCACGCCTGTGGCTGACGATGCGGTTTTCGCCGAGTGCGTCCAGGCCCTGCTCGAGGATGACAACGTGGACTGCGCTGTTGTCTCGCCGGTCCCGATGACTCCGGCGATGCAGACTCTGACTCCGGGAAGGATCCATGAGGAAAACCTGTATGATCCGGACAGCATCGTCATGCGCCTCATCAATATCTTCCATAAGACAGACAAACCCTTTGTGGTCAACATTGACGCCGGCGACATCTTCGATCCTGTGGTCAATTGTCTGGAGCAGGCTGGCGTTCCTACCTTCCGGCGCTCGGATATCGCGGTCATATTCTTAAGAAAATACATCAACAACCGCCTGAAGATCCGCCGGCAGTACGAAGATTCTGAGAGTTGAGCGTGTTGTCTAGTGCATTTGGATCGTCGGAAAAGAGGCGATGCGGAGCCGGGCGCATCCCATCGGGATCAGGATGATCTTTTCCACCGGCTCAGCGGATTTCACCGGGCTTTGAGGGAGCTTCCCTACCATCCGTCCTTCTGCTGTCCACTGCGGAATTCTCTTCGCTTTGGCTTGAAGGAGGATGGGAGCCGCTTCGGGAGTAAAGGGTTGGAAAGCCGGCGGCTTCTGACTCAGGAGAGTGATTGAGTCTTCAGGATGGCTGGGGTCGATGATCAGGCCGTAGTTCCAGGGGGTTGTGGGAAGGATTTCCCAGGCTGGCCACTCGTCCGTGCCGCCGCAGCGCTTGTGCTCTTCGCCGATCTTGAGGGAATACCAGAGAGGACCCCGCTTCACAGAGACAGCGCTTGCGGCCTTTTCCCACGTTTTGATCTTGATTTTCATCGGGAGCTCAAGCCTGACCTTGTCAGCATTCTTCCATTCCCGTTCGATGACCGCATAATAGCCCGGCTTTAACTCAGCCTCAGCTTGTTTTCCGTTGATAAGAATTTTCGCCTGCTCGGTCCAATCCGGAATCCTGAGATAGAGCGGGAACTGTACAGGGTTATCTGCCCGGATGGTGAATTCAATAAAG
>JAOUKO010000358.1 GCA_029882525.1 Candidatus Aminicenantota bacterium | reverse complement strand
CCGGCTCAAGGATGTTGCCCAGGTCAAGGATTCCATCAAAGAACGGCAGGGAATAACCAATCTCAACGGAGAGGAGAGCATAGGCATCCTTGTCAGGAAAGAGTCAGGGGCGAACACGGTCGAGGTCACCAGGCTTGCCAACGAGGTTTTAGAAGAAATAAGAAAAGAGAATCCCGGGGTCAACATCCTTGTCGTCACTGAGCAGGCAAGATACATAGAGGATGCCATCTCTTCGGTCATTAAATCGATAATTTTTGGAGGAATCCTGGCCTTTTTCATTTTGTTTGTCTTCCTTCAGGATCTGAAAACCCCTATCATCATTTCCGTGGTCATCCCGATTGCCATCATCGCCACCTTCAACCTTCTCTTTTTCCGGGATGTGACTCTGAACATCATGTCCCTGGGAGGGCTGGCGCTCGGAGTCGGAATGCTGGTCGATAACTCCATAGTCGTCTCGGAGAGTATCTTCAGACACACAAGCCTGGGAAAGGAACTCAAAGATGCAGCCTATATCGGGACCAAAGAGGTGGGGATGGCTGTTACAGCCTCCACCCTGACCACGGTATCTGTCTTCCTCCCGGTCATCTATGTTCATGGTGTGGCCGGACAGTTATTCAGAGACCAGGCTTTGACGGTGACCTTTGCCCTTCTTTCTTCGCTTGTGGTGTCTCTGACTCTGCTGCCGATGCTGGCCTCACGGAAATTCGAGTTCGAAAAAAAGGGAGAGGAAATAAACATAAAGGAAGCGGGAGGAGAAAAGAGGCCCGGTGAAAAAAAGTCAAAATTCAGGTTCCTGCTTTATCCCTATATCGGGCTGAGGTGGCTGTTGCGCTATGTGTTCAAAGGCCTTTATCTGGCCTGGAACTTCATTTCCAGTCTTATTTTGCAGCTCCTTCTTCTGCTCTTCCATTACCTGAGCCTGCCTTTTAAGTTTGTCTTTAAGTATATATTTAAAGGTTTTAATTTCGTCTATCAAGGATTCGCATCCCGTTATCATGAGTTTTTAGTCTGGAGTCTGGATAACAAGGGGAAAGTCCTGGCCGGATCGTTCGTGTTTTTAGTACTGACTTTCCTTCTGGCCACTCAAATACCCAGGGAGCTCATGCCCAAGCCAGAAGCTTCGTCCTTTGAGTTGAACCTGAGGACTCCGGTGGATTACTCGCTGGAACAGACTGTGGGGGTTATCTCTGTGATCGAGGATTGGCTGGGCAGGCAGGATTCTGTCAAAGAGAATTTTTCCCAGATCGGTGTGGTCAGTGGTATGGAAAGCCTTAATCCGGATGTCTCCCAGAACTCAGCCCAGATTCATGTCGAGATCAAGGATATGTCTCAGATGGATAATACGATCGAGGCTTTAAGGGCAAGGCTCGAAGACTACCCGGATCTCAGCTATTCCATCGTCAAAGAGCAATCCACGCTGGCTCAATTCCTGGCCTTTTCAACGGCCGAGATCGGCCTGAAAATCAAGGGGGATGACCTCAACAGGTTGACGATAATCGCTGATGAGCTGGTAGGAAAGCTGAGGGAAGTCAATGGGATTGCCGATATAAACACCAATGTCGAGGAAGGCAAGCCCGAGTTTCTGATCCAGATCAGGAAGGATTCCATCGAGAAATACCGCGTGCCGCCTTACGTTGTCAGCAATTTCCTGGTGAGAGCTGTGCGGGGCCAGCTGGCTTCCCAGTTCAAGGAGCTGGAGAAGAAATTTGATATCTATGTTCGCCTGGATGAGAAGACTAGAGGAAACATCGAAGCGCTTTTAAACGAGCAGATTTTTTACCAGAGTGCCGCCATTCCTTTGAGGGAGCTTGTCTTCTACGAGATGGTCCGGGGACCCAAAGAGATCCGGAGAGATAACCAGCAGAGAGAAGTCGTCGTCACGGCAAACCTGAGAGGAACGAAAATCAGCCAGGTGGTCCCGGAGATCCAGAGCAAGATCGATGAGATCTCTTTGCCTTTTGGATACCGGATCGCCTTCAGCGGTGAACAGGAGGAAATGAGCCAGTCTTTCAGGAGCTTGATTTTCGCTTTCTGTTTGGCTGTCCTCCTGGTTTACATGATCATGGCCGCCCAGTTCGAGTCATTGATTCATCCCTTCTTGATTCTCTTCACTCTTCCTATGGGATTGACCGGAGCTGTCTGGGCCCTGTTCCTTACCGGCCAGACGATCAACGTTATCTCTGTGATCGGGATGGTGGTCTTGGCGGGAATTGTAGTCAACGATGCCATCGTGAAAATAGACTACACCAACCAGCTTAGAAAAAGAGGATATGAAAAGCGCGAGGCCATCCTGGAAGCCAGCCGGGTAAGGCTCAGGCCGATCTTGATGACCACCGTAACCACTGTTTTCGGACTTTTCCCCATGTCTCTGGGGATAGGGAGAGGGGCCGAGCTTCAGCAGCCCCTGGCCATCTCGGTCATCGGAGGGCTTCTCCTGGCAACATTCCTGACTCTGATCCTTATTCCTATCGCCTACGAGCTTGCCGAAAAAAAGAAATCACGAGTGAAAGCATGAAGATTTTTATCGAACGGCCGATCGCCACTGCTACTTTTTTTATCGCTGTTCTCCTTCTCGGGATCTATTCTTTTCTCAACCTGCCCTTTGAATTCATGCCCAAGGAGGAATTTCCCCGGGTGACCGTCTCTACCCAATGGAGCGGAGTGCCTCCCGGAATCATCCAGGCTCAGGTTACAGCTCCGCTGGAAGAAGTGGCGGCCAGGGTCAAAGGAGTGACCAAGATCACTTCTTCTTCCCGGATGAGTAGCTCATCGATCACCTTGGAGTTTGATCCCAAAACCAACATGGAATTTGCCACGCTCGCTCTTCGCGAAGAGCTGTCCAGGGTGAAAGACGATCTCCCTTACGGAGTCAGGCCACCTCAGGTTATCCCTTATGTCCCGGAAGAATTTCAA
>JAOUKO010000357.1 GCA_029882525.1 Candidatus Aminicenantota bacterium | reverse complement strand
AAGTACGAGGGAGGCCGCATGCCCTGGCTCTACCATCATTACGCAGGCCACGACAATAACCGCGACTTCTTCATGCTCAACCTCTCCGAAACAAAGGCAGTCACCAAAGTCCTCTACCATGATTGGTTTCCCCAGATCCACATCGACGAACACCAGATGGGCTCAACAGGGGCCAGGCTATTCATCCCTCCGTTCATGAACCCCCCTATACCCAACGTCCAGCCCCTGCTCTGGCGAGGAGTGAACCTCTGCGGAGCAAACATGGCTTACGACCTGCAGAAGAACGGCTTCAAGGGCGTAGTCAACGGCAGAAGCTATACCGGATGGTGGATCGGCGCCTGCGATGATACATCCTGGCTCCATAACGTGGTGGGTTTGCTCAGCGAGATGGCTTCGGTCAACGTGGCCACTCCCCTCTATATCGAGCCCACCGAAGTTCCTCAATCCTACTATGAGAAACGGATAGAATTCCCCGATCCCTGGCCGGGTGGCTGGTGGAGGCTGAGAGACCTCGTGGATTACGAGCTCACCCTTTCTCTGAGCCTGATCAAAACAGCCTATCTCCACCGGGAAGATTTCTTGTATAACTTCTACCAGATGTATAAGAACTCCATCGAGAACAGAGAGAAAGGGGAACCCTATGCCTTCGTCATTCCCAGCAAGCAGCAGGATTATCCCACTGCATTGAGGATGCTTGATATCCTGATGTTCGGCGGAGTGGAAATCCACCAGGCGAAAGAAGAATTCATCGCTGATGGAAAAGTCTTTCCTGCTGGCTCTTTTGTGGTCAAGATGTCCCAGCCCTACAAGCCGTACGCCCAAGCCCTTCTCGAAAAACAGAAATATCCCAACATCCGGCAGTATCCCGGAGGCCCTCCTGAGCCTCCCTATGACAATGCGGGCTGGACTCTTCCTCTGCAGATGGGCGTGGACTGCGAAAGGATTGAGTATGCGTTTGAAGCCAAGCTGGAAAAACTGGAAAAAGTGACTTTTCCTGCAGCCTCAGCGCCAGAATCATCTTCTTATATAGTCCTGGATTCCCGAATGAATGCCTCCTATTCCATCGCCTTTTCCCTGCTCAAGGACAAAGTGGAGATGTTCCGCTCCAAAGAAAAGATCAAGGAAGAGGGGTTCAAAGCTGCGGCCGGAAGTTTCATCATCAACAACACTCCGGCTGTTCGTAAAGTCCTGCCAGACCTCCTGGAAAAATGGCACGGCCAGGCTTACGGGCTGAATGATGTCTCTGCAATTCCCAAATCCCCTTTGAACAACCAGCGAATCGGCCTCTATCAATCCTGGAGGTCAAACATGGACGAGGGCTGGACCAGGTATGTCCTCGATGACCTGGGTGTCCCTTACACGACCCTGCACAACAAGGACTTCAAGCCGGAAAAGAAAGGGAAAAAAGAGGAAAAAGTCGACCTCAAGGCAAAATATGACGTGATCGTTTTTGCCAGCGAGGACGCAGACATGATCAAAACCGGAAAACCAGACCCTACTTCCCGCTGGGCCCGCTACTTTACCGAAATGCCCCCTGAGTATGAAGGAGGCATCGAAAAAGAAGGAGTGGAGGCTCTGAAGAAATTCGTTGAAGACGGAGGTATACTCGTCACTCTCAACAGCGCCTGCGAGCTGGCTCTTAAAGAATTCAAGGTTCCTGCCGCTGATGCCCTGGAAAGAGTTGAGCGCAGCCGATTCTTCTGTCCCACTTCCCTACTGAAAATCGAAGTGGACAATACATCTCCCATAGGATATGGAATGCCCAAGGATGCGGCAGCCATGTTTTCCGGTAGTCTGGCTTTCAACACCTGGTCACCTCCAGCAGAGTGGGACCGAAAAGTCGTGGCCAGCTATCCTGAAGAAGACATTCTTTTAAGCGGCTGGCTCCTTGGAGAGGACGTTATTGCCCGAAAAGCTGCCGTGGTCGATACTCAATACAAGAAAGGCCACATCATTCTCATCGGGATTCGCTGTCAATTCCGCGCCCAATCCCACGGGACGTACAGATTCCTGCTTAACGCCCTCCTTTATCCCGGAGAGTGATACCATCAAGACTGTCAACTGACCAGTCAACTGGGCAGGCTATCCTCAAAGGCAGCCTGCCCTTTTATCCTTGATTGAAAAAATTCATCAATTCAGATAGAATAAATTTATTCGAATATTTTAATGAGATAAATTTAAAAAAGGGAATCTTCAGATGAAACAGAAAGATTTCTACAGCATTCATTCCGACGTCTGCAAAACTCTTGCCAATCCCAAAAGGCAGGAGATCCTGGACAACCTTCGCCAGAAAGAAATGACCGTCAACGAGCTGGTCAAGAAGACAGGCATATCTCAGGCTAACCTCTCTCAACACCTGGCCATTTTGAGAGCCAAGGGGATCGTTTCCGACCGCCGCGAGGGGATCAACGTCTACTACTCCATCTCCAACCCCAAGATCATCGAGGCCTTTGACCTGATCAGCGAGGTCCTCCAGGAAGGTCTTTCCACACGATCAAAAACAATCCAGGCTGCCATCAAGCGCAAATCATAAATAAGGAGATATTTTCCCAGATGGCAGATAAAAAGAAAAAACTGGCTATGGTCGTCTTCAGCGGCGATATGGACAAACTCTTCGCGGCTTTCACCATTGCCACCGGTGCCGCAGCATCGAATATGGACGTAACTATGTTCTTCACTTTCTGGGGGCTCCGGGCACTTAAAAAGAAAAAAACGAGAACAGGAAAGAGCTTTCTCGGAAGGCTGCTGGGCTTGTTCTACAGAGGAGACATCAGCCGGGCAACACCGAGCAAAATGAGCTTTGGAGGAATCGGACGCTGGATGTTCAAGAAAATGATGAAAGCTAAAAATGTTCCTTCCTTAGCCGAACTCAGGCAGGTGGCTATAGACCTCGGCGTCACGCTTATCGGATGCCA
>JAOUKO010000356.1 GCA_029882525.1 Candidatus Aminicenantota bacterium | reverse complement strand
GGGAGGCCTAGCATGGGGCCAGGCGGATACTGCGTCTGCCCTTCCTGTGGAACCCGTGTTCCGCACCAGCAGGGAAGACTCTGCTATCAGATATCCTGTCCCAAGTGCGGAACAAAAATGACCCGATAAGGAGAAGGATGCCCATCTATGAGTATAAATGTCAGGACTGCGGACACGTGACTGAAGTTTTTGTCCGCTCTTTTAACCAAGATATCGACTCTTTATGTTCTCGTTGCGGCAGTAAAAATCTTCATAAGATATTCTCAACTCCCTCTTCTGTCCGGGTGGGAAATTCATCCCCTAAAGGATCAACCTGCTGCGGAAGGACCGAACGCTGTGATACCCCACCCTGCTCAAGCGGAGGCGTCTGCCAGCGAGATTGAGTATTAACTCAAACTGGATGCTGTCCAACATCGTTAAGACGGCGTTGAAAGATAATTATCCTGCGGAAAAGATTTTATAATTCTTTCCTTCTTTTTAAAGGAGGACCTAAAAAAAGCTTTAGCTTAGACTGGCTGAAGCGTTTGATAAACCTATAAAGAGCAAAAATGAAAACACAACAGCCGCTTCAGATGACCATTGTCTACGATAATACCGCTCTTGGGAAAAATTTGAGAGCGGACTGGGGTTTTTCCTGCTTCATCCAAGGATTGGAAAAATCCATCCTCTTCGATACAGGAACAGATGGAAAGATCCTTCTCTCCAACATGGATAAACTCGGAATCCGCCCTGAATCCGTCAACCTAGTGCTGCTCTCCCATGAGCATAAGGACCATACAGGAGGTTTGAAGGCCTTATTAGCCAAGAACTCCAATATCGAAGTCTGGATTCCAGACTACTTTTCTTCCCATTTCAAGAATATGGTTAAAAGAGATGGAGCCTCAGTGAAGGAAGTCTCAGGCTTTCAAAAAATCTGCTCCAGAGCCTACACAACCGGCGTAGTCGAAGGCTGGATCAAAGAGCAGTCTCTCATCCTGGAGACAGAAAAAGGCCTGGTAGTTATCACGGGCTGTGCCCATCCCAGGATCGTCAAAATAATCGCAACAGTCAAAGAACTCATGAAGAAGAATATTCACCTGGCCTTTGGCGGCTTTCATCTGGCCGCCTACAACAATAAAGAAATAAATGAAATCATAGAGTATTTTCGAGACTCTGGAGTGGAAAAAGCCGGCCCCTGCCACTGCACAGGAGATGAGGCCCGCAGGCTTTTCGCTGAAGAATACAAAGAAGATTTCATTGAGATCGGAGTCGGCAAAGAGATAAGAGTTCAATGATTCTCTCTATCGCCAGCGGGAAAGGAGGAACGGGAAAGACAACCGTCGCCGTTAACCTGGCGTTGTCGCTGGAGGACAGTCAAAACATTCAATTTCTGGACTGCGATGTGGAAGAACCCAACGCCCATTTCTTCCTCAAGCCTGAAATCAATGAAGCCAATCCGGTTTTCCTCCCCATCCCTGAGATTCTGGAAGACAGGTGCAACTATTGCGGCCGATGTGCCGAAGTCTGCGCCTACAACGCCATTGCGGTCCTCAAAGAAAATGTCCTCGTCTTTCCTGAACTCTGTCATGGATGCGGGGGCTGCAGTCTCCTCTGTCCGGAACAGGCCATTAAAGAAAAAGGGCAGAGAATAGGGACTATAGAATTCGGTGTGGTCAACAACCTCAAATTCATCCAGGGAAGATTGGATATCGGTCAGGCCATGTCTCCGCCTCTTATAAGAGAAGTCAAAAAGCACATCCATTCAGACCAGGCGGTCATCATTGATGCTCCCCCAGGAACATCCTGCCCGGTTATCGAATCCGTTAAAGGAAGCGATGTTTCCCTGCTCGTGACCGAACCGACGCCTTTCGGACTCAACGACCTCCGCTTGTCTGTCGATACTCTCAGAGAAATGAAAGTGCCGTTCGGGGTCATCATAAACCGTTCTGACATCGGTGACCGAAAAGTCGAGGATTACTGCCAGGAAGAAAACATACCCGTCCTGATGACCATTCCCACGGATAGAGACATCGCTGTGGCTTATTCCAGGGGAAAGACCATCATTGAAATCAAGCCCGAATATAAGGCGAAATTTCGTCAATTATTCGACAAAATTCTGACATTAAAGAAATGAAACAACTGGTTATCATCAGCGGAAAGGGTGGAACAGGCAAAACAATACTCTCGGCGTCCTTCGCAGCACTGGCTCACAGCAAAGTCATGGCTGACTGCGATGTCGATGCCGCCAACCTCCATCTTCTCCTCCAGCCGGAAATCCAGGAATCCCATCCTTTCTCTGGAGGCAAGAGAGCAGGCATAATTCAGGATAAATGCACCGGATGCGGTGAATGCCTGGATGTATGTCGATTTTCAGCAATAACCGAAGGCCAAGACGGAGAAATCACCATCGATCCTCTATCCTGCGAGGGATGCGGCGTTTGCTATCATGTCTGTCCGGTAGACGCCATAGAAATGGAAAAAAACATCTCAGGGGAATGGTATATTTCAAAGACCCGATACGGGCCGTTTGTTCATGCCCGACTGGGAATAGGCGAAGAAAATTCAGGCAAGCTGGTCACTGAAGTCCGGAAAAAAGCGAAAGATATCGCCGAACAAAACGGCCTGGATCTCGTCATCATTGACGGGCCTCCGGGAATAGGCTGTCCGGTCATCGCCTCCCTCTCCGGAGCAGACCTGGCCTTGATCGTAACCGAACCCACTCTCTCCGCCATCCACGATATGGAGCGAGTCGCTCAAACAGCCCATCACTTCAAAATTCCCACAGCTTGCTGTATAAACAAACATGACATCAATCTTGAGAACTCAGCCAAAATCGAAGACTGGTGTCAAAAAAACTCTATCCCTTTAGTGGGAAAGATCCACTTCGATGAAGAAGTGACCCAATCCATGGTCAATCTTATTCCTCTTCCCGAGTATTCGAATACCGCC
>JAOUKO010000355.1 GCA_029882525.1 Candidatus Aminicenantota bacterium | reverse complement strand
GGTCTTGGCGAGGATGGAGGAGAACCGGCGCTGTGACAGATTACACCTTCATAATTAACTATCACGGAAATAGAGATGGTTGATCTAGATTCGAGGGGATTCTCTGACTAAGGGGCTATTTTTCGACGCTTGCTCTGTAATGCTCAAGACCCTCATCCGTTATCTTGACCCAGACTCTATAGCCAGAAGGCTTCTCTAATTGAACAAAGCCAAGCTTTTCCAGCTTCTTTATCTGATGATCAAAGTCCTCTTTCTTCATATCAGGATATGCCATTTGGTAGATCTTAAACAACGCGTCTTCCTGTAAGGTCTTATCCGGCTCATCTCCGATGGCGGACAGGAGGTAAGTTTGCTCGCTGGTAAGCTTATCTTCTGTATCTTTTTTAGGCGGTTTCTCGACTGATTCCTTTTTCTCTTCTGGCTTTCTCTCCACTTCTATCTCTTCTTTCCCAACCTTCCCCACTTCCTTTTCCGGCTCCACATCCTTCTCTACCTGAACCTCCTTCACAGAAGGTGCGTGTTCCACCCGGGCCTCTTCGACAGCTTTTACTGGCGGCTCTGCGGGCTCTTCCTTCTCGATTTCAATCTCTTCCTTTTCGAGTTCTTTCTCCGCCCGAATTTTCTCTTTTGCCCGAATCTCTTCTTTTTCTTCAGCCTCCTGCTTCATCTGGATTTCCTGTTCAACCCGGAGTTCCCTCATGGCCTGGATCTCTTCTTCCACTTGAGCCTCAAGCTTTTTCTGCAATTTATTGACCTTTTTGACTTCCTGTTCTACCAGTTCCTTTACCTCCGCCTTCTCCTTGTCTACATCTTCCAGCTTTTTCTTAATCTGTTTATCGATCACCTTGAAGGGGGTTCCGATCGCTCTTTTTACCTTCTTGTTGGTGATAAACAACCATATAAAAATAATCACCAACAGTGCCAGGAAGACATAATCAGGAATGTTCAAGCCACTCATGAAACCATGGATCTTATTCAGAAAAGCGCTTATTTGACTCATCGGCTATTCCCTGCTCATTAAAATTCGCGTCATTCAGCCTGAAGAGGAAAAGTCATTCCCACTCTGAACTTTTCCCCACATATCTTTTTTATACAGTATTTATCTGCCGGTTTTCAAGAAAAAGTTTTCAAACGCAGGCATCCCATTTTCCGCCAAAGAAACAAATTCTGTGCTCAGGGCGTGTTTTTGAACCACCCAGCCTGAGCATTTCTCTATCACACGAAAAAAGGGCATGGCCCTTTTTCTTTGACTGATGACCTTTGATTTGACATCGCCTTCCACCGATGCTATATGTCTCAGTAAACGCTCATTTGTTATGGAAACATTCGGCTGGCTCTCCATCCTCCCTCCTCTTCTCGCCATCATCCTGGCCATCAAGACCAAGCATGTCTATATTTCTCTCATCTTGGGTATCTGGCTGGGGTGGACCGTCATTTACTCCTGGAACCCGATCCAGGGCCTCATCCATACCGTCAATTCTTTCATAGCGGTCTTCAAGGATGCGGATAACACCCGTGTTATCCTCTTCAGCGCCATGATCGGCGCCATCATCACCTTTACCCAGTATTCCGGCGGAATGGAAGGTTTTGTCAACTGGGTTGTCGGAAAAGGATTGGTCAGGACCAGAAGAAGGGGAGGGCTGCTGGCCTGGTTCCTGGGCCTTATCATCTTCATCGAATCCAGCATATGCGTTCTCGTCTCCGGAGCCGTGGCCAGGCCCATATTCGACAAGCTCAAAATATCCCGAGAAAAGCTCAGCTACATCCTCGACTCCACATCCGCGCCAAAATGCATCCTCTTCCCTTTAAACGCCTGGGGCGCATTTGTCATCGGCCTCCTCGCCTCCCAGGGAGTGGAAAGCCCGGTAAAATATCTCGTTATCTCCATGCCCTTCAACTTTTATGCGATCCTCGCTCTGGCTCTTGTGCTCATCGTCGTTCTGACGGAAAAGGACTTTGGCCCGATGAAAAAGGCTGAGCGCAGGGTCAGAGTGGAAAACAAGCTCCTGCGGGACGGAGCCGAACCCCTGGTTTCGACCGATGTCGTCTCTCTGGAAGCCAAGGAAGGTATCCCCCCACGAGCATTGAACATGGTTCTTCCCGTCGTCACCATGGTAGTCATGATGCCGGTCGTCCTCCTGATCACAGGAAAAGGGAACCTGATGGAAGGCTCGGGCTCGGTCTCTGTACTCTGGGCTGTTATCTCCGGGCTCGTTGCAGGAGCCATCGCCTATCGGGTCCAGGGAATAATGAAAGTCAAAGAAATAACAGATGTCTTCATGAAGGGCGTCGGCGGGCTCATCCCCGTGGCCACTTTGATGATGCTGGCTTTTTCCATCGGCGATACCTGTGATGCTCTGGGAACCGGGCCCTTTGTCGCTCAAGCCGCCAAATCCACTATCAATCCTGGATTCATTCCTGCGGTTGTCTTCATCATCTCCTGTTTCATCGCTTTCTCAACAGGAACATCCTGGGGAACCTTTGCCATCATGATTCCCATCGCTGTGCCGATGATCAATCTCATCAACCTCCATCCTGGATTGGTTCTGGGTTCCGTCCTCGGCGGAGGAGTCTTTGGCGACCACTGTTCCCCGATATCTGACACAACCATCATCTCTTCAATGGCTGCGGCAACTGACCATATCGACCATGTGAGAACGCAACTCCCCTATGCCTTTGCGGCTGCCGGCATTGCTCTTCTCCTCTTCCTTATATTTGGTTTTGCCTTATGATGGTTGACGATCGGATGATATGCCCCGCGGCTTGCCGCGGGGAAACGATCGTCGGGGAATCCAAGGGGGTATGCCCCCTTGGTCGCAGGGCGTGGGTTCATGCCCCGCCCGAGAAGGGGAGGCAGCGAGCGGAAGCGCGCGTTGGAAGGGGGAAGTCAGTTCCCCCTCCAAGTTGACTTTTGAAGGAGGGTAAATGA
>JAOUKO010000354.1 GCA_029882525.1 Candidatus Aminicenantota bacterium | reverse complement strand
GCAGATTGTTTATCCGGCTGCAGCCATATCTGCTTTAGCCTCTCTGCAAAGCGTTTCTTCTCCTTATGAGGGATTTTAGCCAGGATATTCCGCATAAAGTGGACCTTACAGCGCTGCCAGCTCGATCCGATCCATTCCTTCTTCAAAGCCTTCTGGATGCCCTGATGAGCATCAGAGACGCATAGACAGATCTTTCGCACTCCTCTGCGCTTCAGCTTGCGAAAAAACTCACGCCAGGTCTCTTCCGATTCCTCATACATAGGCTCAATGGCCAGGATATCCCTCTTCCCTTCACGGTTTATCCCATAGGCGATCATTAATGCCATGGAAATGACTCGGCCATCGTCTCTGACCTTCTCATAGAGAGCATCGATCCATAAAAATGTCAACGGGCATGCAATAATAACCCTTTATGGGCAACGAAAATTTACCCCCCTTTGATTATGAAAGGGGATAGCCTATGAATCAAAAAGAGAGGAAAATACTCCCGATCATCGATTCGGGAGGCGAGAGCATGGTTAATGGAGATTTTTGGCATGAGATCCACAGCCGGTTTAAGCTGCAGGAGTCCAAAAAGTCGATTGCACGAACTCTTGGGATAAGTGTTCAGACTGTCCGCAAGATACTTCGGCAGGAAAAGCCAGTGCCGTATCAACGCCGAGAGAAGACGCCGACGATAATAGTACCTTATGAAGACTATATCCGGCAGCGATTGGCGGCAGTTGGGTACTGTGCCCAATCGATTTTTGAGGAGCTGCAGGAGCGGGGGTATACCGGCAGCTATGACCAGGTAAAGAGATATGTCCGGCCTCTGCGAGAGGAGGCGAAAGCAGAGGCGACATCGCGCTTTGAGACACCGCCCGGTAAACAAGGTCAGGTGGATTGGGGACAATGCTGGACAGTCATTGGGGGCAAACGTTCCAAGGCACATCTTTTTGTCATGACTCTGGGGTACAGCCGGAAGTTTTTTTCCAAGGGGACCAACAACGAAAAACTTTCGACATTCATTAACTGCCACCGGGAAGCCTTTGATCACTTTGGCGGCCTTCCTCATGAGGTCGTCTATGATAATGCCAAGAGCGTGGTTGTTTCCCGGGATTTTGAAGGTCGCCATATTCAGTGGAACCCGACGTTTTGGGATTTCAGTCAGTATTACGGGTTTCGTCCCTGGGCACATCGTCCTTACCGGGCCCAGACCAAGGGCAAGGTGGAGTCAGGCATTAAGTATGTCAAGCGCTTCCTGAGGGGGAAAACATTTGATTCTCTCGAGCACCTCAACGACACTCTGATGCGCTGGGTGACGGCTGTGGCCGATCAGAGGATCCATGGTACGACACACCGCAAGCCCGTCGAGATGTTCGAAGAGGAGCGAGATATTCTTATCGATCATCGTTTAAAACCCCCTTATGTGATCCAAGATCGTGTCATCCGGCATGTCTCAAAGGACTGCATGGTGACCTTTGAGACGAACCGCTATTCGGTGCATTTCCGGTTTGTGGGGAAACAAGTCGAGGTCCAGAGTGAGCCGGAGCAGGTCCGCATCTATCATCAGGGCCAGTTGATTGCTGTTCATCCCCGGTGTCGGGGAAACTATCAGTTACAGCTTGAGAGAGCCCATTATGAAGGGATTTTCAGCCGGCGAAAGCTTCCTGAGAAAATAATTCCCTCTCAGACCTCACCTGATGAGGTTGAAGTCCGTGACCTAGGGTTCTATGAGCGTCTTGTTGAGGGAGGTGCGGTATGAGCGCCCAGATCACACGCATCCAGGAGAACCTCAAAGCTTTAAAGCTTTTTAAAACCCATGAGCTGGTGGAAAGCTTTTTGGAAGAAGCTTCAAAAAATAATCAACCTTACAGCGATTTTCTCGACCAGCTCCTGAAGCAGGAGGTCGTCGCTAAAAAAGAGAAAAATATTGCCATGCGGACGTGCCTGGCCAAGTTTCCTTTCGTCAAGACACTCGAGAGCTTTGACTTTGATTTTCAACCCTCGATTGATAAAAAACGGATCAAAGAGTTGGCTACTTGCCGTTTTATCGACAACGGTGAGAACGTCATTTTCCTCGGTCCTCCAGGCGTGGGGAAGACTCATCTGGCTGTGGCGCTTGGCATTAAGGCCGTAACCGAGGGCTACAGAACTTACTTCACCCAGGCTATGCCTCTTATCGCCTCTCTCAGCAAGGCCTACGCGGAAAATCGGATCGAGGAAAGACTTAAGTTTTATTGCCAGCCCAAACTTCTTATCATTGACGAAATCGGATATATCCCGATTGACCGGCACGGCGCCCATCTTTTCTTTCAGCTCGTCTCCCGTCGCTATGAAAGAGGCGCTCTGATCCTGACCTCCAATCGAAGCTTCAGCCAGTGGAATGAGATTTTCGGCGATCCTGTTATCGCCACGGCCATCCTGGACCGTATGCTCCATCATTCCACCACCATAAACATCAAAGGAAACTCTTATCGTTTGAAGGAAAAAGTAAAGGCCGGGCTGATAAGACAGCCCGAGGTTACACAATCATGAAACAAAAAAAAGGGGGTAAATTTTCAATGCCCGAAAGGGGTAAAAATTCATTGCCCCTTGACATAAAAAAGGGTACTCTGACTCTAAGGGTTTGGTGCGAAAATATTCAACCTGTTCCGATAGAGCCTTATTAATCTCTGAGACCTGAGAGGCTGAGATCGACTCTATGCCCAACGATCTGGCCAAACGCTCTATCTTCCGAGTGGATACCCCGTTGATAAATGCCTCCTGGATAAGCGCGATCAAGGCCTGTTCCGATCGTCTCCTCTCGGTGATAAAGAACGGAATGTATCCACCTTTCCGCAGCTTTGGGATGAAAAGATACACAGTGCCCACCCGGGTGTCCATCCGCCGGACTCTGGTCCCTGAAAAATACGTGCGTCTGTCTTCGCTGTGCTCTCCCTTCGAAGCTCCCA
>JAOUKO010000353.1 GCA_029882525.1 Candidatus Aminicenantota bacterium | reverse complement strand
TATTTTGAAGATAATCTCTATTTTCCATCTTATAGAGTAGATGGAGAAAATGAGATTTGTGGGGATGGTTTCCGCTGGAACGTTGGTAATTTCAGACATATCCAAGGGGTTAATTCGACAAAAACGACAAGACTTTCTCTTCGCATGGTTAAAAATTTCTCCGTAACCGCTCATGTAATTATTGGAGAATCAAACAATAACTATCTATAAACAATATACTTAAACATAATTTCATTTTTTACATCTTTATGGCTTGTTGCTTTGAATATAGGCATCAGCCATTTTTTTTGCTTAAAAACGTAAATAGATTATTTCAGTGGCTACATAATCATGAAAATTTTGTAATTCGTTTATTTAAAGATGCTTATGAGTTATTCCCTGAAACGAAAAAGGAAAAAGATCAGAATTTTACTGAAATAAAGACTTTACATTTAAAGAGTAAATGATAGCTTATTGCAGAAATAAAGCCTTTACGCTTTGCCCTATTTTGTCGCTTTTTTGGAGAATAAAATGGCTATTATTTATCCTCATTTTCTTAATTCCGTCCTCAATGTCCATAACAACGCCAACGCAAAATTGTCTTATCCATTCTTTGATCCTGCTTGCTGTCGATATGAGGCAATACGATCCACGTGGCTTGACGAAGCCACTACTGACACTGTTCTTCGTAAGTACGGCCTCACCGAGTACGCGTATCGACAAAGTTTGAATGCTTTCAAAACGGCTGGCGTCATTGGCCTAATCGGTCTCGATTCGAAACGAATAACCGAACCATTGCCTATCGAAATTGAACGCATGATACTTGTTCTGAAGAAGGCCCGTCCGTGGATTCCGGCAACCAAAATGGTTCTTATATTAAAGGGATTCGATAAGAATATTTCCCTTGTAAAAATGCGACATTTTTATGCTTCCTATGGCTGGGCCTTAGGAACAAAGCCATACAAGGCTGTCGACTTCAACGCCCTAAATCTAAGAGTAATACGACTCTCTCAACTAAAGAATAACCGGCTTGAAAGAAAAACTTTCTTCAATGATCGTGATCGCACCCAGAATTTGATTGAAGTCTTTCGAACTTTAGAAGTCAGAGGGGTTACAAGACGCTATAACGGTTCTCGGGTATCATTCGAACACCATAAGAAGAACTTCCTGTCTTTAGGACTCTTGGGGCTTGTTGAAAAGGCCAGACCTCAATTCCGAAATTCAAAATTGGGATTTAAGGAAGAGGGAACAATCATTATCTCCAAAATTCAAAAACCACAGAAAGACGAGGAATTTTACCTCAACATTCTCAAATCAAAATCGATCAAAATCGATCAAACCTGTCTGACAAAAATCTTTAGCAAATGGAAGGTTAAGGATTTTAAGTCCAAGTATAAAGGAGACCTCGACCGACTCCAACAACCCGAAAGTAAAAGGGATGAGGCATTACCGCCCTTTTTACATCCTGATGCTTCAAGCTCCGAATCGCCTGTGCGCCTGGATCTGAACTTCATCTCTTTGGTAAACAAGTTAAAGGATCAACCGATCCGTCTGGCCAATCCCGGAATCTTCCTGTTTCTACCCTACCTGAATCGGCTTAAAATTTTCGAGAAAGCAACTTCCATGATGAACTTGGATCCCGATCGCTCCTACAGTTGGTTTTCCCTTCTCCTCCTTGATCTCGGGAGAATTTGGGCGGGGCATTCGAGTATCTCGAAAGCATGTCAGACTTATGAATTGAGCCTTCCACTCCTTTCTGGTTTAGTGAATATGCCAACCAAAACTTCTCTCCTAGAAGGGCTCGCTGATATCAATGAAGATCAGCTACTGCAATTAAGAAGGTATTTAACTCAAGCCAGCCGTCAACATCAACTAATTCAGAGCAAGCGCATTGCCTTAGATTTCAAGATGAGAGACTTTACCAATGATGATGTGGAGCTAAAAAATATTGGAAAAGGCCCTTCCCCTAAAAGACATATTTGCTTTCCCGGATTTCGGCCTCATCTGGCTTGGGACATTGAGACCGGTGCACCAATTACCATTGAGTTCAGAAATGGAAAAGCAAGGGCGACCACTACCATCGAAAGATTTGTTCGAGAATTACTTCTCCAAGCTTTTGGCAGTCTTGATGTCGATCACGTCTATCTTGATAGCGAATATACCGCACAACATGTATGGAAATATATTGCAGATCCAGACCAAGGATTAGGTGCAGATTTAACCATGTGCGTAAAGCAGAATAAAAAGGTCAAGAAATTCATCGACTCTTTTCTTGAGAATAATCCGATTTGGTTATTTTACGATGAAGATCACACTTATTCCAAAGGAACCTTCGCCATTCCAATACCACAGACCGAGAAAATCATTCACTGTGTTCTAAAACGCCAAGAGTCGAATGGGAGAATGAGATGCTTTGGGTCCACCATGAAAGGACTCGATGCCAAGGGAATTCTCAAAGAATACACATCTCGTTGGAAAATCGAAAATGGAATTAAGGATCTCGTCCAAAATTACTTCTTCGACAACATCCCCGGAATTGACCCGCATCGCATCAATATTCACTACTTTATCGTGACCTTGGCCCGGATCCTATTCGAGATGCTTTGCCGAGATTATGATGATGCGAAAAATCCAGACCTGAGTCAAAAGACGATCGGAACTTTGAGACCCGAGTTCATCAACGGTGTCAACGCTGTACTAACTCGTGTAGACGATCAACTCATCTTAAGTTGGAAAGATGCTTATCCGGAAAATAAGCATCGACCAATTGAAACTCTTTTTGCTAAGCTGAACCAGAACTCACATGTAGCCTTGCCGTTCTTAGGCGGACTTAAATTGAGGTTCGAAATCTCGCCAGCTAGAACGAAAAATTTTCGAAATAAATTTATCAGACAGTCCTTGAATTTGACCTCCTAATTTTATCGTCCATTCGGCGAAATTCGCTATTGGATATGTCCGA
>JAOUKO010000352.1 GCA_029882525.1 Candidatus Aminicenantota bacterium | reverse complement strand
GTGGTCGATATCGGGCACAGCGACACTCTCCTTAATGAATTTTTATCCTCTCTGGGCGGTCCCGGGATCATCGACAGGGCAGCCTGGAAAAACCTGAACCGCAGCGCAGCCATCGAGTCCATGGTCGGCTCATCTGATCTTATCGAGGATGTGGGAAGGAGCCGCACCATCTTTAATTTCGGAGCCAATCCCTTCGCCAATCATGACCATTTTATCGGCCTGGCTCAAAGACTTGTCCTGGCCCGCACTGAAAAAGGCGCGAGACTGATCACCTTTGACGTCCGGATGTCAGAGACAGCAGCCAAGAGCGACACCTGGCACCCCGTGAGAGCTGGAACCGACGGCATCGTCGCCCTGGCTATGGCCAAGGTGATCACGGATAAAGGGCTGGCGGACAGGGATTTTATAGAAGAAAGGACCAACCTTACTTTTTCCGGTCTCAAACGCCATCTCTCCCCATACACTCCTGAGCGAGCCGAAAGAGAGAGCGGGATGAGAGCCGCAGATATTGAACGTCTCGCTGTCGAGTTCGCCACCCAAAAGCCTTCAGTGGCAATATTCGGAGGAGGGGTGATTGATCATGACAACGGGACCCAGAGCGCCAGATGCATCTCCCTCCTGAACTGGCTGGTCGGCAACCTGGAGAAAGCCGGAGGACTCTTCTTTCCCCAGATTCCGGGAGGCGCGAAACCAAAGGAGGAACGTCTGGCCCATTCCCTTCCGACTCCAGGCAAAACCAGACACGAACTTGCTGAACTCAGGGAGTCGAACAATCCTATCGATACATATTTTTCCTATCTCTCTAATCCTGCTTTCACCAACCCTAACTGTAAATCCACAGCCCGGCTGCTCAAAGATGAGGATCTGGTTCCTTTTCTTGTGGTCATGGATACCCACCTGACTGAGACAGCCCTCCTGGCTGATATGGTTCTTCCCGCAGCCACTTACCTTGAAGGGTGGGGGCTGAGTTTTGCTCCCTCCCTGGACGGAAATCCCATCCTGAATCTCAGACAGCCGGCTGTTTCCCTGTTGAGTGTCGCCAAAGCCCTGAGGTCTCCATCATTTGACGTTGGGAAACTCTTGGAGCCATCTTTCCAGCCCAAAGGCGAAGCCGTTGAAATAGGAAGCGTCTGCCTGGAGCTTGCCCGGCGGATCGGCGGAAGCGTTTCAGGGAACATTCCCTATCAGGACACGCAGGATTTCGTATCCAGGAAAATAGATGCCCTGCCGGAGCTGAAGACCCAGCAGGGTTTGAACGGCTTGAAAGAGAGGGGATTCTGGGTGGGCAGATGTCAGGACAGGAAAAGTTCCCCGAATCAAAAAAGCACAGCGAATCCTCAAAAACTCTCGAAAGTTGAGATCTATTCCCTAAAACTGGAAAAAGAGAACAATCCTCCCCTGCCTGAGTACCAAATCCCTGCTTCGCAGAAAAAGAGAACGAAGGATAGTTTCATCCTGACCACATACAAAACCAATCTTATGGGCAGAAAAACAGCCAACTGCAAATGGGCCAGAGAGATTTTCCATGAAAACCGTCTGTGGATGAACAAGGATGTCGCCGGTCAGATGGGCATCAAGGACGGCGACAGAGTCCGGGTGACTTCTTCCGCGGGATCATTGACCGTCCGGGTCCTCACCACCAGAAGGATCCATCCCGAATCCGTGGCTCTTGCCGAAGGCTTAGGCCACACGGCAGTCGGGAACGTGGCCAGAGCCCGGCGGTTCAAGAGCGAGGACAGGGACACCCACCTCGTCTGGTGGGAAAAAACAGGAAACGGCGTGAACCCGATGGAGATAATCGAAAGAGTGAAAGATCATATCGGTGGAGGTCAGGGATCAAAGGATACGCTGGTTCGAATAGAGAAAGAGGCCTGATCCTGGAGTGATCTTATGAGCTGCAGGATGACAGGAAAGATAGAATGAGGATTAAATTTTTGAATAATAAAGATGAACTCCGGATTCACCAACAACCACTCCTACGGAGGCTTTGGAGACATGTTTAGAGAATATAAACAACTTGCCGCCTTTTTTATTTTGCTCTGGCTGGCATCATTATACCTGCCAGCCGCCAGCCCGGTCAGCCATAGCGAAATAAAAAGGCTGACCTATTCCGGGAACAACGTGGTGGGATATCCCTGCTTGAGCGATGATGGCCGGCTGGTGCTGTACACAGTGGAGATAAAAAATGGCCAGGAATCTCTCATGGTGGTCAGGATTATGAATGTCGACAGCGGAAAAGAGACAGAGCTTTTCCGGAGTGGAACCATGACAGCGCCTGCTCCCTTCGAGGAAATCCCTCTGAAAGTCGGTTCCAAGCCTCCGGTGCTGAGCGGAAACGGACAGGTAGCGATTTTCTCCTTGAGTCTCGGGGAGCCCAAAAACATCCTGGACCATTATTTGGCTGTGGTCAACACGGACGGCACAGGCTTCAAGGTTGTCTCCTTTCCGATCGACGCCTTAAAGGATAAGGACTTAGAACCGCTTTATTTCGAGTGTGCCGAATGGGAGCGGGTATCCAACTACACGATCGACAGGAAGGGAACACGCGCCGCCTGCCTGCTCAAGGGACACCTGGGTCCCAGACGATACGGCAATCCCTGCGGGATTATCTTCCTGGATATCCCGGGTTTGAAACAGCGAACCATCCTGGCTCCCGGCTTTAACGGCAGCGAGTGGGTCTGGCCGTCCATTCCCCGCAGACCGCTGCTTGGAGGAGCGTGGTCGTTCTGCTTGAGCGGCGATGGAGAGAAGCTGGTGTTCGGAGCTCAATCCTCAGAGGAAAAGACCGACTACGACCTTTACCTCACGGACTGGGAAAGACAGGTATTGAAGAGGCTCACTGATTTCCATGACCGCTGGTTCAGCCTGGCAGACATCGACGATGAGGGGAAACGAGTGGTCTTCTACTACAACGGCAGCAAAAATCAGGGAATGGGAACCTACA
>JAOUKO010000351.1 GCA_029882525.1 Candidatus Aminicenantota bacterium | reverse complement strand
TGTGTTCGGAGGTCAATCGAGGAAACGCGGTCAACGGCTTGAGCACTCCATTGATGCGGAGGATGGGATGGTTTCCCGGCTTCAAATGAAGGTCAGAGGCCTCGCTTTCGATGGCTATTTTTAAGAGATCATCAATTTTCATGGCTTAACTCCTTTAGGCTGAGTTCAAACATACACGAGCCAATTGTATTTATCTTTTCTCTCTCCTTTGATATAAGCAAAAAACTCATCCTGAATTTTCTTAGTGACCGGTCCTCTCTTGCCGCTGCCGATGGCTATCTTGTCTATCGAGCGAATGGGGGTGATCTCTGCGGCAGATCCTGTGAAAAAGACCTCATCAGCGATGTAGAGCATTTCCCTGGGAACCGTGTCTTCGGTAAAGGGAATCCCCAAATCTTTGGTTATCCGGATCACAGTATCTCTGGTGATCCCGGGAAGTATGGAAGCGGAGAGCGGCGGCGAATGAACTTCACCATCCATCACCAGGAATATATTTTCCCCGCTCCCTTCAGAGATATGGCCCCTGACATTGAGAGCGATCCCTTCTACATATCCATCAAGGATGGCTTCCATCTTGATCAACTGAGAGTTCATGTAATTGGCTCCTGATTTTGCCAGGGCAGGAAACGTGTTCGGTGCCATCCTCGACCAAGTGGAAACTTTGACATCGACACCGTTCTCCAGGGCGTCATCACCTAGATATTGCCCCCATTCCCAGACCAGTATGGCACAATCCACCGGATTGGGAAAAGGATCGACTCCCAGAGTCCCATAGCCGCGGTAGACGATGGGCCGGATGTAGCATGCTTTGAGCTTATTCGCTGTGATAGTCTCGACCACAGCTTTCTCGAACTCTTCCTGAGTAAAGGGAATTTCCATCCGGTACATCTTGCACGAGTTATAAAGCCTTTTGATGTGAGCGTCGAGCCGAAAAATCACAGTGCCTTTAGGAGTGTCATAGGCACGGAATCCCTCAAAAAGGCAGCTTCCGTAATGGATGACGTGGGAAGCGATATGAATGTTCGCATCCTTCCAGGAAACAAACTCCCCATTCATCCAGACGATTCCGTCTTTCTCATTGAATGGACTCATGTATGACTCCTCTGAAAGGTATGATAATGCTTATTAATGAAATATTTTTTGAAACAGGCATCTCATCTTATCTTAATCGCAAAATTAAGTCAATCTGCCTCAAGGCGGGCCCATCTTCCGCCTCTTATCTCAAAGAATTAAGTTGACTCCCCGCAGTAAGGACAGATTTTTGACTTATAGGGTAAAGGACGGCGACAATTCCAGCAGGGATTTGTGGTGGTTCTCTCCCGGGCTTTGATCCTTCCCATTATGTCCTCGATTTCTGACCTTTTCGCTTCCTTTCCCTTAAAAACAGTGAGCCGTCTGATGATTTCCGAAGGTTTCTGGAATCTTTCATCGGTCTGTGTCGCCAGGCACTTCATGATAAGGTCATCGATCTCTTTGGGAACGTCCTTATTTTTCAACCTTGGGGGTTTAATCTTTCCCTCTTTCGCCTTTTCTAAAATCTTAAAAGGATCTGGGTCGAGAATCGGTGGTTCACCGGTGATCATTTCATAGAAAATGCATCCTAAAGAATAAACATCGGAGCTGAACGTGGCTTTCCCCATGAATTGTTCAGGTGCCATGTACGGAGGGGAGCCGATTCTCGTCGAAGCATAGGGAATGTTATTCAGCCAGACAGAGGTGCCGAAGTCCGTGATCTTAGCGGTTCCATCTTCGGAAACAATGATATTAGAGGGCCGCAGGTCTCTATGCACAATCTTGCTTTTATGGGCATGGTCAACGCCGTAGCAGATTTGGGTCATATAATCGACGGCTTGATCAATATCCAGCTTCCCTTCTTTCTCTAAAATTTTTTCAAGGGTCTTTCCCTTGATATATTCCATCACCATGAAAAAAATCCTGTTCTGCTTTTCGGCAGCAATCATCCGGACTATATTCGGATGGTTCAACGCAGCCTGGAGTCTCGGCTCTTTCAAGAGTTTAAAGAGCTCCAAAGATTGCTTATGAGGAACTTTAATGGCCACCTTAATATTCAGCCAGGTATCCTTAGCCAGGAAAACAGAGCCAAAGCCTCCGCTCCCTAAAGAGCGCAGTATCTGATACTTGCCTACTTTTTGTCCTTGGAGAAACATCTCACGAATTCCAAAAATGAGCTATCATTGCCAGACTGGATAGCGCAGCTGTCTCGGTCCTCAATATCTGGTTCCCTAAACTTACTGCCTCGAACCCATGGTCCAGGATAAATCTCTCCTCCTTATCGGTCCAGCCTCCTTCCGGCCCCACGAGGAGAAGCACAGATGAGGGAGGCTCCCCTTTCCGCGAACCTGGAATGAGTATATCTCTGAGCAGTTTCCCTTGGTTCTCGCTCAATAGCAGCTTTTTCTCTTCATTGCATTCCCGGATCAGTTTATCAAGCTTTACAGGATACATGATTGAAGGGAGGAAAGAAACATGGCTCTGCTTGGCGGCCTCACGAATGATCTTCTTCCATCTTTCTAATTTTTTTTCTTCCTTTTCTTCGATCCTAATGATCGTTCGGGCAGTGATGACAGGAACAATGGCGGCAACTCCGAGCTCTGTGGCTTTCTGGATGATACTGTTCATTTTTTTGGCTTTGATGAGGGCCTGACCAAGAGTGATATGCAAGCTGGGCTCCTGTGCATCTTCTCTCTCCAGGATGACCAGCCGGGTTCTATCCCTCTCGATTTTCACCACTTCAGCCAAGTAATTCCTTCCCTCCTCATCGAAGAGCCAGACCTTTTGCCGGGGTTTGATTCTGGCTACTTTACTGAGATGGCGGTGCTCCTCTCCATCCAGAATAACGGAGGAGGTTTGAATATTGTTCTGTTTGACTGAGAACCGATTCGAAGTCAACCTTTACTCTAATGAAAGATATTTTTTGTCTTTTTTCTGGGATTT